>JAPOVR010000163.1 GCA_026708005.1 Actinomycetes bacterium
GAGAGGCAACCCCGTGCTGCCCTTTGGCGAGAACCGCTACAGCCGAAGGAGCACCGGAAAAGGCCGCCCTGGAGGGTTGTCTCCACCCGGCCAAAACGCTTGCAGGAGCAGCGGTGTAGGCGTTGGCGAACGCCACTCGGCCGGACGGAACACGTGGAGACCAACCTGCGTGGCCACCCCTGGCCGGAGGCACCACCTGCGGGAAGGAGCCACCTGCGGGAAGAGGCGCGGTCGTTCGCTCAGCCTGAAGTGCCCGGCGGGGGCGCGGTATCCCTACATCGCCGCGCAGGAGCGCGACCAGCAACGAGAGCCCCGCCCTGCACGATCGCGCAGCTTCAGCGGGGCCCTCTCCGGCGGTGGATCACCTCGCTCCCAGGCAGCCAGGGAGACCCGATGGGACGACGTGCTGAGAATCGAAAGCTAGAACATCGCGCGGTCGAGCATGACCGACACGATCATGCCGCCCATCCACCCGAAGGTTGCGATGAAGAGCGACCAGGGCATGACGCGCTTCTTGGACCCACCGATGCCGATGGCCAAGAGCGCCAGGAAGATCGCCAGCGTCCCGACGCGGCCCGGAAGGTAGACCACTGCGCCCAGCCCGGCGGCGATCGCGGCGGCCGCGATGTAGCCACCGACGATCTCGCGGGTTGTCCAGCTCTCGCTGGTGCTCTCGGTGGCCTCTACCGCCATGTGCGCCTGCCGCCCGAGCGCTCACCCGTGCGGGCAGGCGCCGGCAACGCTCGGTGCCGACGGAGAGAATCGTGAGGTCCGGAACGGTCGGGGACGCGAGCCCGCCGGCTCGGCGGACGCCGGCGGCCCGAACCGGGCACGAATGGCGCAGGAGGCCCGTGACCGAAGCCGCCGCCCGGCGCTCCCCCGCCCCCTGGCGGGTCGGGTACCGCCCGAACGGCCTTCCAGACGACCCACACGATCCACGCAGTCGGGATCTTGAGAATCACGAAGAAGATGAGCAGGTACCAGAGCACGAGGCTCCGAAGTCTAGCGCTCGCCAAGCACGGGGTCGAAGAGCTGCAAGCACCTACACTCGCGCTGCGCAGTGCGCGAGCTGATTTCCCACCCCGACTTCGCGAGACTCCACCCCACAGGCTCTCACCCGGAGCGGACCGAGCGGCTGTCGGCGCTTCAGGGCGCGTTTCCGGCCTTCCACGAGGCCCGGCCGGCAACGCGAGAACAGATCGAGGCCTGCCACGACCCGAGCTACGTCGAGCATGTGCGGACAACGTCGGCCAGCGGGCACACGAGACAGCTCGATCCCGACACGATCTGCACGCCGTCGAGCTACGAGCTCGCGCTGCTTGGTGCGGGCGCAGCGATCGAGGCGGTCGAGCGGTGCGCGTTCGCGCTGGGCCGGCCTCCAGGCCACCACGCTCTCTCCGACCGAGCCATGGGCTTCTGTCTCTTCAACAGCATCGCGATCGCGGCGCGGTTCGCTCAGCGTGAGCTCGGCATGACGCGCATCGCAATCCTCGACTGGGATGTCCACCACGGCAACGGAACGCAGGAGCTGTTCTGGCACGACCGGTCTGTGCTCTTTGCCTCCATCCACCAGTGGCCCTTCTACCCAGGCACCGGCGGGCCGGGAGAGGGCAACGAGACCACGATTAACGTCCCGCTCAACGCGGGCTCCGGCGACGAGCAGTATGTCGAAGTGATGGAGCGCTTGATCGAGCCGGCAATCATGGCGTTCCAACCCGAGCTGCTCCTGATCTCGTGCGGGTACGACGCGGCGCTGGGGGACCCGCTGGGCGGTATGCGGGTCACACGGGCGGGATTCCGCGAGCTGGCCGAGCGAGCGAGCGAGCTCGCTCCGCGCCTCGCGGTTTTGCTGGAGGGCGGCTACAAGATCGATACGCTTCCGGCGCTCGTCGGCGCCACGCTCGAAGGCTTGGCTGCAAGCGACACGGGCGGGGGCCGCGCCGAGACACCGTGATGGACGTCACCGAACTGACATTCGAGACCGAGGTGATCGAGCGGTCGCTCAGCGTGCCGGTCGTTGTCGACTTCTGGGCGGACTGGTGCGGCCCGTGCAAGGCGCTCACACCCGTGCTGGAGCGCGAAGTCGCCGCGCGGGCAAGCAGGGTGGCGCTCACCAAAGTCGATGTCGACGCCAACCCTCGGCTCGCGCAGCACTACGACGTCAGGGGCATCCCAGCGGTCAAGGCCTTCAGGAACGGCGAGGTCGTGGATGAGTTCGTAGGCGCCCAGCCGCCGCAGTCCGTGGCAGCGTTCCTTGATGGGCTCATCGGCCCGGCAGACGAAGCGGTCGACGCGACATCGGAGGCGGATGAACCCGAAGACGAGCCCGCTGGGCCGTCGATGCTCGAGACGCTGCAGGAGACCGGGGAGTTCCCGCAGATCCTCGGCCCGCTCGCCGAGGACGACCACGAGCGGGCCATGGAGTGGCTGCTCGGCGAGCTCGAGGGCGCTGACGCTGACACGCGGGATCGCATCCGCGAGATCATGGTCGGACTCTTCAGCGAGCTCGGCGTCGAGCACCCGGCGAGCGTGCACTACCGCCGCCGGCTCGCGGCACAGATCTACTAGGCGCCGTTCCGAGACACGCTGTTCAGCCAGTCCTCTGGAGGCTGGCGCGCCGAGACATCCAGCCGCGGCGAGGGGCCCGCAGAGCGCTGCACGCTGAGGCTGAGGTAGCTGGGCTGCTGGCGAGCAGGTCGAGACAGCTCATACCGGCCGCGGCTGAGCCCTTCACAGCAGGGCGGACGGCGAGCAGGTCGAGGCCTGCTCCCTTCGCGCCAGCCAGACGGGCGAGCTGGCTGCGCGGCTGCGTAGAGCGGCGGCACCTTCCTGAGGCTGCACAGAGTGTGCAGTGTGCGTTGCTCGTGCCCATCGGCATCGCCAGCTTCCCGATGCACGGCGTGCCTTGCCCGCGCGCATGAGCCGTTCCAGCTTCCTGAGGCTGCACAGAACTGTTTGCAGTTTCTTGACAGTGTTGTGACAAATCCATGCGCCCGGCTTGGCTACCCTCCCCCGGGTGGTGGGTGGAGGGTGGGTAGAGCCTCCTCGACGGCCCGGCCGCGGCCGCCCCGGATCGAGGTTGGGAGCAGGAGCGTTCGGGGTGGGTACCCCCTTCTCGGCGGCCCGACCGCGGCCGCAGACTCGACCTCGCCCTTCTTGGCAGCTTGGGCTCGCTCTTGGCTCCAACCGTTCGCTCGGGCTCGGCTAGGGGTGCTGACCTGGATCGGCAGACCCAACGGCAGAGCGACCAAACCATCCCGGCGCGGGCGCGTCGCCTCGCTCACGCCGGGTCAGCACAACGAGCCCGGGTCCGCACAACGAGCGAGAGCCAAAGCTCGCGATGCCCATCATTACCAGCGGCCGCGCATAGAGATCTTACAACCGCATCGTGACCAGCTCTGCGGGCAGAGTGCTTTCCGCCCATTTCTCACCCGCTCGGCTGGCGCAGCAACCCTTCGCAGGCTCGTAAGCAGCGCCCTATCCATCGGTGAAGGCGGAGGGAGCATCGGGTCACGTTGTGCCCTGGACCCAACAGCCCGGCCCCACCCACACTTCAGGCAGCCGGCGCCCGCGGGCCCCAAACTATCCTGGACAGCATGGCGCAAGCCAAGCCGACGCAGGCGATCGCCTTTCTGGGGCCCCGAGGCACGTTCCACGAGCAGGCGCTCCTGACCGAGCCTGACCTCGCGGGCGCGGAGCTCAGGCCGATGTCGTCGATTGCCGACGTGCTCGAGGCAGCCCACGCGGGGGACGTCGACCTCGGGCTCGCTGCGATCGAGAACTCGATCGAGGGCGGCGTCAACATCACGGTCGACACGCTGGCGTTCGATCTCGACCTGCTCATCCAGCGCGAGGTGATTCTCCACATCGAACTCTGCCTCGTTGCGAAGCCAGGCACCGCGCTTGCGGACATCAGGCGGGTCGTCTCGTTCCCGCACGCGATCGCCCAGTGCCATAAGTACCTCGCGCGCGAGCTCCCCGACGTGGCGTTCGACACCACAAGCTCTACCGCCGAGGCAGCACAGAGCCTCGTCGAGCATGGCGACAGCGAGACGGCTGCCATCGCCACAGCCCGCGCTGCGGAGGCGTACGAGCTGAACGTGCTCAAGGCCGACATCGAGGATCACCCCGAGAACCGCACGCGGTTCGTGCTCGTCGCACGCGATGGAATCCCGCCGGCGACCGGGCACGACAAGACATCGATCGTCGCCTTCCAGCGCGCGAACCGCCCCGGCAGCCTCGTGAACATCCTCCAGGAGTTCTCGGCGCGGGCGATCAACCTGAGCCATCTCCAATCCCGACCGACGAAGCGCGAGCTCGGCGACTACTGCTTCGTGATCGACCTGATCGGTCACATCGCCGACGAGCGCGTCGGGGACTGCCTCAAGAACATCCACGCCAAGCAGGCCGACGTGCGGTTCCTGGGCTCCTACCCGGCCGCCGGCGAGGTCGCCGCGGATGCGCGGCGCGACGCCAACCTGGCGTGGGATCAGGCGGAGAGCTGGCTCGTGGGGCTACGCGGCCGGATCGGCTGACGCCTGCCGCTCGTCGGCTTCATCCCGCAGCCGCGGCGGAAGCCGGAAGTAGACGTCCTCGCGTGTGAGCTCGACCTCTTCGCGATCTTCGTAGCCGAGCTCAGCGAGCCGATCGGCCACGCCGTCGACGAGCGTGTCCGGGGATGAGGCGCCCGCGGTCAGGCCGACCACGTCGTGGCCCTCGAGCCACGCGGAATCGAGAGACCCCGCGTCGTCGATCAGGTACGACTCGGCGCCGGCGACGTGCGCGACCTCGACCAGCCGATTCGCGTTCGAGCTGTTCACCGAGCCCACCACGAGCACGAGCGTTGCCTCCTCGCAGATCTGCTTGACGGCGTCCTGGCGGTTCTGTGTCGCGTAGCAGATGTCGGCCGATGGAGGTCCAACCAGACTGGGGAAGCGACCTCGCAGCGCATCGACGACATCGGACGTGTCATCGACCGACAGCGTGGTCTGTGTCAGGTAGGCGACCTGCTGGCCGTCCTCCACCTCGAGGTGGCGTGCGTCCTCAACCGTCTCGACGAGGCTGATCGCCTCCGGCGCCTCCCCCATCGTTCCAATCACCTCTTCATGTCCGGCATGGCCGACCAAGGCGATCTTGAGGCCTCGACCCGCGTAGCGACGCGCCTCAGCGTGCACCTTGGAGACGAGCGGACACACCGCGTCGACCACCTCGAGCTTGCGCTCGTCGCACTTGCGGTAGACCTCAGGCGAGACGCCGTGGGCGGACAGCACGACGAGGGCTCCCTCGGGTACCTCGCTCTCGGTCTCCACGAAGATCGCCCCGCGCTCCTCGAGATCGCGCACCACGTGCACGTTGTGGACGATCTGGTGGCGCACGTAGACCGGCGGCCCATGCTGATCGAGGAGCCTCTCGACGATGTCGATCGCACGAACAACGCCGGCGCAGAAACTCCGTGGCGCCGCAATCAAGACTCGCTTACCTGCCATGGGGTCGTTCTCCTGAGATCGCTGTTGCCGCCCGCTCCAATGATGCCAGCGCGCGAATGGACGCCCGTGCGGCGCGCGGCGCGCGGCGCGGTTCCGTGATGAATGCCCTGATCACGCCGCGCCAGGCGACACCGCCGCCCGCTGTCGCCGCGCGAGCGAGACCGCCGAGCGGGCGCTCCGGCCCGTCCGCGATCGCCCGCACCGTTCCGGCAAGCCGCCCGGTCGCGGCAAGCCGCTCGCTCTCCATCTCAACCGCGACGGCACCCGTTCGAGCCGCGAGCTGCTCACGCTCTGAAGGGGCATCGACGACGCGGCGCGCCGAGCAGATCACCGCTTCGGCCGCACCTGGCACCGGGAGCGGCTCGCCCTCCCAGAGCACCGCGCCGCCCTCGTTGACGACGCGGCGGGCGGTCAGCAGCGTGCCTGGCTCGACTCCTGGCACGAGCGCGCCGGCAACACCGAAGCTCGCCAACGGCCCGGCCGGGAGCGGGAGATGAGCTCCGATGCCAACCCGAACGGCATGGGCCCCGCCCCTCCGAGCGGCGCGCTCCTCGGATGCAAGCGCGCAGGCCAGCGTCACCTGGCCGTCCGCCACGCTACTTCAGCGTCCAGGCGAGACTGCGAACGGTCTCGCGGAGGCTGTCCGTGGTCGCGATCGTCGCCGCCGGCTCGAAGCCCGAGTGGATGCCGCAGTGCTCGCAGCGGTGGTCGTTGCCCGGGCCGTAGCGCTCCCACTCGATCCCATCGACGAGCGCTTCGTACGTGGGGAAGATCCCATCTGTCAGCAGATAGCAGGGGCCCTTCCAACCGTAGGGGTTGCGCGTGACCGAGCCCCAGGGCGCGCACGGCAGCTCCCGGTCCCCGGTCAGGAAGTCCTGGTAAACGGGGCTGGCGAGCCAGCGGTAGTCGTTCTCTCGCGCGCCGGCGCGAATCTTGCGGAACTTCTCTTCGTGCTCAGACCGCGTCATCGTCAGCGACGGATCGATCTGCGAGTACTGGTAGCCGGGGGCGACGAGCATGCCGTCGATGCCGACCTCGTCTGTGAGGTACCGCATCATCTCGAGCACGTCGTCGGTGTCGGTCTCCTTGAAAATGGTCGTGTTCGTCGTGACGCGGAAGCCGCTCGCGCGCGTCTCCTTGATCGCGTCGATCGCGATCTCCCAGAGACCGGGGTAGTCGCAGATGTAGTCGTGAATCTCCTGCATGCCGTCGAGGTGCACGACGAAGGTGAGCCGCGGATCAGGCTTGAAGTCTGAGAGCATCTCGCACAAGAGCAGCGCGTTCGTGCAGAGCTGCACATTGCGCTTCATCTCGATGAAGCCTGCGACGACGTCCTCGATGCCCTTGAAGATGAGCGGCTCCCCGCCGCAGACCGAGATCACGGGAGCCGGACACTGGACTGCCGCGTCCAGGCATTCCTCGACGGTCAGCCGGGCCTTGTTGGACTCGTACTCGCGGATCTTGCCGCAGCCGATGCAGGCGATGTTGCAGCCCAGGGTGGGCTCGAGCATGATGACGAGCGGGTAGCGCTGCTCCCGCCGCTGTGAGGCGACGTAGCGCCCAATCTGGACGGTGCTCCTCAGCGGAAACTTCATACTCCTTCCTTCTCTTCGCCTAGTGCGTCGGCGACTGCTCGTTTCAATGCAGGCTCGATGGGTCCTGCCTGGTAGCCGAGCCTATTCTGAGCCTTCTCCGACGAAAAGTACATTGGTAGCCGGGCGAGACGCACCTCGTTCGGGTTCGCGAGCCGCACTGCCGCGGCGGCTGCTGCCACAGCATACGGCACACGGACGCGTGGCCGCGGGCGGCCGGCAAGATCCGCAACGACCGCGAAGAGCTCGCGCAGGGCGAGGTTCGTGCCGCCGAGCAGGTAACGCTGACCTGCCTCACCGCGCTCGTATGCCAGCAGATGGCCCTGCGCCACGTCATGAACATTGACGACGTTCAGGCCCGTCGTGGCGACGTAGCCCTTGATTCGGCCACGAGCGACGCTGGCGACCATCCTTCCGGTCGGCGTGGGCTTGCGATCGCCTTCGCCAACCGGCGTCGTCGGGTTGACGACAACCGTATCGAGACCCTCGGCCGCCGCGGCCAACACGAGGCGTTCGGCCGAGAGCTTCGTCGCTTTGTAGGGCACCTTCAGCTCCCATGCAGGCGGTTCGTCCTCCTCAGTCGCAACGCGGCCCTCGACCGGCCCGCAGGTACCCGCAGTGCTCGTGTGAACGAGCCGCGACACGCCGTGGCGCACACACGCCTCGACGACATGCCTCGTGCCCCCGACGTTGACGGCCTCGATCGCCTCCCGGTCGGCGTCGTAGCTATAAAGAGCAGCGACGTGGAAGACGGCGTCGCAGCCCTCGACAGCCCGCAAGACCGCGGCTGCGTCGCGCAGATCAACGCGGTCGGTGCGAACATCGGCACCCGCCGCGGCCAGAGCCTTTGCGACATGGCCGCCGACGAACCCGGTCGCCCCAGTGACGTAGGCCCTCAACGGGTGTCAGCGACCGCAGGCGCGATCACCCGAGCGCGGAGCGGTAGCGGCCGAGCGCGATCAGCGGCCACAAGATGCGGTACAGGTGGTAACGGATTAGAAAGGCGCGCGGGAAACCCGTGCCCGTAAACTCGACCTCGTCCCAGTCGCCGTCGGGGCGCTGCGTCTCGCAGAGCCACGCAGCGGCGCGCTCCGCGGCAGCCGATCGTGCGGCACCCCCCGCGACCAGCCCCATCAGCCCCCAGGCTGTCTGACTCGCCGTGGAAAACCCGTAGCCACGCCATGCGCTTCCCTCAGGCTCGTCGTTGTACGAGCGGCAGTCCTCGCCGAAGCCTCCGTCAGCGTTCTGATGCGCTTCGAGCCAGGCGACAGCCCGCCGAACAACCGGATGATCTCCTTGGAAGCCGACGGCCTTGAGTGCCGGCAGAGACGCGCCGACGCCGTAGACGTAGTTGACACCCCACCGTCCGAACCACGAGCCGTCGCGCTCTTGCACGTCAACGATGTAGCGAACGCCACGCGCAACCGTATCGCGGTAGGCCGGCATCCCGGCAAGCAGCTCGATCGCGTGCGCGCTCACGTCGACGCTTGGTGGATCGATGACAAAGCCGAAATCACAGAACGGGATCCCGTGGAGCCACTCGGCGTCATTGTCAACATCGAAGGCCCCCCAGCCGCCGTTCGCGCTCTGCATTGCAACAATCCACTCGCAGGCTCGTTTGACGGCGTCCTCGCCGATGCCGAGCTCCCGAAGTGCGAGACCAACGATCGCCGCATCGTCGACATCGGGGTAGAGGTCGTTGTCGTACTCGAACGCCCAGCCGCCTGCGGGCGCTCCGGGAAGGCGCATCGCCCAGTCGCCCCGAGCCCGAACCTCCTCCGCGACCAGCCACTCGCCAGCCCGCACGAGCGCGGGCTCGCTGGCCGAGACGCCGGCCGCGCGCAGACCGATGATCGCAAGCGCCGTGTCCCACACGGGTGACTGGCATGCCTCTGGACGGCGTCTGTTCTCGACGTCGAGCAAGAATCGCTTCCAGCCATCGATGCCCCGTCGCACGTACGGCGAGTCGAGACCGTGTCCGCGAACGATGAGCGCGATCACCGACCAGACCCACGGCGGCTGAATCCCGCCCCACGAGCCGTCGAGCTCCTGTCGATCGATGATCCACCGCTCCGCCAAGGCAAGTGCCTTCGCCCGGCCGGGCTGTATCGGGCTGCGCGCATAGAGCCTGAGCAGCCCCTCGGCATCGTCCCACAACGAGCTGCGAGCGCGGGGGGCAGGGCCAAGATCGAGCTCGACGATGGTCCGATCCGCTGGAATCGGACGCACCGGCTGCTCGTGCATGACAACCACCAGCGCAACGATCGTCTGCCGAGCCCAGCAGGCGAAGGTGTAGAGCGAGAGCGGCGCCTCTGGCCCGAGAAGCACGAGCTCAGGTGGCAGCACCGGCACATCCTGCCAGTCCCACATGCCGAGCAGCGAAAACCAGATACGGGTGAAGACCCGAGCCGAGCCGATACCGCCAGCTTCCTCGCAGAACTGTCTCGCAGACGCCAGCCGCTCGTCATCCGCGCCGAGGCCTGCCAACCTCAGCGCTGCGTAGGCTTCGATGGTCGCTGACAGGTCCGGCTCGCCCCCGTGGTAGATCGTCCAGAGGCCATCGGCACATTGGCGGGCAAGCAGCTCGGCGGCGACGCGCTCGGTCGTCTCCTCGTCTCGCAACCCGAGAAACTCGAGGAAGAACAGGTGCTGCGCCGTGATCGTTACGTTCGACTCGAGCTCGCCAGCCCACCAGCCGCCCGGCTTCTGCAGCGACAGCAGCCGCTCGGCACCCTGCTCGACGCTCCGATCGACAGGAGAGACCGCCCGCACACTCACTGCGCTGGCAACCGCCTCGACAAGTAGGGAGCAAGAGACGTCTTCACTAAACGCTCCGAGACAGGCGGTTCGTGAGCTCCTGCAGGCGACACGGCGTCCTAGCTTAGCGCTTCCACATTCCGACATGAAACTTGCCCCGTCCGCTCGAACTCCCGCGGCGGCCGCCTGCCCGAGGCGCGTTCTCGGTGGTCGGGGTGGCCGGCTCCGCCTCCCAGGCGCTGCGGAAGCAGGGGAAGGGCCCGTCGCCAACGTGGGTCACCCGGCAGTCCGCGGACCGGTCTCCATTCCGATCGAGTCTTGAGCCGGTGGACGTCCCGGCCGTAACCGCCGAGGCAGTCGTCAGGGGATGGCACGGCAGCTGTTGTGGCCAGCTGCCGGTGAAGGACAGCAGCGCTTCTGTGCTGGCTCTTGGAGGACTGAGTTGTCGTCGGCCGCTGGTAGCGCTCGCGGCGACTTGGTGCGGGCATGGTAGAGCGTCCGGCGCAGGGCACGGGCAAGTTTCCCCGGCGGTGCGCGTGGTCGCAGATAGACATCTGCCGACCCGTGCTCTGGCGGCGGATGCGGCGTCGTGGACTCGCCTGGCAGGCGACTGCCCGCCAATCAGCCGCAGGTGCACCCTCAGCTTCCAGCGGTCCCCCACCCCGATCCACGCTCTCGAGCAACGTGATTTCCACCGATGCCCGATCTGCGGTACCCCGTGGTCCCGCTGACGTCCATCCAGATTTCCCCCTGTCCGCCCTTGGTATCCAGCGAGCTGGACCGCCCTCCTCGCTCTTCAACCCAGCGTCGGTGGTGGTTGCCGCCGGACACATCCCGCAAGACCACCTCTCCGAGTATGTCCCTGCCGACCGAGCGGCTCGCACGCCCGTTGCCCGCCCTCAAACCCGGGGATTACACCCTGACAAGACGTTCCCACGTCACGGGGGCCCTGCGTCGCCCCATTTTACATCCCCGCACCGCCTCGGCGCTCTTGCCTTCCCCACAGCAAAGCGTCCGCAAGCTCTCCTCTCGCGTTTCTGCAAGCTCCCTGCCGACCCCAGGCTGCGCCACGGCGCACTGAGAGATACGCTGCTGTGACGGCGCTTAGACATCCCGCTTGATCGCTTTCTCTGAGAAGACATGATCAGGCAACTGCCATTCAATGCCTGCTTCATCGAAGTAAGAAGCCTCAAGATTGATGGTGAAACTGGAGAAATAAGAGCTTGCCTTACCTTGGCGCCAATTCTTTGCATGACTCGACTGCCTTACTGTTGCATTCTAAACAATCTCAGGATTCCAACTGTCCATCCCTTCGGGTATCTCAACTCATTAGCAAGCAAATCTCTGATCCGTGCACGTAAGATTTTAAACACGTATTCTACAGGATTCCGACGGAACAGTCCTTCTTTGATTCCTATCATCAGTGGGGCGGAGTTAATTAGTAAGTATGCCGTCGATATCGGCTCTAAATCAGAGGCAGGCTCACATCTCTTGCCAGTTTGAATAGCCTCCAATCTTCTGCTTCATTCCGGTACAGTATCGTCTCGGGGATGCCCATCAGATGGTCTGCGTAGCGCCAGACGGACATACAGCTTTCCCCTTCTGCGCCACTGTAGGTACCGCCCAGGCGCTTCGAGTGGTACAGGACTCTTGTCGGAAAACACGGTAATTGAAAAGCTGAGATGTGCTGAGCTAATGGGCGTGCCCCACGCCTCAGTGTCCCATTCATCAGAGTTTTCAAGGAATATCGAATCTGTGCATAAACCAATCGGATACGCACAGACAGTCTCCAGCCATCACCGATTCTCTCTAGACCGCCGGGTAAGATAGATTTCGACCATGTGGCAATTGTTCTGTCTAAGGCGCCTCACACCCTGGTCGCAGAACCTACTGGTTATGAAGAAGGACTTGCTAATATTAGTAGAAACAACTTCTATCAAAATCCTCCCGACAAATGCACCAAGAATCAATCGCGAATTCCGGTGAAGCATCCGTATTCCTGAAGCGAAAGAGAAAACATCTACCCGATCGGGAGCATTCGCCATTTCTTGAAAGAAACCACGTACGACAGCGGATGCGTCTCGAAGGGCACTCTCGTTCTGATCAATGCCGGCTTCGATGAAGCGCACCACTTGCTCTGGTCTCAAGGAGTTGAGATATTCAATCAGCTGATCGGCCTGGAGGCCTCCAATGTGCATATGCGCGATGTACTTGAACGCCATGTCCGGCTCAATAGTGTGAGCGATCCCGTAGCCGGATAGGTAGTCGGTTGGGATCTTCATCGGGTGCAGTTGCAGGAACGTAATTTCGCTGTTTCGCCATCACCCTGTGGAAATAAGAGGGGACAGCCAGGCCCGCTGGCATTCCCAAAAAAAAGCAAGAACCCGGAAGCCACAGAGATGCTAGCTCAGGGCCAGGAGCGGGAAAGAGGAGCCAGTTTGATCCTTTGCCATAACCTGGCAAGCAATGGCGAAGCGTGGTTGCAGACCCTTCATGCTCTGGTTGTTCTTTCCTCGACCGGCTCTACTCGTACATCAGGCAGCCAAGACAGCCAGGATGGCAGATACCAGTTCCGCTGGCCCAGCAATTTCATGGAGGCGGGGACCAGGACCGACCGGATCAGGGTTGCATCTAAAAATATTGCGACGGCTAAGCCGAAGCCCACCTGCTGGTTGATGAGGGTCTCCCCCGAAGCGAATGCGCCGAACACCGCAACCATTATGAAGGCAGCGCCGGTGATGAGCTTCGCGCTCGCCCGTAGTCCAAAGGCAACCGCTTCGGTGTTATCTCCGGTCTGGTCGTAACGTTCGCGGATGCGGCTCAGCAGGAAGACGTGGTAGTCCATGGACAGCCCAAACAGGATGGAGAAGAGGAACAGAGGAATCCACGCGTCAATGACTTCCGCGTGCTGGAAGCCCAGCAGGTCGGTGGCTACCCCCTTCTGGAAGACGATGACCATCAGGCCGTATGTGGTGCCGACGGAGAGGAGATTCAACGCGACGGCTTTGACTGGGATGACTATCGACCGGAAGACCAGCAGCAATACCAGGAAGCTGGAGCCGAGCACAAAGGTGAACACGAAGGGCGTGTACGTGCTAACGATGGAGGACACGTCGGCTGAGGCTGCTGTCTCGCCGCCGACCCAGACGGTGGCTGCCACGTCGGTGAAGGCGGCGGGGACGTACTCCTCACGGATTGTGGTCACGATATCCACCGCCTCCTGGCTACGAGGCGCCCCGGGGATGGCGATCGCCAGCAGCGCAACGTCTCCCGAGGGGTTGACAGCCGGTGCTGGAGCGACTTCCAAAGCTTCGTGATCTGCGAGCATGGCCTGGAGCCTTTCGATGGCCTCCTGCACGGGAGGGCTGGCGAGATCCCCGCTGACGACTACTTCCGTCGGGTTGGTCAACCCAAGCGAAAAATCCTCCTCCACGGCGAAGAAAGCCTCCCGGGTCTGGGTGCCTTCGGGGAGAGTGTCAACCCCGTTAAGTCCCGTAACGATCTGGAAATAGAACACAGCCGCTGCGACCATCGGTGCTCCGATAGCGATGATGCTGATAAGAGGGAACCGGGTAGTCACGCGCGTCGAGAACTCCCAGAAGCTCTTGCCAGGCATTTCGGAGCTTACGGTCTTGACCCTGCCGGCAAAGGGAACCGGAAGCCGGTTTATCCTCGGGCCAAGCAGCGCCAGCATAGCCGGCAGCAAAGTGAGGGCGGCCGCCAAAGCAATCAGAACCACCAAGATCGCGCCAAGGCCAAGAGACTGGAAAAATGAGAAAGGCACGATTAGCATGCCACAGAGAGCAACGACCACGATGAGGCCGCTGAACAGCACTGTGCGGCCTGCCGTATCGCCAGCCCTTGCTACCGCTTCCCGCGTCGCCAAACCGCGGTTCAACTCATCCCGAAAGCGGGATATTATAAAAAGCGAATAATCAATTCCCACCGCCAACCCGATCATCGTGATCATCAGCGTGACGAAAAAAGCCAACTCCCAGACTTGTCCAATAACGGCCGTTGCTCCCAAGGCAATACCGATGCAAGCAATGGCTAGCCCGATGGGTATAAAAGCAGCTACGACAGTGCCGAAGAGCACGAGCAAGATGAGCAGAGCCACCGGGATGCCGATCCGCTCCCCCTGCTCCAGGTCGCTCGTACTAAGCTCGTTGGTCTCATGAGCGATGCTGGCAAACCCCACCATCAGCACCTCAAAGCCGTTCTCCGCGTTAGCTTCCCTGACAACAGCAAGGATGTCTACCACATTCTCCACGGACTTTTCGAAGTCTCCGGTCACGATCAGCGACATTAAGGTGCTCTTGCGATCGTCAGATACGAGAGACAGGTCGTTGGTCTGATAGTAGTGGAAGGCTGAGGTCACCTTTTCTCTTCCTAGCGCAACAATCTTGCCATGCACTGATTCGACCTTTTTGCGGAAAGCGGCGTCATCGACGGTCAGGGATTCCGACCGAACGACTACCACTTCCCTCTGGGGTGCAGGGCCCCGGAGGCGGTCTTCTAGCAGAGCGGCGGCCTTGTGTGACTCCGCACCCACTCGTAGCTCAGTGGTCGTTGCGCTGTCGAGGAAGATCACGTTGAGCGCCAGCGCAATCAACCCAAGCGCGCCCCAAATGCCCATAGTCACAAGCGGTCTTCGCGCACTGACCTGAGCCAAATATCCTGTCATGGGTTGGACACCTTCTACCTATGGCACGATAGGATTTCTTAACTGAATCCTAGCATCAAAGTGCTTGACTGAAAAGCGCTTGTCTGGCCATACCTAACCAGAACCCCTGGACAGAATCCGGTCCCAGCTGGTGGTGTAACTCGTCGGTTTGATCGCTGGCTGCTCTAGGCGTGGTGCGCTGGTGGGTCTCCCTTTGGCTGGTTGTCTTGTTGTTCGTGATCAAGACGGGTTCCGAGCAGGCGGGCCGGCAGGGTGGCAGCGAGCGGCGAGCGATGCGTCATTCTGCTCGATGATAACGCCGACGGCAAGCCCGATCAGGGAGACGGGTTGTGGGGGAAGGGTCCCCGACCAGAGGTTGGTGCGCCGGCCTATCTGGCGGTTGACCCACCCTGGGCGGTTGGTGATTGGGCGGGCCTTTGCCCTGTGAATCGCCCGGGAACGCAGAGAAGCCGGGCGGATCCGTGCTCGGCCCTCTGCCAGGCGGCGCCGCAACCCCAACCACCCACCCCGCCCGTCAGAAGCGCCTCGATGGAAGCACCCTCTGGGGTCGCCGAATTCTCCAGCTAGCCGCCGATGTGCGCAAGGGCCGCGGCTGCGGCAGTCCGCCCGCTGCGCACGGCTCCTTCCATGGTGGCGGGCCAACCTGTCTGCGTCCATGCTCCGGCACGCACGACCCTCCCGCGGCCGGTCTCGACTCCGGGGCGCAGCGTGGCAGTGCCGGGCCGACCGGCGAACGTCGCACACGGCTCCCTGCTGACACGCGACCACAGTGGCTCCGCTTCCCCGAGCCGAGCTGTCAGCTCGCCGACCATGAGCTCGACGATGTCCCGGCCGCGCTCTTCCATTAACTCGGGGGCGCCGCTCGAGACAACGGTGAGGTACTGACCCCGGTGTGGTTCATGGCCCATCAGTCGGCCACGGTCGAAGATCCAGTGCGCCGGGCTCCCCAGGAGTGCGGCGAGCGGTGGGCCAAGGATCCGCCGGTCGAGCCACAGGTGGACGCTGACGATCGGTGAGTCTTGAAGTGCCGGTGCCTGCTCACCCAGCAGTGCGGCGCTTTCCTCCGGGGGCACGGCGAGGACGACCGCACCGGCGGGAACGCGCTCCCCGCCGCTCAGGCAGAGGCCGCCCGGCTCGAGCGAGCTCACCCGAGCCCGCAGCCGGAGCGTGACCGAGGCACGTTCGAGCGCCGCCGCGGCCGCCTCGCCGTGCATCGCGCCGAGTGGTGCTCTCGGTATCAACAGGTCGCTGGCTCCCTTCGGCCCCAGAAGGGCTATCTTCACAGTGAAAACGCCGAGCGCAGCGCTTGCCTCGTCAGTGCGGAGGTTGAGCGCAGGGCGCATGAAGACGTCCCAGAAGCGATCGATCACACGGTCGGCCTGGCCGAGCCGGCGTAAGAGATCGCCGAACGTCTCGTGGTCGTGAGCCTCCGGCATGAGGCGGCCGAGTCGCCTGACAACGCGAGCTACCGAGAACCGTTCACGCAGGCTGAGGTGCCGATAGCCAAGCAGCTCGGTCAGCCCGGAGCCGATCGTGGCCTGCCGCCGAGCCTCGTCGATGACCGGCATCGACAGCTTGATGCGGTCAAGCGAGTGAGCCTGGCCAATGCGATCGAGGAAGCGAAGGTACTCGGAGCAGCAGCCGAGCGCGACGTGCTGACCGTTGTCGGGCGGCGGCGATGGATCGCTGGCTCGCTCGGGCAGCGTCTGCACGGCGCCTCCCAGGGTCGGACGCGCCTCGAACAACGTGGTCACCGCACCGGCGTCGGCAAGATCGAGAGCTGCCGCCAGACCAGCGAGACCGCCGCCGACGACGACGACCGACGGACTCTTCGCACTGCTCGCTGCGCTCACTCGCCAGCCCTCTAGCCGCAAGCGTAGTAGGGGTGGCTCCGCGCGCGCCGACCGGGGCGACGGCCCGGACGAACAGCTGCAGCGGACCGTTACGCAAGCGGGCCCTGCACGACGCGCGGCGCACGGCCGGCAAGAGCGCCGATGATCCCGACTCCTGCGACGCGAAGCTTGGCGCCGGTCGAGATCCCAGCGCGGGCAGAGAAGACATCGAAGCCGCACTGCTCGATCTCATCGAGCAGACCGGAGTAGACACCCGCCAGCGTCCTCACGCACAGCGAGCTACGCGCGTCAAGCAAGTCGAGCAGCCCGAATCCTCCCACGAGATGTGCTCGAGCCCGATTCGCCTGAAGTTCCATCAGCTCGCGCCAGCCGGCGTCGAGCGTGCCCGCGGCAAGATCCTCCTCAGTCACCCCGTGGTGAGCAAGCTCATCCTGAGGAAGGTAGACGCGCCCCATGAGCCAGTCCTCGCGGACATCGCGCATGATGTTGATCTGCTGGAGCGCGATGCCGAGCAACTCAGCGAGCGGAACCGCGCGCGTGAGGTCTGTTGGCCCATACACGGCCGTGCAGGCCACACCGACCGCACCCGCGACCCGCAGGCAGTAGGCTCGTAGTTCCGACCAGGTTTCGTAGCGAGATCGCTCGACGTCCCACTGGGCTCCGTCGAGCAGCGCCAGCAGCGACCCGCGCGGAATGGGGTAACGGACCATCGCATCGCGGAGCGCGATCAACACCGGGTCGCCAGCTGGGACGCGTGGCAGGGTGTCAAGCGAGTCCCGTACCACGGCGAGGGCTGCGGCACGAACGGCCGGTGGGTCAGCGCCGTCGGCGATGTCGTCGACACGGCGTGCGAAGGCATAGAGGGCTGTCAGAGCCTCCCGCTTGGGCCGCGGCAACACCATGATCCCGAGAGCGAAGTTGCGCGCCTCGCGACGCGTGATCTCTCCGCAGGCTGCGTAGGCGTCCGCAACTCTCATCGACGGACGAGCTGTGCCACGGTGAGCCGCGCGAAGGTCCACCTGCTCGGGGCCGGTCGGCCGCTGAAGACGTCCCAGCCGGCCCGCTCCAGAGCCGCGAGCGCCGCAAGCCCGCCGCGGGCGAACAGCGCCACCGACGCGCCGGCCCGGCCGCCCATCGCTCGGCCGAGCGTGATGCCGGGCCCGAGCAGGCCGTGTGCCCGCTCTGCCTCGAACCGCATCAGCTGGACGAGGTTAGCCGAGCCGTCGCCTGCGAAGTCGCGCTCCTCCACGCCGAAGTGCTCCAGGTCCTCCTGCGGAAGGTAGATGCGACCAAGCGCGTAGTCGCGCGGTGGGTCTTGAAGGAAGTTGGTCAGCTGGAGCCCCGTGCACACGTCGTCGGACATCTCGACGAGCTCTGGCTCGCCGAGCCGACCGTAGATCCCGAGCACGAGACGCCCAACCGGCTCGGCCGAGTGGGAGCAGTACCAGCGTACGTCCTCCCAGGTCGCGTATCGGTGCACGGACTGGTCGATGCGGTTCGCTTCGATCAGCCGTGCGAAGGGCTCGCGGGGGAGGCTGTGGGCACGAATCGTCGCGTGCACACGCTGCATGAGCTGCGTGCGCGGCATGCCCTCGTAGCAGGCGTCCAACTCAGCCTCCAGCGCGTCGAGAAGCGCAAGCCGGTTGCCAGCAGCCTCGTCGCCGAGCGTGTCGACGAGGCGCGCGAAGCCGTAGATTGCCCGAAGATGCGGCTGGGCACGGCGGGGCGCGAGCAGCGAGACCACGGGGAAGTTCTCGCCGGAGGCCCGAGCATCGATCGCGTCGATCCCGAGTTCGGGCGCGTTGAGGTCGGTCGCGGCCATGACGCGGAACGTACCACGCACGCGCCTCGCTGACGCGGCGTCAAGCTCGAGCGGGCACATGGATACGCTTGCAGACAACGGCAACCAGGAGGAATGACGATGACGAAGCTCCCCGATGCGGTGCGCACCAAGCTCGAAGCCCCGAACTTCTGGCACCTCGCCACCATCAATCCGGACGGCTGGCCGCAGGTCAGCGCGATGTGGGTCGATATCGAGGGCGACGACATCATCATGAACACCGCGATCGGGCGTCGCAAGGAGAGGAACCTGCGGCGAGACCCGCGCCTCACCCTGTCGATGCACGAGCAGGGGAACGCCTACGAGAACGTCGAGATCCGCGGCAAGGTGGTGGAGTTCGTCGAGGGTGACGCGGCCATCGACTCGATCAACAGGCTCGCCAAGAAGTACATCGGCGAGGACGAATACCCCTGGCTGACGCCCGGCGAGCGGCGCGTGAAGCTCAGGGTTGAGCCGACGTCAGCGCACCACCTGGCTCGCTGATCCGGGGCTACCGGTGTCATCAGCAGAACTCGTCTACCTGTCCCGCGCCGATGTCGTGTCGCTCATGCCTCCCCTTGCGACCCAGGTCGACCTCGTCGAGCGCACCTACCTGGCGATGGCGGCAGGTCGAGTGGAGCTTCCACCAAAGCCCGCAGTTCATCCACGCGCGAATGGCTTCATCCACGCTATGCCGTCGTACCTCGCGGATGAGGACCTGCCAGCCCTGAAATGGATAGGAGCGTTCCGCTCCAACAAGCGGCGGGGACTCCCCTACATCTCGGGACTCATCGTGATCAATGACGGCGAGACAGGGTTCCCGATCGGAGTGATCGACGCGATGGAGATCACCGCCGTGCGCACCGCCGCGGCAAGCGGCGTCTGCGTGCGCCGTTGGGCACCGCCCGGCTGGACGCGCGCTGCCATCATCGGCTGCGGTGAGCAGGGCCGTTACCACGCACGTGTCCTGAACATGCTCAACTCGGCAGTGTCGATCGCCGCCTACGACATCCATCCAGAGCGGCCGGGTCAGCTCGAGGGCTGCGTCGAACCGGCATCCGATGCGCAGAACGCAGTTGCCGGAGCAGACGTCATCATCGCGGGGGTACCTATCGTCAAGGACCCGAGCCCGCCCATTGCGCCGGATTGGCTCGGCGAACGGTGGCTTGCCCTGCCGATCGACTTCGATGCATCCTTCCAGGCCGAGTCGGTTGCAGCCGCTGGCCTTTTCCTCAGCGACGACGTCCAGCAGTTCGAGGCCTACCGGGGCTATGGCCACTTCTCCGGCTGGCCGAAGCCGGTAGCCAGCGTCGGCTCGGGACTCGAGGACGGCTCAACCGGAGAACGTGTGCTGTGCTGCAACCTCGGCGTTGGTGCGCTCGATGCAGCGTTCGGGCGGGTTGTGCTCGACCGTGCGCTCGAGGAGGGCATCGGCACACGCCTGCCTCTCTAGAGGGCGAAAGCCGCGGGGAAGGCAGCGGGACCGCGGGGAAAAGGCACGCGAAACAAGAGCCGCCGAGGCAGAACGCAGGCGCCAACGGCGGGGCAAGGGTGACGGGCGGTGCCGCAGACGCCGGAGGCGAAGGTTGAGGCCGGACACGCCGGAGACGAAGGCTGCAGCCGGATGCGCCGGAAGCTGCGGCAGGCAGGGCACGCCTGAGATGCCGGCAGACCGCTCAGCAGCAGGCTCTTGCCGGCCGCTGGAAGAAGGACAGCTCAGGCAGCGGCCGCGACGCGCGCGGCAACTGCATCGCCGACTTCGGCTGTCTTGGCAGCTCCGCCAACGTCGCGAGTTCGTGGCCCCTCACGGCAGATGTCCTCGAGCGCGCGCATGACGCACGCGCCGGCATCAGCCTCACCGAGATGCTCGAGCATCAGCGCCACGCTCCAGATCGCGCCCGTCGGGTTGCCGATGCCCTGACCGGCGATGTCAGGCGCTGAGCCATGAACCGGCTCGAACAGGCCGGGAGCGTCGCCTTCCGGCGCGACGTTCGCGCTTGCCGCCGTACCCATACCGCCCTGGATCGCCGCTGCGAGGTCGGTCAGGATGTCGCCGAGCAGGTTGGACGCAACGACAACGTCCAGGCTCTCCGGGTTGCGCACCATCCGCGCCGCAAGCGCATCGACGAGAACCCGCTCGTAGCGCACGCCCGGGTGCTCGGCGGCGACCTCTGCCGCCACCTCGTCCCAGAGCACGTAGCCATAGCGGGAGGCGTTCGACTTGGTTGCGCTTGTCAGCAGCCCCCGCCGAGTCTCGGCGAGTCCAAACGCATGCCGGACCACGCGCTCGACAGCATGACGGGTGAACACGCTCGTCTCGATCCCGACCTCCTCGGGCAGACCTTGATGAACGCGACCCCCAACACCCGAGTACTCGCCCTCGGAGTTCTCGCGCACGAACACCATGTCGATGTCGGTGGGACCGCGGCCGACAAGCGGCGTTGGCACGCCCTCGAGCAGGCGCACCGGGCGAACGTTGGCCCACAGGTCGAGCCTCTGACGGATAGGCAGGATCATCTTCCACAGCGAGATGTGATCGGGCACGCTCGGGTGCCCGCACGCCCCGAGAACACCGGCATCGTGGCTGCGGAGAATCGACTCCCAGTCGGCAGGCATCATCTCAGCCGTCTGGTGCCAGCGGTCCGCACCCCAGTCAAGCTCGGTGAACTCGATCCCCGCGCCGAGCGCACCAAGCACCTTCCGTGCTTCAGCGACAACCTCAGCACCGACGCCGTCACCCGGCAGAAGCGCAATCCGATAGCTCACGCTGTGAATCTTACGGGTCCCTTCCGCATCTGACCCCTGCACAAGGAGCGCAGCCTGCGTCGGGCGAGGTTGTCAGGAAGCGGGGCGCGCCATCCACTGAGATCGAGCAACGCTCGCTCACACGCGCCCCGTGGCCGGGATCGCGGGACGGCCTCAGCTCCTTCGACGAGCTAGGGCTCGAGCGCAATCAGCGCAGCGGTGACGATCGCCTCGGGCGAGAGGTCGTAGGCCGAGTAGACCGCGCTGAGGCTGCCCGCCTGCCCGAACCGATCAACGCCGAGCGGCACGACGGGCACGCCGAGACAGCCGCCGAGGAAGGAGAGTGACGCCGACGCTCCATCGATCACCGTGACGAGCCGGGCGCGGCGCATCGCCGACGGCACGAGCCGCTCGATGTGCGAGAGCGACCGTGTCGCGCGCAGGTCGCCAAGATGGGTCAGCCGGGACGCACGCCAGTCCCGGTACACGAGATCGGCCGACGAGATCTGCAACACGCCGGCATGCACACCCTCATCGCGCTCGAGTACCTCGGCCGCCTCGAGCACCTCGGGCGTCATCGCTCCACACGTCGCCAGGATTACCGCGTCATCGGTCGCATCGAACTCGCGTAACCAGAAGGCACCTGCAAGGACATCTGCCCGCACGGCGTCCTCGCCGCGGCGCTCCATGATCGCGACGAACGGTTGCTGATCGACTGGCTTCGTCGAGAGGCGGAGATACAGCGACTCGCCGTCAGGCTCCTGCATCGACCGCAGGTGGTCGAGCAGGATCCACTCCAGCTCGCGAGAATACGTGGGCTCCGCGTACACGACGCCGGGCATCGCGATTCCGATCCCGGGTGTGATCGTCGACTGGTGGGCCCCGCCCTCACGTGAAAGGCTGATACCGGACGGTGTGCCCAGCACGATGAAGCGAGAGCCCGAATAGGTGCCGTACAGCATCCCTTCGAGGCCGCGAACCACGAACGGGTCGTACAGCGTGCCGATCGGAAACAGCTGCTCGCCCTGGAAATCCCACGTCAGGCCGAGCTGACCAAGCATGAGGAAGAGGTTCATCTCGGAGATGCCGAGCTCGATGTGTCGACCCCTCGGCGAAACGTGCCACGCCAAGGGCGAGTCCTGCGGCTCGTCGTACACCGGCTCCTCTTCCGCGCCGTAGACACCAACCTTGTTGATCCAGCCTCCCAGGTTGGTGGAGACAGACACGTCCGGCGACACGGTGGCAATGCGCCCAGCGAGCGCCTCGTTGCGGGAGAGATCGAGAAGCGCTCGACCGACAGCCGCCTGCGTCGACGTCGAACTCGGATCCGACTTCGAGATCGAGGCCGGCACCGGAATTGGGGCAGGCTTGGCGCGTGGCGAGCGCTCGAGCCGGCTGCGAGCCGCAGCGCAGAGCTGGCCCTCAGGCGAGCCCGGTGGGAACGCGTCCCATTCGGATTCGGGCGTGAGGCCCATATCGTTGCGAAGAGCATCAATCTGATTGCCTGTCAACAGCGCCGAGTGGTTCCGCGGGTGCCCCGCGATCGGTAAACCCCAGCCCTTGATCGTGTACGCGAACACGATCGTCGGCCGATCGGTCACCGCGCGGGCCTGCTCGTACGCGCCCACGAGATCCGCGATGTCGTGCCCGCCGAGATCCTGGATCAGGGAACCGACCGCTCCCGGGTAGTCATCGAGAAGCGCGCTCAAGGCCGAGCGCTCAGAGGGTGCCAAGCCGTCGAGCAACGCCTCGATCACAACCTCCTCCGAGGCGCCGAAGAGGCTTTGGTAGAGCTGGTTCGGCATCTCATCGATACGCCGACGCAGCAGCTCGCCGCCATCTCGCGCGTACGCGTGGCGCAGCCGTCGCCCATACTTCAGCTCGATCACCCGCCAGCCGGACGTCTCGAACTGGCGCTCGAGCTCGGCCGCCTTGATGATGGGCACGACGCGATCGAGGCTCTGGCGGTTCAGGTCGACAACCCAGAGCGCGTTCGCAAGACTTCGCGTCTGAGGCTCGAGGATCGCCTCCCACACGTTGCCCTCATCGAGCTCTGCGTCGCCGAGAAGCGAGATGAAGCGACCACCGGTGCTGCGTCCGAAGTGATCCTGGACGTAGCGGTCGGCCAGTGCTCCGAACAGCGGCGAGGCACAGCCGATGCCAACCGAGCCCGTGGAGAAATCGACCGGGAAGTGATCCTTCGCCCGGCTCGGGTACGACTGGAGACCGCCGAAGTCCCTCAGGGCCGTCAGGTAGCGCCGATCGAGCCGCCCGATCAGGTACTCGATCGCGTGGAGAACCGGAGATGCGTGCGGTTTGACTGAAACGCGGTCCTCCGCCCGCAGATCGCCGAGGTAGAGCGCCGTCATCAGCGAGACCATCGACGCCGACGAGGCCTGGTGGCCACCGACCTTCAGCGCATCCGCCTTGGGACGCTCTCGATTTGCGTAGTCGACAATGCGCGTCGCGAGCCAAAGGATCCGTCGCTCGAGCGAGCGGAGGACGTCAAGCTCCTGCAGGGTGCTCGATTCGGGAATCTCCTCCCGTCCGGACACGGCAACGTCGCTCATGGGCCGAAGTCTACTTCTGTGCGTAGAGCAAGCCCACCGCCGCCGACAGCAAGCTGCCCTGATCGCTCAGACACGATCGCTCAGACAGCCTCCGCGCAGGGAGCTCAGCACAGCCGCCTCAGCTAGCCCGCTATCGATTCTCGGCGCGTTCCTGAGGACGTCGCTCGATCCGGACACCTCTCGGACCTTCTGCGATGCCGGGTGCCTCGACTGCTCAGGAAGTCGGGAGAGCCCGGTGCCCTGGAGGAGCGGGATGATCGCCGTTGGCGATTCGCGTCAGGCGCCGGGAGAGCCCGGTGCGACGGAGAGCCCAGATGAAGCCGACAGAGATGAAGCCGCGTGGCGGTAGGGGGAGAGAGATCACGTCCGCCGAAGCATGCTTCCCGAAGCGTGGGCGGAGCGGGCGATGGAACAGCAACAGGGGTGCTCCAGCAACGGCGTCTTGGGCGGCGAGGCGCTACCGCAGGGGCCCATGCTCAGCGCGACAGCGCCACCAGCCCGGGCCCCGCAGGCATCTCGCACGGGGCGCCGCCGCGAGCCAGTGAGCCGGTCGGGAGGCCGAGCATGCACCCTACGAGCGTCGCGCAGCACGAGCCAGGGAGCAGCCGCGCGGTTCGTCCGTCGCATGGGTGCATCTCGCTGAGTGTCGTGCAGCGTGAATCAGGGAGCAGCCGCGCGGTGGCACCCTGACGCAGCTCGGCTGCGGAGCGTCGTCCGCCTGCGCCCCAGCCTGACAGCTCGGCCCGGCGATGCGGCTGCGCAGAGTTGGCACAGTCTCGTGACACTTCCGCGACAGATCGCGAGCAAGCTGTGCGCCTTTCTGAGCTACCCTCCCCCGGGTGGTGGGCGGAAGGTGGGCTGCCCTTCGCGGCGGTGAGGCCGCCTGGAACGACAGGCGAGATAAACGCCGAATGGGCGAGCTACGATCGCTGAAGAGACACGGGCAGTCGACACCGCTCAGGCACCGCACAGCGCATGGCAACGCTCATCGGCATCGCGTTCGTCGCCGGCATCGTGACCGCGATCTCACCGTGCGTCCTCCCCGTCCTGCCGATCATCTTCGCCGGCAGCACAAGCGGCTCGGCGAGGCGTCCCCTCGTGGTCGTCGCCGGGCTCGTGGTGAGCTTCACGGCGTTCACGCTCGCCGCGACCGCCCTCTTGCGCGCGCTCGGACTGCCAGGCGATCTCCTGCGGAATGTCGCCATTGCCGTTGTACTCGTCATGGCACTTGCACTCATCTTCCCGTTCCTGGCCGCCTACGTCGGGAAACCGTTCGAAGCGCTCGGCTGGCGCCGGCCCGGCGATACCAGCAGCGGGTTCGTGCTTGGCCTCAGCCTTGGCCTGCTGTTTACGCCGTGTGCCGGACCGATCATCGCCGCGGTCTCGCTCGTCGCAGCGACGCGACAGTTCTCGCTCGAGGCCGTTGCCGTGACACTCGTCTATGCGCTCGGTGCCGGGATCGTCTTCCTCGCGATCGCATTCGCAGCCCAGCGAGGGGTGTCCGCGCCGTAGCTCAAGGCCCGCGCACCCCATATCCGGCAGGCCCTCGGCGTGCTGATGGTCGGCGCAGTCGTCGTCCTTATCCTCGGCCTCGACGGGCGGCTTGCCGCAAACGTACCCGGCTACACGCAGTCGCTTCAAGGCCTCGAAGAGAGCGCCATCGCGGCAGCAGCGATTCGTGATCTCACCGACGCTCAGAACAGCGTCGTGGAGGCCACGGATCAGGAGGAAGCCGTCGCGGCCGTTCGCCAGATAGCAGCAGAGACTGACGCCGCAGCGGCCGCGTCGGCCGAGCCCGAAGCGCCTGACGATACCGCTCATGACGGTGATCCCGGAACCCAGTCGCAGATCAGACCGTCAGAGAGCGCACAGCCAGAGAGCCCACAGCCGGAGAGCCCGGAGCTTGCGCTTGCGGCCAGCCTCCCCGACTACGGGCAGGCACCCGAGTTCGGTCTTGTCAAAGGCTGGATCAACTCGGATCCGCTCACGCTGGCCGAGCTGCGCGGCAAGGTCGTCGTGATCGACTTCTGGACCTACTCCTGCGTGAACTGCATCCGCACGTTTCCATACCTCAAGCGCTGGCATGACCGGTACGCCGATGACGGCCTGCTGATCGTTGGGGTCCACTCCCCTGAGTTCGCCTTCGAGCGCGAGCGCTCGAACGTCGAGGATGCGGTCGAGGACTTCGAAATCATGTACCCCGTGGCGCTTGACCCGAACTTTGGAATGTGGCGAGCGTGGGGAAACCGTTTCTGGCCGGCGAAATACTTCATCGACAGGGACGGGAAGGTCCGCTTCCTCCACTTTGGCGAAGGCCACTACGAGGAGAGCGAGCTCGTCATCCGCGCGCTCCTAGCAGCCGGCCCAGTCCCACCGACCGGCAGTGGCCTCGTCTCGCCAAGTCTCAGCGATCTCACCCCCAACAGGCCGCAGACCCCGGAGACGTACCTCGGCTACCGGCGAGCCGCAAACCGCGTTGGCGACCCGCTCCAAAGAAACGAGGCCGCAGCCCATGCGCTCCCTCATGGCGAGCTCCCGCAGGACGGCTGGGCGCTCGAAGGCACCTGGACGGTCGAGGACGAGCGCTCTGTGGACGGCGAGAACGCAGTGCTGCACATGCGGTTCCTGGCGGAGGCCGCACACCTCATGGTCGGCCCCGTCGAGCTGGGTCGCTCGGGCGCTGTCGAGGTCGCGTTGATGGTGCCCACGTCACGCAGCTTGCGATCGACGACTTCAGACTGTACACGCTCGTGGGAGGTCAGCCGTACCGCCTACACGACCTCGAGCTGCGGTTCACTCCAGGCGTGGCAGCGTACGCCTTCACCTTCGGAGAGATCCAGCCCGGCGCTGGCTAGGTGCGCTCTGCGGGGGTGGTTGTTGTGGGGTAGGTGGTTGGGTGAGCGGGTTGGTGGTTGCGGGTATGGAGGGGGGCACTTGACCCTGTGGCGTGGGCACTCGGTTCTGGGGTTTTGCCCTGGAGGGGGGTCTTGGCCAGGGGCCGTCCGTTGAAGTGCACGAGTGAGGCGTTGGGGCTGGTTCGCTCGTCGGGTCGGTCGGTGGCCGGGGTTGCTCGTTTGCTGGGGATGAGCCCGCAGAGGTTGGGTAACTGGGTCATGGCCGATCGTGGGAGGCGCGAGCGCGAGCGGGAGCCTGGCGCGCTGTCTGAGACCGAGCGTGAGGAGCTCGCTCGGCCACGCGAAGAGGTCGGCGAGCTCAGGATGGGCAGGGAGGTTCTGCGGGAGGCCGCGGCGTGCCTTGCGCGGGAGACGGTCCGGTGAGCCGCTGCCGGTTCGTCCGCGACCATCAAGCGGAGTGTCGGGTGAGCCGGTTGTGCGCTGGGGCTGGGCCGGCGTGCTCCACGTTCTAGGCGTGGCGCAACCGCCCGCTCTCTGCTCGCGCGTTGGCAAACGAGGCGCTGCTCGCCGGGGATCCGGGAGATCTATCGGGCTTCGCGTTGTCCGTATGAGAGGGTCAGGATTCAGGGCCAGCTCGAGCGGCGCGGTATCCAGGTCAATCACAAGCGGCTCGCACGATTGATGCGAGAGCATGGGATCGTCGGTCTCGGCAGGCCAGGCAAGATCCGGCGGGTCACCGGTAGACATCGCGCGCCGGCGCCAGGTCTGCTGCGAGGGGATTTCACTGCCCAGGCGCCGAACACGCGCCGGGTCGCTAGCCTGACCGAGTTTCAGACGCAGGAGGACAAGGCCTCACCTCGCCGGGATCCTCGATCTCTACGCGGGCCGCGTGGTCGGTTGGGCGATCAGCAAGCCCGCACAGCCGAGGTCGCCGGCGGCGCCCTTGCCATGGCCAGCAAACAGCGACGGCCCGCCGGCGGCGTGATCCACCACGCCACCACGGCAGCCAGTACACCTCGATCGCCTTCTGCGATGCCGCCCACGACAAGAACGACCGTCTCTGCTTCGCCCAGACCGGCACGCGCGCCGACAACGCCGCGACGAAAGCGTTCCTGGTTCAACCCTCAAACGAGAGCTCCAACACATCCACGGCCACCGCGTCTGCCCCACCCTGGCCGCGCTCAGAGCAACGCTGTCCGACTACCTCGAGATCTTCTCCAACCGCGAACGCCACCAAGCCCGCCTCGACCACCACACCCCCGCCGAGTACGAGGCCGACAGACAGGCAGCATGAACAACCAAAGCACCGTGTCCACCATTAAGGGTCAAGTGCCGAGCTGCGCGGTGCACGAGAGGCTCTCTCCCCTCTCTTGCACTCCACCTCCGGGCAGGCGAGGGCTGTACGCACGGGATCGCAGGAGGCGAGCCGCTCATGGAGCGGCCCCATGTGGCCCGCAAGGAACGTCTCGCAGGCGATGTGGCTTCGAGACGGTCTCTGGCTGGAAGGGCGACTCGACGAGCCGCCCAGCTTCAGGCGGCCCCGGGGCGCGACGAGAGGGCGCTTAGGCGCTCGACGAGGAAGATCGAGAAGCCGTTGGAGTCAATGTCCACGCTGACCATGGCGTTCGGCTCGTGCCCCGTCCGGCCCCAACGGTCGACGAGCGTTCGCCCCCCGGCCCAGCTCCCAGCTGCAGTCGACGCTGACCGCAACGTGCTCGGTGGCAGCGAGTTGTCGCGGATGACGTGGGCAACCGCGGCCGCATCGTGGATTGGAGCCCTAGCGAGCTCGTAGATCTCGCGGTTGCGACTCGCGAAGAAGTCGAGCAGCTCGGCAACGAAGCGGCCGACGCGCCCACGTTCCCGAAGGACGTCTGCATCCTCGGGGCCAAGGAGGCCTTGTGTGTCACGTCAAGCCCGACCATCGTGATGTCGAGCCCGCTTGAGAACACCCTCCGCGCCGCCTCCGGGTCCTGCCAGATGTTGAACTCGGCGGCCGGCGTGATGTTCCCCAGCCCAATGGCGCCGCCCATCAACACGACCCGCCCGAGGCGAGCCCCCTCTGCCGGATAGCGGGCAAGCAGGAGC
Organism: Actinomycetes bacterium; assembly: GCA_026708005.1. Classification (GTDB taxonomy): domain Bacteria; phylum Actinomycetota; class Thermoleophilia; order Gaiellales; family Gaiellaceae; genus JAPOVR01. The sequence goes on from JAPOVR010000163.1 coordinate 28,447, forward strand.
GCCACGTTGGTCAGCGGCCCCAGGGGATTCAGCGTGATCGGCTCGTCAGAGCCGCGGACTGCATCGGCGATAAGATCGATCGCGTGTCGAGGATCGACCTCGCCAACCGGATCGGCCGGCTCGGGGCCATCGAGCCCCGACGCTCCGTGGATCCAGTCCGCGACGCGTAGCTCACGGGCAAGCGGACGCTCGGCGCCGGCTCCAACGGGGAGATCGAGACGGCCTGCGAGCTCGAGAACACGAAGGGCGTCCCGGGTCGTCTTCTTGAGCGGCTGGTTGCCGGCGACGGTTGTCACAGCCTTGACGTCCAGCTCTGGCCTCGCGAGCGCAAGCAGGAGCGCGATCGCGTCGTCATGCCCAGGATCGCAGTCGATAACGACGGGGATGCTCATGAGGCCAGCATCCCGTCGACCTCATCGGAGCTCGGCAGGCTCGGCTGTGCGCCCGGCCGCGAGGCAGCGAGGGCACCCGCCGCACAGGCGCGCCGCAGCGCGCTCTCATAGTCGCGGCGCTCGAGTAGCCCAACTGCGAGCGCCGCACAGAACGCGTCACCTGCGGCGGTTGTATCGACAGAGTGGATCATCGGTGGGTTGGCTCGAGCCAGCGTCGTCTCGCCGCGCCACAGCTCGGCGCCGCGCCTACCCAGCGTCACCGCGCGCAGGCCACCGAATGCCCCGAGGACGCTGCTGACCGCCTCAGCTTCCAGCTCGTTTACGATCAGCAGATCGGTGCGCTCCAGGACAGCGCCCGGAACCGTGCGGCCAGGCGCCGCGTTCAGGCAGAACAGCCCGTCGGCCTGGTACGCGGCCGCAAGCAGCGGCTCATCGGGAATCTCGAGCTGACAGAGAACAGCGTCCGCACCTTGGGGCTGAACGTCCTCGGCGCAAAGCGCGGCGTTTGCTCCCGGAGCAACGACGATCTGGTTCTCGCCGTTCTCGCCGACGACGATGAGAGCCACCCCGGTTGGAGCTTTACGATCGACGGTGACACCGTTGAGGTTGACGCCACCGAGACGGAGCAGCTCGAGCGCCTCGTCGGCGAAGCCGTCCTAGCCGACACGCGCGATGAGCGATACCTCGGCGCCGAGACGTGCAGCCGCCAGCGCCTGGTTGGCTCCCTTGCCGCCCAGCGCTCGCGAGAAGGTCGCGCCCGCCAACGTCTCACGCGGTCTCGGAAGCCGTTCGCTCGCGGCAACGAGGTCGAGGTTGACGCTCCCGACGACCGTGATCCGAGGTGTGGGTGTCACAGCGGCCAACAGACCTTAGATGATCGATTCGCCAGAACCGTCCACGCTGCGGCCCGCTCAGCGATCCCAGTACGCCGTGCGGTGCTGCTGTGGCGGGGCAAGAAGTCGCAAAGCAGCTGTGCCTGGGAAGCCGCTCTCACAGACCTTCCCCTGGGCCACCGCGCAACCAGCTGCCGCATAGAGCCATTGCGCGCCCGGCTGCCTCGGAGACCACTGCGCGATCGGTCTCCACGCCGCCGAGCCGCCGCGAAAGGCAACCCGCCCTCACCCACCACCCGGGGGAGGGTAGCCAGAAAGGCGCACAACTTCCACACGGTCAGTCACGGAGGTGTCACGAGGCTGTGCCAACTCTGAACGCCGCATCGACGCTGCACGCCGCATCGACGGGCCGTGCCGTCAGACCAGGCGCGCTGGCGAGCCGCTCCACAGCCGCGCCGTCCAGCCGGCGCGCAGAAGCGACCAGCGGCAGGACCCCTCGCCGCGCGTGCCAAGCGACGCTGCCTCAGCGGCGTGGTGCGTTCTCGTTCGCTCGCGCTTGTCCAGCGCCCAATTGCCGTGCCGAGCCGTTTCCGTAGGTTGTGGCTAGCGCTCGTTTCGCCCGCACAGTGATGCCCGAAGGCGGCAGCGCGGTGAGACGTCAGACATGCATGCGCCTCCGCACGCACGGGATGCTCTAAGGCCACCGTCGAGCGTGAGTCCTGCGATGCGCGTGCACGGTGATCCTGGCCGACCGCTGCGCCTCGACAGGAGACCAACCGCCTCGGCCGCACGCCGATGCTCGAAGGCAGACACTTGCCGACGCCGGCCGCCCGCACACGTCGCAGCCCTCCGCAGCCGGATCGTCTGCCCCAGCGCCCACACAACGGACAACGCCGCTCCCCAGAACAACCCCGCCGCGGCGCCCAGCTTCGCGCTTCGGCCGCGCACGCCACCACCCAGACTCCCGCACCTGGTGGCCGAGACGCCCCTGTCCTAAGGAGCTTGGCTGAAGGACGCGCCGAGGATCGCGGGCTAGCGTGACTTAGGCGCAGCCGCGCCCACCGGACAGCTCACGCCCGCGCCGCCAAGACCACAGTAACCGCCGGGGTTCTTTGCGAGGTACTGCTGGTGGTAGTCCTCGGCGTAGTAGAACTCGGTCGCCTTGAGGATCTCGGTCGTGATCTGCCCGAAGCCTGCTGGGCCGAGCGCTGCCTGATAGCGGGCCTTCGATGCCAGCGCGGCCTCAAGCTGCGACTCGGAGTACCAGTAGATCCCCGACCGATACTGCGTGCCAACGTCGTTGCCCTGGCGCATCCCCTGCGTGGGATCGTGGTTCTCCCAGAACGCGCCCAGCATGTCGTCGTAGGTGGTCTGCGCCGCCTCGAAGACCACCAGCACGACCTCGTTATGCCCCGTTGCGCCGGAGCACACCTCGTAGTACGTCGGGTTGGCTGTAAAGCCGGCCGAGTACCCAACAGCCGTCGTGTACACGCCCGGAAGTTGCCAGAAGATGCGTTCAGCGCCCCAGAAGCAGCCCATTCCGAACAGGGCGCGATCGGTCCCCTCCGGAAACGGAGGCTCCAGCTGATTGCCGTTGACGAAGTGGCGCTCCGGCACCTGCATTCGCTCGCCCCTGCCCGGAAGCGCGCGCTCCGGGTCGGGCATCTCGACCTTCTTGTACGTGAAGAGCGACATGCGTCTCCTCTGTCCTCGCGTTATCGGTTCTCTCGACAGGGTAGGTGCCAGACGCGCAGTTGGAGCGAGATTCGGCTGGGCAGGTTGCCGCGAACGCGAAGGGAGAAGCAGCTGGGCGTGCGTAGCCTCCCTGCGACTCGCTCGCCGTCGAGGAGGTCGCGCGAGGCGGCCTTGCAGGAGCAGCTGGCCATGCGATCCATCCCTGTGACAACACCGCGCGCCGAACGACCCCGACACATCCCCCGGGAGCAGGCGAGCTGTCTCTGGCAGCGACGCGCGTGGAAACCCGTGTCTCAGCCGGCAAGGGAGGTCGAACCTTGTCCACTCGACCGGCCGAGCCGGTACCGTCCTCCCATGGCCTGTGTCGTACAGAAGTTTGGCGGCACGTCTGTTGGCAACGCCGATCGCATTAAGCACGTGGCGGAGCGCGTCGTACGCACTGCAGACGAGGGCAGATCGGTCTGCGTCGTCGTCTCGGCCATGGGCAACGCGACCGACGAGCTGATCGAGCTCGCCGCCCGCGTATCGACCCGCCCCCATCCTCGCGAGCTCGACATGCTCCTGACAGCAGGCGAGCGCATCGCGATGGCTCTGCTGTCGATGGCGATCGCCGAGCTGGGGCGCGAGGCGATCTCGTTCACCGGGTCCCAGGCAGGCATCCTCACCGACACCGCCCATGGCCGCGCCCGTATCACCGAGGTCCGCGCCCACCGTGTCGAGGAAGCGCTCCAGCAGGGAAAGATCGCCATTGTCGCCGGGTTCCAGGGCGTCTCGCCCGAGGCTCACGTCACGACCCTCGGCCGCGGCGGCTCCGACACGACCGCCGTCGCGCTGGCCGCCACCTTGGTTGCCGAGGCCTGCGAGATCTACACCGATGTCGAGGGTGTCTACACCGCCGACCCACGCATCGTCCCGCTCGCCCGCAAGCTCAACGTGCTGTCCCACGTGGAGATGCTCGAGCTCTCGGCAGCCGGCGCTCGTGTCCTCATGGTCCGCGCGGTCGAGTACGCTCGCAACTATGGCATCCCAATCCATGTGCGATCGTCGTTCACCGACGCTCCAGGGACGTGGGTGAAGAAGGAGACGGAGACCATGGAGAAGGCGATCATCTCCGGCATCGCGCACGACAGCTCCGAGGCAAAGGTCACGATCACCGGCGTGCCCGATCGGCCCGGAATCGCGGCGCAGCTGTTTCGCACGCTCGCGACCGAGGGGATCAACGTCGACATGATCGTCCAGAACGTCGCCTCAGAAGGCAACACCGACATCTCCTTCACAGTTCCGCGCGGCGACCTCGATAGCGCGGAGCCCGTGATCGACGCAGTCGCCAAGCAGATCGGCGCGCGAAAGGTTGCCACCGATCCCGATGTGGCGAAGATCTCGCTTGTCGGCGCAGGCATGCGCACCCATCCTGGCGTCGCGGCCCAGATGTTCGAGACCCTCGCCGAGGCCGGGATCAATATCGAGATCATCTCGACCTCGTCGATCCGCATCTCGTGCGTCGTGCGCGGCGACAAGATCGAGCGGGCTGTCCGGGCAGTGCACGACGCGTTCCGCCTCTCCGAGGAGTTCATCCTCGAGGAGGTACCGAGTACCTCCGCTCGCGACACGGGCTAGCCGGGCAGCACACGCTCGTGGCCCGATCATCGGCATGATCGCTGCGGTGAGGATGCCTCACCGGTGCACGCGGGAGCCTCCGGCGCGCCTGGGCTCGCTCGACGGCCTCACCGGCAACGGGAGCAATCGCACCGAGAGCGCCGCACGGGGCGCTCGGAGCAGAGTCAAACACCGGAAAGGAGCGCGTAGCGCGTGTTCTACCGACCTGTAGACGGCCATGGGCTTCCCCGCGATCCCTTCAACCAGATCGTTGCTCCCCGTCCGATTGGCTGGATCTCGAGCCTCGATGCGAACGGTGAGGTCAACCTCGCGCCTTTCTCGTTCTTCAACGCTGTCGCCTACGTGCCACCGCAGGTGATGTTCGCCGCCACGGGTCCGCACGAGCTGGGCGGCCCGAAGGACTCGCTGCGCAACGTCCGCGAGACCGGCGAGTTCGTCGCCAACCTCACAAGCTGGGAGCTACGCGAAGCCGTGAACCTGACGAGCACGCCCGCGCCACATGGCGTCGACGAATTCGAGGTCGCGGGGCTTACGAAGGCACCGTCGAAGGTTGTCAAGCCGCCTCGGGTTGCGGAGTCGCCGACCAACCTCGAGTGCACCCTCGTCGAGATCGTGGAGCTGCGGACGCCCGATGCAAACGACCCGAACATGGTGGTATTCGGAGAGGTGGTGGGCGTTCACATCGCCGACGAGTTGCTTGTCGACGGCCTCATCGACGCGCGGAAGCTCGACGCCATCGCGCGACTCGGCTACGACCAGTACACGCGCGTCGTCGAGGTGTTCTCGATGGCGCGACCGGGCTGGCCGATCGAGACGAGGTAACCGCGCCGCGCGGCCGCAGGTGCCGGCAGCGGGCACTGCGAGCCGACCGCGACAGCCGGCACGCCCGCCCCGCCAGCCGCCACGGCGCCCGCCCGGAGAGTGCAGCAGGCTTGCCGGACGAGGCAGCACGGTTGCCATGCTAATCGATCAGCTGAGGATAGCGGCCCGCATCGAACCTCCTGATGAACGGGCCGAGGCTGTGGCTGAAGCGGAGCTGCGCTCCGATGCAGGAGCTGTAGTCGACGTAGGCGATACCCATGTCGGCGAAGGCGTTCTGCAGAACACACGTCGAGTCGGCATCGAACGCCGGCCGTCCCTTCGGAAGCTCGTACAGGGGGTCTGCCCCGTGCTCGACGCGAATGCGGTTGACCTCCCTGAGCACCTCGCCGAGCTCGTCCATTGTCGTGCCGGACCCGACCGGGGCAGCGATGCGCGGAGGGCTCGCGGCGTCAGCCGATGGGGTACCGTCGAGCTCGCACGCGGTGGGAACCTCGGTCCCGGAAGAAGTCGTAGTCATGCTGTGACTGGCCAGATGGAAGGTGCCAGGGCACTGAAGGATAGAAACGGCGGCGGCTCCATGGGAAACTTGCATCCCGGTGAGGGGTGTCAGGCCCACCCCTACCCGGACAACTGCACGCTCGCGGGGACGAGACAGCCTCAACCCGGGGTGAGCTCACGGACCGCCGAGAAGCTCGAGGGCAAGCAACACCGGCGGCTCACCGAAACCGACGGGCACGATGAGCCGGTCTTCGGCGAACGCCGGCCAGCCGTTGATGCCGCCCGGAGCTTGGTACTTCCAAACCGTCTCGCCGGTCTCACGGTTGAGCGCTAGGATCAGGCCGCTCAGAACCGACGTGAAGACGAGGTCGTTCACGACGGTCGCCGCACCGAACGCGTCGCCGGGAAGCTCGACATCCCAGAAGATCTCGCCGGTGGCGGCATCGATCGCGACAAGCTGGCTCTTGAACGACCCTAACCGTGTCCCGAAGCCGGAGCTTGACTCCTCCGGGCTGGCGTAGGTGGTGGGCGCATTCACGACCGGCACGTAGACGACGCCGTCCGCCAAGGCAATCGGGGTGATGACGCCCCGGGAAGCACCTCGAGCTCACCCTGGAAGGAGTCGAGATCGTCGTTCTTGTGCATGCCGGCCGGTGTTTCCCACAGCACCGTGCCACTGGGATCGAGGCCGATGACCCGACCGAGCTTCCCGGTGCTGATAATCACCTGGCCCTGCCCCTCATCCGTGAGGTCGGCCACCGCAGCGAGAACGGCGTCGTGGTCAAACAGGTCGTGCGCTACCGCTTGGTGCCCCCACCTCAGCCGGCCGGTGTCGAGGTCGAGAGCGAGAATGGAGTTGGTCCACCGATTATCCCCAGGCCAGCTCGCACCGTTCGGAAATCCTGGCGCTCCCGGGAACGGGTACGGGTTCGACGTACCCCAGTAGGACACGCCCTTCGCGAGGTCAACCGCCGACGGATACCAGGCGCTGCCACCGCCATTGAGCTCAGGATGGCTCCAGAGATCGTCGGACTCAATCGTGTCGAACGACCAGCGAATCGCGCCCGTCTCCTGGTCGAGGGCAAACAGCACACCCCGTGCGCCAACCTGCGACAGCGACGAGGCGGTGGCCAGAACTTTGCCGTCGGCGACGACCGGCTGAATGTTGATGGCGCCGCCGCTCTCGACCAGATTCGTAGCCGAGAGCTCGTCTCCCGACTCGGCACTGTACGCGGCCACCTCGGTCCCTCCCTTGTTGGCGAAGACCTTTCCCCAGCCGACAGCCACGCCGCTCGGCCCAAAAACGGCGGTGTCGACCTTCGCGAGCCAGCGCCGGTCACCCGTGGCCAGGTCAACCGTATGGACATTGGTCAGCAGGTCGCCCACGTACACCGTGCCGTCGATCACGATCGGCGTTGTGGCCGCGGCACCAAACGGGGCGCCTGCCGGCAGCTCATACCTCCAGGCCTCGGTGAGCCCGTGCACACTGCCAGAGTCGATTCTGGACTCGAACGTCGCTCGGGTGCTGAAGTGGTCATAGTTGGGCGCCGGCCAGTCCAACGCAGGCTCCGCGGCTGGTGCTGGAGGCCCCGCAACTGGTGCTGGAGGCTCTGCGGGCTCGCCGACTGATCTTGTTGTCGGTGCCTCAGGAGATTCGACGGCGTCCCGACCGCACGCAGCAAGCGAAAGCGCCACGAGCAGGAGAATGGCGCTCAAGCTCCTGACTTTCATGCCGATAGCCCTCACCAAGATCGACGCCTGCCGCTTCAGTTTGTTGAAGCCGTCGTTGCAAAACAGACCGCGGCACGACCGTCGCGCGGAAGGTCTCGGACAGTCTGTACGAGCCTCACTGCTCAATCCGGGCGGTCTTCTCGGATGTCCACCCTCCCTGACCCGAATGCTCAGAGGGTTGGCTGCCGGCGGTGGGCTGGCGGCGTAGGTGGATGAACCAGTAGACGAGG
>JAPOVR010000168.1 GCA_026708005.1 Actinomycetes bacterium
CCCAACAACCCACACCCCCACCCCACAAACCCCCACACACACCAAGAGACAGGCCACCAGAAACGCGCCCTGTCCCATCACGACTGCTGGCCTTCCTGTGAACCGGCCGTAGACCTCCGCCATGACGCCCGCGAGAGACTCCTCACGCACGAGAACGGCCCGCACGTTCGATGTGTGGTCGTAGAGCGCGTCGTAGAGCTTGACCGTGTACCCGCCGGGGACACCGAAAACGACGTCGGCGCCCTCCTCCTCGACCACGCGGATTACGGCCTCGCTGACATCAACGTCCTCGCCAAACAGGCGCTCTGTCGTCATCTGCACGCCCTCTTGCTCATGATTCGCGCACGTGGATGCTCGCTTGGCCAAGAGCATTCCGCCACAGAGGTTGACCGGGCAGCGGCTCTTCCCGGTGACCTTCTCGAGCCCTCCTGAGCGCACGAGAAGCTCCGCTTGAATGTGTTTCATCGACGGTCTCCTCAGGACTCCGGTCGTGGCGGGGGTGCGCAACGCTACAGCCTTACACGTCGGGCTACCCGCTGCGCCGGGCTCGGCTGCAGCGACCTCTGCGCCCGCGGCAGACGCAGTCGATCGCACGCTAGAAGTCAAAGTCCTGGGCCACCCCGAAGCTTGTGAGATGGGCACGCTGCTGCGTCGCCGCGCTCTCGTTGTGCGCGTCGACGCCTGCCGTCACGACGGAACCCACGACCGTCCTCAAAGGCCGCTCCAAGAACGGAGTCTCGATCAGCGCGAGCACAGCCTCGGCAACCTCCCGGGGATCGGGCCAACCTGCGCTTTGCACGAGCGCTCCCGCGTGTTCGAACATCCGATCTTGGATCGGGTCGAACGCCACGTAGGCGCCGAGCCTCGACGAGTCCTCAGGCCCCATGATCTTGCCGAAGATCTCGGTCGGAAACCAGCCGGGCTCGATGATTGCCGAGTCGATGCCGAGCGGCCGCAGCTCGTAGCGGTATACCTCAGCCATCGCCTCGAGCGCATGTTTGCTCGCCGCGTAGGCCCCCATGAACGGAACCGTCAGGCGGCCGAGGTTTGACGAGATGTGGATGAGCAGACCGGCGCCCTGCTGCCGCATGGACGGAAGCACGGCACGGTTGACTCGCTGGGCGCCGAGCACGTTGACGTCGAGAATCCGTGCGAACTGCTCGGCTGTGAAGCATTCGAGATAGCCGGCCGCACCAACACCCGCGTTGTTGACGAGAACGTCGATGCGCCCCGCCCTGGTGATCGCGCCGCCTCAACGGCCGCCTCGATCGAGGCAGCGTCGGTGAGCTCAAGCTCCACCACCTCCAACGGAGAGCCCTCCTGCTCGGCCCAGTGCTGAAGCGACGCCGCGGCATCCGCGTTGTGCCCGCCGGTGTCGTGCATCGCGGCAAAGACGTGGCGCCCCGTGTCAGCCAGCACCTGCGCAGTGATTCGGCCAAGGCCACTGCTGGTCCCCGTGGCGAGGACGGCTTCAGCCCGCTCAGCCACGCGCGTGCGCCGAGACGCCATCAGCCTGACGGATCACAGAGAACACACAGGGCACAGCACGGCAGATTCAATCACAGCCGTGGCCTTTTCGATGGCCGGCGGTCGGTGCACACGCGGCAGGTTGGGCCCCGTGTCCGCGATGGCTCTGACGTCCACCGCCGAGTCAGGCGAGTGGCTTTCGCTGATCGGCGCTCTGCAGCGGATCGGTACGCCGCGGCTCGTCGACCCATGCCTCTCGTGAAGCTTCCATTCCGGGCCTGCGGCTGCGAACACGGCAAACGGTTGCCTTGCTGCACTCGAAAGCGCTCGGTGGCTTGGCTTACCCCGTCCATGCAACTGGATATGCCCGAGGCGGGCCACGCCGTTGCTGTTGATCGGAGACGTAGAGACAGTGCGTCCTACCATCTGACGGCACCCCGCTCGCATGCGCTCGTTTGCCCGTGCATCCCGGAGTGAACCGCGAGGCCGGAAGCGAATCGTCTATACCTTGGCGATGGCTCCACAGGCTCCGAATCGCAGCGCATGATCGACCAGGCAGAGATCTGGCACACCCTCGCGAGGCGCGCGGCACTTCCGTCACCGGCACGTTCGTTTGCCCGCGCTAGCATCAGAAGTGGGTGGTGGCTCGGGGTGGCCCCGAGGACGCTGGCCAGAATGGGCCTGTTCTGGATGGGCATGGCCGCCAGTGCCACCAGCTCTGAAGGAAGGGCGGCTGGCCGCGTTCTCCGGATGCCGACGTGAGCGCCCCATGGCCGTCCAGCAGCCGCGTCCAGCTACCGGAGCGCACATCCGCATACTGGGCGCCCGAAGAGACCATGAACCCTGCACGGCGGCGCGAAATCATCCTAGGGAAGCTCCAGGCTCAGATGCGCTACTGCTGGGAGCACTCACCCTTCTACCGTGCACTCTGGAGCGACGCCGGCGTCTTCCCGGAGTCCCTGCGCAGCCTTGACGACCTCGTGCGCTTCCCCTACGTCAAGAAAGACACCATCCGGGCCGACCAGGCTGAGCATCCCCCGTTCGGCTCAAACGTCTGCTGCCCGCCGGAGGCGATCGCACACCTCCATGGAACGTCGGGAACAACCGGCCAGCCCACGGCATTCGCGATCTCCCGCGACGACTGGCTGCGCATCGCCGCCGCCCACGCACGGATCATGTGGAGCTTCGGCCTCCGTCCCGGCGACACCGTCTTCATCGGCTCGTTCTTCAGCCTCTATCTCGGAAGCTGGGGCGCGCTGATCGGCGCGGAGGCACTCGGCGCTCGGGCGTTTCCGTTTGGGGCTGGTGTTCCAGGGCAAACCGAGCGTGCCCTCGAATACCTCGATCTGATTCGCCCAGCTGGCTTCTACGGTACTCCGTCGTACGCCCTCCACCTGGCGAAGGTCGCCCAGGCGCACGGCGTCGACCCGCGCGGCTTCGGATTCCGCACGATGTTCTTCTCCGGCGAGCCCGGAGCCGGGATCCCCGCGACGAAGCGTCGAATCGAAGAGACCTTCGGCGCAAGCTGCGTCGACACCGGCTCAATGGCCGAGATGACGCCGTGGATGACCAATGCCGAGTGCTCTCACCGGCAGGGCATGCATCTTTGGGAGGACATCGTGTTCACCGAGATCATCGACCCAGACTCCGGCAGCCCGATCAAGGATGAAGGCGAAGGCGTGCCCGTCTATACACACCTCGAGCGCACGTCGCAGCCAATGATCCGGCTCTGGTCGGGCGACCTCACCTCGGTGACAGACGATCCGTGCCCGTGCGGCCGCACATACCGGCGGCTTCCGGACGGGATCTACGGTCGGGTCGATGACATGCTGATTGTCCGTGGAGTCAACGTCTACCCCAACGTGGTCGAGAACGCGCTGGCGCAGATCCCGGGCGTCGGCCCCGAGTACCGCATTGTCGTCGAGCGCCCAGGCGAGCTCGATGTTCTCACCGTCGAGATCGAGTGCCTCGACACGTCAATTGCAAGCACCGTCGGGGACCGCGTGAAGCACGCCACCGGGGTCAGCCCTCTTGTGACCGTCCATCCCCCCAACACGCTGGAGACGACCGAGTTCAAGTCTCGCCGCGTCGATGATCGGCGCCCCGCGAGCCGCGCTTGAGCGGCTCCCACGCGCCTACACGCCCCCGCGCCGGCCGACCCTGCGATGATCCCCGCCAGCAACACGAACAGGAGGGCTCAATGAGCACGGAAAACGCAAGGAGCACGGCCAGCGGGGTCAAGAGCCAGCGCGGCACGACGTTGATCGATCTCTCGACCGATCTCTTCAGCGGCATGCCTGCCCATGCGTTCTTCCCCTCCCCCATCATCCTCCCCTATGTAGACCATCTCCAGGCGAAAGCCGCGGGCCTCGGCGAGCCGGGCGACCCGATGACCTATGCCATCAACTACATCTCGATGCTCGAGCACGTCGGCACGCACGTCGACGCCCCGTACCACATCGGCGTTGACGGCGCGCCGATCGACCAGATGCCCCTCGACTGGTTTACCGGCAAGGCAGTCGTGCTCGACCTGCGCCATATCCCCGATCTCGCGTTCATCAACGTCGAGGAGCTCGAGAAGGCAGAAGCCGCGTCCGGCGTCGAGATCGACGGCCACATCGTCCTCATGTGCAGCGGCTTCCACGCACGCCACTGGCCGAACCGCGAGATTGTGACAAACAACCCCGGTCTCACCTACGAGGCGTCACTCTGGCTTGCAGAGCGCTCGCGCATCCACGGGGTCGAAGGCCCGTCTACCGACACGGCCGGCACCAAGGAGTTCCCGAACCACCGCGTCTGCCGCGACAAGGGGATGATCCACTACGAGTTTCTCTGCAACCTCGAGGGCTTGGTCGGCAAGGGTGAATTCCAGTTCCACGGCTTCCCGCTCAAGTGGAAGGACGGCACGGGCTCGCCGGTTCGCGCGCTGGCTGAGCTCCCCTAGGCACGCCCCACGTGAACGCCCAGAGGGTAGGAGCACGTCCGTGAGCAGCAAGCACGACAACGACAGAGTCCCGCCGAGACGTTGATCCCGCAGGCGAGGAAGGGCCTACTGCTATCTCGCCGAGAAGGTCGGCCGTCTACCTGGCAAGCGAGCTCCCGAGCTGGGCCACCGCAGCGACGGTTGCCGAGGGCGCCAGCACGACCGCTAGGCAGGTCAGCTGGAGGCCTGGCGAGCCCGTGGAGGACGAGCAATGCCAACGCAAGCTGACTTCGACGCGTGGGTCCAGCTCGGCGAGCGAGGCCTCGCCGGCACACTCGGGATCGTCCCGGTCGAGTACAGCCCCGGCGTCATGCGACTCGCCCTTGATGTTGATCAGAGTCACCTCGCGCCCAACGGCTACCTGCACGGAGGCTGTGTCGTAAGCGTTGCCGACGCCGCCTGCGGCTACGGCTGCCGGATGAACCTCCCCGAGGGCGTAAGCGGCTTCACGACCGTGGAGCTCAAGGTCAACTTCCTCGGAACCGTCACCGACGGCCGGCTAACCGCCGAGGCCCGACTCGCTCACGCAGGCCGCTCGACCCAGGTGTGGGATGCAACCGTCACGAGCGAGAGCGCACGGTCGATCGCCCTTCTCCGTGCAACACAGATCCTCTTCTACGAATGACGTGTCGCTCCACAAGCCGTGAAAGCCACTACCGCTCACGCCCTGCGGCGGGGCTCAGGCCCCCAACCCGCCGCCTTAGGATGGGCGGCTGGCGAGGTCGGGTCGAGGCACCGTCTTTACGGCCAGCCGTCTCGAGCTGCGCACGAGGATGACCGAGACTCCCGCAGTCCCAGACCCCGAGCCACCACGATGAGACGGCCAGCTGCGATCATTCGTCATCCCCCACGACCCCGGATTCCCTAGCACGGTGGCGAGGCGAGCTCTCGAGAGCTCGCCCGCATCGCGCAGACGCCGAAAGCCCTCGCCTCGCCATGGGGGCTTCCTGAGGGCGCAGGCGACGTCCGCGCGCACGGCACCCGATGCTGACGCGGTCGGCACCCGCGCGAAGTGGGGCGTGACCATCCCGTCGGCCAACACCGTCGTCGAGCACGACCTCAACCGCGTGCGCCCGGAGGGGATCACGTTCCACGCAGGGCGCATGTACCTCGAGACGACCGGCCTCTCATCAGATGAGGCGTTCGGGACGGTCCAGCACCAGATCAGACGCTCGATTGCGACTGCGATCCGCGACGTCTTGACCTGCGAGCCCGACTACCTCGTCATGGGGATGTCGGCTGAGACGTTCTGGGGCAGCAAGCTGGGAGGCGAGGAGTTCACCCGGGAGGTTCAGGAGCTCTCGGGTCTCGAGATATTAACCGGGGCCGCTGCGTGCGGGGCGGCGGTGGACGCGCTGGGCATTCGACGGATCGCGGTCGTGACGCCCTATCAACCTGTGGCGACGAGCAGGTCCAGAACTTCTTCATCGAGCTCGGTATCGACGTCGTGCGCCTGCATGGGCTCAGGTGCCCAACCGCCACGGCCATCGCGGCGGTCACCGAGGCTGACCTTAGGGCCATCCTGCGCGAGCTGGACGGCTCCGATACCGACGCGATCTTCCAGGTCGGGACCAACCTCTCCATGCCGCGTCTCGCTGACGAGATGGAGCTAACGCTCGCCAAGCCGGTTGTTGCGATCAACGCAGCAACGCTGTGGCATGCCCTGCGGGCAAACGGCTTCGCTGATCGCTTCGAGGGTCACGGGGTGCTCCTGCGCGAGCACTAGCCCGGGCCGGGCCTAGGAGAGTCACCGGGCCGTCCCGGCTGCGCTCGTAGGTATTCGGCCTGACACGGCGTGCGCGTGGCAGCTCTCGCCAGGGCAACTGTGAGTTGCCCCTTGTCTACGCCCGGGCAGAGCCTCACTGTCCACCCGGGCAGGCAATGCAGCCGTGCTGCCTTTGCCCGGGTCAGGGCGGGGCGATCTGGCCATGCGGACTTGGGCACAGTCTTGTGACACTTTGGACCAGGCGGGGTTGGGCACAGTTTGTTACGCCTCTGTGCCAGATCGTGCGAAACTCGTGTGCTTTTCTGGGCTACCCTCCCCCCAGGTGGTGGGGGGGGGTGGTTTGCCTATTGCGGCCGCTGGGCGGCGCCTTGGCAGCGACTCGGCGGCTTTGTCCGTCCCGGCTTCGCCACGCCCCTCCCTCGCACAGGAGACGTCGAGCAGCCCACCTCGACCCGCAGCGGCAGTGAGCGTGCGCTCCGGCCCTCGCACGAGGAACGTCGAGTAGCCCACCGCCAAGCGTCCACGGATCGGCCGATCCGCAGTCCGCAACCGCGGCACGCTTGACCGAATCTGAACGCCGCACCGGTCTAGAACGGGCCGATCCACAGTTCGCGACCCACACGCTCCCACTGCCCGCCAGCCCCGCGGCAGCACCTAGAGCGGTTAGACCAAGCACGCCCGGCCGGCTCGCTCCCTAGATGCCTGAGGCAAGCGAGGCGGGCCTGCTCCCTCTCCCGTGCCACCGGGCTCGTTCCCTACGCGTCTGGGGCAGGCGCGGCGGGCCGATACCCGAGCTTCTGCCCGATCGCTCGCTCCCTCCACGCCTGGAGCAAGCACGTCGCGCTGTTCGAGCTCAACCCCGCCGGGCTGGCGCCCTAGACGTCCAGGACAAGCGAGTCTGGGAGTCTTCGAGCCCGACCAAGCATGGCCTGCGCCCTGGGCGCCTGGGGCAAACGCCCACCGCTGGACTCGCTCAAAAAGCCTTGGTGGCTGCCCCCTACGCGCCCGGGACAAGCGCGCCGGCAAGCACCTCGGCGCACTCGTCGAGGCAGTCGTCGGCTCGATCGATCACTGCGCGCATCCGGAAGAACCCGTGGAGCAGGCCACCGTAGCGCGTGCGCGTGACGGGAACGCCTGCCGCCGCCAGCCGATCGGCGTAGGCCTCGCCCTCGTCTCTGAGCGTGTCGTACTCGGCGGTGATGACGTGCGCCGGTGCGATGCCGGCGACATCCTTAGCGCGCAGCGGCGAGGCGTCCGGGTGCGTTCGATCGCCATCGGGGCCCACGTAACACGCCCAGAACCACCTCATCGAGGCGATCGAGGGGCCGACAGCGTCGTTCTCCGCATAAGACGGGCGCTCGAAATCCCCGTCGGTGACCGGGAAGACGAGCAGCTGGCAGGCGAGCTCCAGCCCGTGGTCGCGAGCCCTGCGCGCAACGACCGCCGCAAGCGCGCCGCCTGCGCTATCGCCGGCCACCGCAACCGCACCCGGCCGCGCGCCAAGGGAGGGACCGTGCTCGGCCACCCAGACGGTCGCTACCCACGCATCTTCGAGGCCGGCGGGAAACGGGTGCTCCGGCGCGAGGCGGTAATCGACCGCCGCCACGAGACAGCCAGACCGCGCGCAGAGGGCCCGACAGACGCCGTCGTGCGACTCGAGATCACCGATGACCCAGCCGCCGCCATGGAAGTAGACGACGGTCGGCACGTCGTCCACGACACCCTCCGGCCGGTAGAAGCGCACCGGTAAGCGGCCCCCTGGTCCCGGCAGCACGACGTCTGTGGTCGCCCCGACTGGGTCAACCGGCCCGAACAGCTCGGCGTAGCTGGCGTTCAGCCGACGACGCGCGGCGTCGGGAGCCAGCTCGGTAACAGGGAAGGAGCCCGCAGCCGAGAGGCTGTCGAGGTGGGCGCGAGCCTGCGGATCGAGTGGCATGTGTCTCAGCGGTCAGACCGGATGCGCAGCGCCTCGGCCCCCCGAAGACCGGGAGAGGCCTGCGTGTGCTCGTCGATCGGCACCGGGCAAGGGTAGAGGATCGCCGAAGCCGAGTCGTCACGTAGCCCCCCGCTGCAGGGCGTGGTGAGCGCTTCGGTAGTGTGGTGGAAGCTGCGTTTAACGCTAGCACGGACACCGCGTCCGCGATCGACAGAGAGGAACCACGCGATGAGAGACAGCTTCGGTGCGCGCTCCACCTTGAGCGTCGGTGGCACCGACTACGAGTTCGCCCGGCTCGATGCGCTCCAAGCGGCCTTCGACGTCGCGCGGCTCCCGTACTCGTTGAAGGTCCTGCTCGAGAACGTGCTGCGCACAGAGGACGGTGACGCGATCACCGAGACGGATGTCGAAGCGGTCGCGGCCTGGGTGGCGAGCGACGACCCAAGCGGCGAGATCGGGTTCACGCCGAGCCGCGTGCTCCTGCAGGACTTCACCGGGGTGCCGGCCATTGTCGATCTCGCGGCGATGCGGAATGCGATGCGAGATCTCGGTTGTGATCCGGGATTGATCAATCCGCTACTGCCGTCGGAGCTGGTGATCGATCACTCGGTCCAGGTCGACGAGTACGCCTCGGCGGTTGCGTTCGCGCGGAACGCCGCGCTCGAGTTCGAGCGCAACCAGGAACGGTACGAGCTGCTGCGCTGGGGGCAGACGGCTTTCGGCAACTTCGAGGTCGTGCCGCCGGATACCGGCATCGTTCACCAGGTCAACCTCGAGTACCTGGCCCGCGTCGTCGAACGGCGGGAGGACGGCGGCAGCGTGCGCGCGTTCCCCGACACGCTCGTCGGCACCGATTCCCACACGACGATGGTGAACGGCCTCGGCGTGCTGGGCTGGGGCGTCGGCGGCATCGAGGCCGAGGCCGCGATGCTCGGCGAGGCGCTCTCGATGCTCGTTCCGAATGTGGTCGGCTTCAGGCTCTCCGGGCAGCTGCCGGAGGGCGCAACGGCAACTGACCTCGTGCTGACGGTCACCGAAATCCTGCGCCGGACGGGCGTCGTCGGGAAGTTCGTCGAGTACTTCGGCCCAGGTCTCGTCGCTCTGCCGCTGGCTGACCGAGCCACTATCGCCAACATGTCTCCCGAGTACGGCGCCACCTGCGGCTTCTTCCCGGTGGATGAGGAGACGCTCGCCTACCTGCGCCTCACCGGTCGAGAGCCTGCGCACGTGGCCCTGGTCGAGGCGTACTGCAAGGAGCAAGGCCTGTTTCACGATCCCGAGCACACGCCCACGTACTCCCAGGTTGTCGAGCTCGACCTGTCCACCGTCGAGCCGAGCCTCGCCGGGCCGCGCCGGCCGCAGGATCGCGTGCCGCTGTCGAGCGCCAAGCGCGCCTTCAGCGAGGCCCTCCCGTCGTTTGGCATCGAACCCTCGGGAAACGGCGCAAGCGGCGCGGCAGCCGCGACGAAGACACGAACGAGCGTCCAGATATCGATGAACGACGAGTCGTTTGAGCTCGACCATGGCTCGGTCGTGATCGCGGCGATCACGAGCTGCACAAACACCTCGAACCCGGCGGTGATGGTCGGCGCCGGCCTCTTGGCGAAGCACGCGGTCGCCCGCGGGCTCGCACGGAAGCCATGGGTCAAGTCGAGCCTCGCGCCGGGCTCGAAGGTGGTAACTGACTACCTGGCCAAGGCGGGCCTGCAGGCGCCGCTCGACGAGCTTGGCTTCAACCTCGTCGGGTACGGATGCACGACCTGCATTGGCAACTCGGGCCCCCTGCCACACGAGATCGCGCACGGGATCGAGCAGGGCGATCTCGTCGCCTGCGCCGTTCTCTCAGGCAATCGCAACTTCGAGGCCCGGATCCATACAGATGTCAAGGCGAACTATCTCGCATCCCCCCCGCTTGTGGTCGCCTACGCCCTCGCCGGGCGAATGGACATCGATCTCTTGAGCGAGCCGCTGGGCGTCGGGCGCGACGGCGAGGACGTGTACCTCGCAGATATCTGGCCCCCACCGCACGAGGTCGCAGAGACGGTGGGCTCGTGCGTTCGGGAAGAGATGTTCCGCCGCAACTACGCAGACGTGTTCCAGGGCGACGAGCGCTGGAGGAGCCTGACGGTGCCCGAGGGCGATCTGTACGCCTGGGACGAGGCGTCAACGTACATTCGACGTGCCCCGTACTTCGACGGCATGGCGCGTGAGCCGGGCGAGGTCGAGGACATCGCCGGGGCGCGCTGCCTCGTGATGCTCGGCGACAGCGTCACGACCGATCACATCTCACCTGCCGGAGCGATCAACCCGAACGACCCGGCGGGCACCTACCTGATCGATCGCGACGTCAGGCCGGGCAGCTTCAACAGCTACGGGGCGCGCCGCGGCAACCACGAGGTCATGGTCCGCGGCACGTTCGCGAACGTCCGGCTACGAAACCGGCTGGTGCCCGGCTCCGAGGGCACGATCACCGAGCACTTCCCGACGGGCGAGCAGACCTCGATCTACGAGGCCGTGAGACGCTACGCAGAGACCGAGACGCCGCTTGTCGTGCTCGCCGGCAAGGAGTACGGAACGGGCTCCTCACGCGACTGGGCCGCCAAGGGAACCCGCCTGCTCGGTGTGCGGGCGGTCGTCGCCGAGAGCTACGAGCGGATCCACCGGTCGAATCTCGTCGGCATGGGAGTTCTGCCGCTGGAGTTCCCGGCGGGCGAGGGAGTCGGCTCGCTCGGCCTAACCGGGCGCGAGACGTTCGCGATCACGGGCCTCAGGAACGCCGAGTCGCCCTCGGCGCAGGTCGAGGCGACCCCCGAGGATGGAGGCACTTCGGTGGTGTTTACGGCGCGCGTGCGCCTGGACACGCCACGCGAGCGCGAGTATCTGCGCCACGGCGGCATCCTCCAGTTCGTGCTGCGGCGCCTGCTCGGCTCGTAGCGCTCGAGCACAGCCGCAGCGCAGGCTCGAGCACAGCCGCAGCGCAGGTGGGCACCCTTCGGGCGCCGGCGCCCGAAGGGTGCCCACCTGATCGACGAGGGTCCGCTCCCGCAGGGCCGAAGGGTCTCTGCGAACGTCTCTCCGGGGCTCCGCAGCGCGCCCCGAGAGGCGCTCGCGCGCCTCTCTATCATGTGGATGAGCCGAAGTGGCGGAACTGGCAGACGCGCTGGACTCAAAATCCAGTGGGGCTCGTCCTCGTGCGGGTTCGACTCCCGCCTTCGGCACTCGCAGCGGGGTCGCGACTACCTGAGCGGCCCAGAGTCGCCAACCAGCTCGGCGACCGCCGTATCCGCACCGGCGGATCCCGTCGCGAACTCGACGATGAGCGCATCGACCCCGGCATCCTCGAGCGCGAGCACGTGCTCTCGGGTCTCGACGGGGCCGGTCGAGACGACGAGCTTGCCGGCCGGGACGTCGGGAAGGAGCCGGAGCATGCGATCGGGGTCGGCCTCGGCCTTCAGCGGATCACGGTCGGAGAGAACGACGATCTCCGGGTCGAGCAGCTCCATGACTTCGGCCAGCTCAGACTCGGTGCGCACCTCCAGCGCGCAGTCGAGCCCGACCGCTCGGGCGACCCCGATCAGCGCCGCCACGCCGTCGATTCCGCCGCCCTCCGCGTCGCACACGAGCGAGAACGCATCGGCGCCAAGCTCACGGGCGCGCTCGAGTGCACCCCGTTCCTGTTCGGCGCAGCGCACGAGTATCGGCAGGCCCGTGGCGCCGCGGACGAGACCGACGTGCTCGACCTGCTCGACGACGATCGCCTCCGCACCGCCGGCTTCGACTGACCGGGCCATGGCGGTGACGTCCCCGCCAAGCACCGGCATGATCGAGATGCCATCGCCCTCTGAGATCGCCTGGCTGAACCGTCGCGCGGGCCAGGCTCCGGCCGCTGCACCCGAGCCGCTCGTCACTGACGTCCTGCGAACAAGGGCCCCCACACCAGAGAAACGACGCGCGGGGCGATCTCAAGGGCAGCCCTGGGGGCAGCCATCGTCGTTTGGTGGGCACCGCCCATGAACGGTCGCGGAAGTGTAGTCAGAGGAGCACCCGCCGGTCGGCCGGAGACGCCGCGCCCCGACCGGGGGCCTGATGATCGAGTCATCCAGCTCCACCCCTCCGCATGGTCTCAGGCGAGCGGCCCGTGACAATCCCAACGCCGGCCGAGGTGCCGATTCGCGTGGCGCCGGCGGCGATCATCGCCTCGGCATCGCCTCGCGTCCGCACGCCTCCAGCAGCCTTGACCCCAACTGACGGTCCGACGATCTCGCACATGAGGAGGACATCGTTAACTGTCGCACCGTTGCCGAAGCCGGTCGATGTCTTGACGAAGTCGGCCCCGGCAGCCACGGCTACCTCCAGCGCTGCGACCTTCTCGTCTCTCTCCAGCAGCCCGACCTCGATGATGACTTTGCAGAGCGCGCCCGCACTGTGCGCAGCGCTGACGACCCCCTCGACATCGTCCCGAACGAGGGTAAGATCGCCCGCTCTCAGCGCTCCGATGTTGATGACCGCGTCGAGCTCGGCCGCTCCGTGACCGATCACCACCTGCGCTTCGAACGCCTTGACCTCGGGCAGCGTCGCGCCGAGCGGAAACCCAACGACGCTGCAGACGGCCACCGTCGACCCGGAGAGACGCTCGGCGGCCTGTCCCACCCAGACCGGGTTGAGGCAGACAGCCGCGAAGCGATGGCCGATCGCCTCGTCGCAGAGGCGATCGATGTCGGCCCCGGTTGCATCCGGAGCAAGTAGCGTATGGTCGATGAAGGGGCCCAGGTCGAGCCGAGCGCCCGGGCGCGCATGCGCATCGCTCATGCGGACACCGCGAGCTCTTCGACGAGCGGACGCGTATCGAGCGGGTCGAAGCCGAGACGGCCCGCGATTTCCTCGCTCGTGGGCTGCGTTCCCTCGCGAAAGAGCTCGCGGAGAAACGCGCCCGTTTCCCGACGGCACCACCAGTCGGAGCCCACCGTCTCCCGCAGGTGGCAGCGCACCTGCGCCGCGCGCACCCAGGCCCGGAGGTAGTCGGCCGAGTAGAAGCCGGCATCCATGTCCTCCAGGTAGCCGCTCGGTGGATACCGGAACCCGATCGCGCCGGAGACCTTGTCGGCGTAGACCTCGCTGTAGGCGGTCGCGTTGTCGAAGTCCGACCAGAGCCGCAGCTCATAGCGAAGCTTGGCCACGTAGCGTCGAAAGAGGAGGAGCTCGACGAACGCGGCCGCCCGCGCGTTCTCTCGGGCCTCAACGGCGTCGAGCGCGAAGTGGCGCGCATGCCAGCCCGGCTGGCGCGCGATCGAGTCGACCGCGAAGGAGTAGATCTCGGTGAGCGCGTGGTCGCGGGCTAGCCGTCTGAACGTATACGGGAGGGTGGCGTCGCAACCGGCGTAGTGGAGCGCGTGCCCCGCCTCGTGGAGGAACGCCTCGTAGTCGGCCAGGCCGCCCTGAGCACGCGTGATCAGATGGACGACCTCCGGCGGCCTCGAGGCGATCACGCACGCGCGCGGGTTCTTCTGAGGGCGATCTTCCAGATCGAGGCGTATGCGACCGCTGGACTCGAGCTCGCAGCCGAGCTCGGCGAGCGTCTGCAGGCAGACCGGAACGGAGCACTCCTTCGAGTAGGTCTCGGCGAGAGGCGACAGGCGGCGGATGTAGGAGACGTGGGCCGAGGAGGGCTCGTCCTCATGCTCGCCGAGGATGCGATCGAGCCAGTACGAGCGCTCGCGCGAGAACACGGCGCCCAGCTCCGCCGAGGCGCGCTCGACCGCCTCGGCAAGCACGGTCAGAACAACGCCCTTCAGCTCGGAGCTGCGGGCGATCGGATCAGCGCGCTCGGACAGCTCTGACTCGAGGCGCTCACCGTCCCGCCAGAGGTCGAGCCGCTGGTCGTTCAGCTCGGCTGACGCGACCGCGATCCGATCGCCCAGCGCGTCGCGCTGCGAGTAGTCGTCGATCACCGCCAGCTGCGCCTGCGCAGCACGAAGCGGAACTGCGTCACCCGCCAGGTCGACGGTCGTCGCGAGCACAGCGTTCTCGAGGGCATCGAAGCGCTCGGCGAGCTCACGGGCAATCAGCCCCTCCTGACAGGACTCGCGCAGCCGGAAGAGGCGTTCCCGCTCTGTGCCGGAAGCGTCCTCCTGGGCGGCTGTGAGCACCGTGAGCTGATCGCGAGTGAACAGGTAGCGATACCTCGCGACGATCGCGGCCTGCTCGCTCGTCTCCTTCTCGCCGACCCGCACGGCTCGCCCCTCCTCAGAGCGCTCGAACACGTACTCGGCGAAGTGCTCCTCGTAGCTCTCGGCATCCAATGTCTCGGCCACCATGTGCTCCCTTGTCTTGAACGGTTGTCCTGCTGACCGATCGTCTCGCTGCCCGCAGGCCCTTACAGACCCAGCCGGCGCAACACGTTGGGATCGTCTCGCCAGCCGCGCCGCGCCTTGACCATCAGCTCCAGGTAGACACGGCACCCCAACTCCGCTGCGATCTCGGGACGTGCCCGCCAGCCGATCTCGCGAACCATGCTGCCGCCCTTTCCCACGAGAATGCGCTTCTGCGACTCGGTCTCGACGAGGATGCTGGCGCGGACAGTGCCCCCGTCGATCTCCTCGACCTCCACCGTCGTGGCATGGGGAACCTCCTCGCGGGTCAGCTCGAGCGCCTTCTCCCGGACTACCTCCGCGATGCGCTCTTCCACGGAGAGGTCGCTCACCGCGTTCGCCGGATGCAGCAGCGGCCCCTCGGGAAAGAGCTCGACCAGGCTGTCGCGCAGCGCTCCGAGCCCGTCGCCGGTTCGCGCGCTCACCGGGTGGAGCGAGACAAAGTCGCCGAGCGCAGCCGCCTGCTCGATCTGCTCGGCGATCCGAGATCGTCGCACGAGATCGACCTTGTTGAGGACGACGACCACGGGCGGTCCCGCACCGAACGCCCTGCGGGCGATGAGCCGGTCGCCAGCGCCGATCGCCTCGTCAGCCGCCAGCACGATGAGGACACCATCGACGTCCGTGAGCGAGCTGTCAACCGTTCGCTGCATCCGCTGGGTGAGCTCGTCACGCGGGCGCTGGAAGCCCGGAAGATCGACGAGCACGATCTGGTACTCGTCGGTCGTCGCAACGCCGGTGATTCGACGGCGCGTCGTCTGGGGCTTGTCGGAGACGATCGCGACCTTCGCGCCGCAGAGCGCGTTAACGAGCCTTGATTTCCCAACGTTCGGGCGACCCGCGAGTGCGATGATGCCGCTTCGCACGCCTCGGTGGTCTACCGGCCGCCGATCGGGGCGCGGGGCACCACTCCGGGCCGGCGCCCGTCGCATGGCGGCTCGCCCGGCCATGGCGGCCAGACCACACCGCCGTTCGACCGCACCAGGAGCACCCTGCACAGCGGCATCTCAGTCGAGCCGGAACGACTCGGGGAGCAGGTCGCAGACGCTGCGGGCCGCGAGCTCGCCATCTCCACGCGCAAAGACGACGCTATCGACGCCAAACTCCACGAGCCACTGGCGACAGCCGCCGCACGGCGCGGCGGTGACGGCGATCGACCCCACCCCGCCGGGGCGCACGCCGTGGGCGACAGCCCGAGCAAGGGCGACCTGCTCGGCGCAGATGCCAAGTGGGTACGAGCTGTTCTCGACATTGGCGCCCGTGATGATCGTGCCATCGCGCGCACGAACAGCCGCTCCCACAGAGATCCCAGAGTACGGCGCGTACGCCCGGCCCGCGGCCTCGCACGCCCGCTCGAAGAGCTCGCGGTCAGCCGGGCCGAGCGGCGCAGCGGAGCCGCTCATGCGAGCACCTGGAAGATCAGGAGGGAGACGAGCGCCCCGACGACGGCCCCCGCAACCACCTCGTAGGCCGAGTGGATCCCCGACTCGACCCGGGTCTGAGCGACGAGGAGCGCCATGGCCAGGCCAAGCGCCGACACGAGGAGGCGGTGGTCTGACTTAGCGACAATGAACGTGATCGCGACCCAACCGGCAAAGGCCACCGCAGCATGGCCGGAAGGAAACCCGCCGCGCAGCGGGGTGCCTCGCCGCGAGATCCCCTTGACGGCAATGACGACGAGGATCGTCACGACGAGCGCGCCGATCGTCGCGTTGACCGGCGCATCGCGCACGCGCGTGATCAGACGCCGGCTTGGCTCTGTCAGGTGGTCGATGAACACGAGATAGCCCACCGCCACAGCGGTCACGGACGCGATCAGGACACCGCCGGCAGCGGTGTCCTTCGCGAGCTTGGCAAGCGGGTTGAACCTGCTCGTCGCCACGTCGACCGCCGCCTCAACCGCGGTGTTGATCATCTCCGTGATCAGCACGAAGGCAATCACCAGCACGAGAGCGATCAGCTCCAGGCGACTGACGTCGAAGACCACCGCGGCGGCGAGAACCCCCGCTGCCAGCAGAAAGTGGATCCGCATGTTCCGCTCGCGGCGCAGCACGGCGACCACGCCCTCGAACGCGTAGTTGAAGCTCTGGAGGATCGAGTGGGGACGCCGGCTGACCAAGTGCGCGTCCCTGTCGGACACGCGCGGGGGCACCACCAGCCCGGCCTGCAGCTCCTTCGGCTCCTCTGGCGCAGACCGCGCCGCGTCGTCGTCGTCCGAGGCGTCGGGCGACTGCGGCGGCGCGCGCGGCTCCGTCGGAATGGTGCTCACGGGACCAGCTCCGCCTCGCGGCGCTCCATGGCCGCTCCGTGCTCGTAGCCGAGCAGGTGCAGCAGGCCGTGCACAAGCGCCGCACGCCAGTCGTCGTCAACGGCCAGGGGGCACAGAACGAGGTCACCGAGCGCGCGCGGCTCGCCGGCCGGGAGCTCTGCGCGCCCGTCGAGGGGAAACGAGAGCACATCACCGACGTCATCCACGCCAAGGTGCTCGTGCTTGAGCAGTCGCATCTCCTCGGAGTCAACGACGTGGAGCCCGAGCTCGCCGGCCACGACGCCCTCGCGGTGCAGCACCTCGCGGCAGGCGGACACGAGCGCGCAACAGTCAACAGACCGGCCGCTGCGATTCTCGAACTCGATCGAGATCACTGGTCTGGACGTCTACCGACATCGCCGCGCTCGCTGTGCCGGCGGTAGGCCTCGACGATCCGCTGCACGAGCTTGTGGCGGACGACATCGCCGTCGTCGAGCTCGATGAAGCCGATCCCGGCCACGTCGGGGAGGATCTCGCGCACCCGGACGAGCCCGGAGGCCTGGCCTTGCTCCAGGTCGATCTGCGTGATGTCGCCGGTGATCACCATCTTCGAGCCGAAGCCCAGCCGCGTGAGGAACATGTGCATCTGCTCAGGGCTCGTGTTCTGCGCCTCGTCGAGGATGATGAACGAGTCGTTCAGCGTTCGTCCGCGCATGAACGCGAGGGGTGCGACCTCGATCAGCCCTCGCTCCATCGATGCGTGCACCCGATCGACATCCATCATGTCGTAGAGGGCGTCGAAGAGCGGGCGGAGGTAGGGATCGACCTTCTCGAGGACATCCCCAGGGAGGAAGCCGAGGCGCTCGCCAGCCTCGACCGCGGGCCGGGTGAGGATGATGCGCGCCACCTTCCTCCCCTGCAGGGTGGCAACCGCGAGCGCCATCGCCAGGTAGGTCTTGCCGGTCCCCGCCGGCCCGATGCCGAAGGTGATCGTCCTATTCCGAATTGCGTCGACGTACCGCTTCTGGTTGATCGTCTTCGGCGTGATCTGGTAGCTGCGGTGACGCCAGAGCACGTCCTCGAGCACGGCGCGCGCGTCGGTATCGGCGTTGAGAGCGCCGAGCACGGTATCGACCGTTCCGGGGCCAAGCGCATGCCCCTCCTCGACGAGGCCCGCGAGCTCTGTCAGGACGTTCCGGGCCGCGCCGACGGCGTCGTCTTCGCCCTCGAGCCGCACCCGGTTGCCGCGGAGGTGGATCGTGCACTGAAGCCGCTCCCGGAGCGTGTCGAGGGCACCGTCCTCGATGGCGGCAAGCTCAGCCGCCAGCTCGTTCGAGACCGAGAGATCCTCCTGCACAGCGCGCCGCTAACCCAGTCTCGCCCGAACGAGCGAGCTGACCCGCCCCCCGTCTGCGCTCCCGGCCACGTTCGGCATCACCACTGACATCACCTGGCCAAGATCGCCCGGCCCGGCTGCGCCGACGGCAGCGATCGCCTCGTCCACGAGTCGCTCCAGCTCACTGTCGCCGAGCTGGGCGGGCATGAGCTCCTCGATCAGCGCCAGCTCCGCCTGCTCGCGGGCTGCCTGCTCGGCACGGCCCGCCTTGCGGTAGGCCCCAGCCGCTTCCGCTCGGCGTTTGCGCTCCCGTCGCAGGATCGCGAGCTCCTCCTCTGGCCGAAGCGCCCGCTGGCCGTCCTTCTCGGCGCTGCGGAGCGCACTCAGCACGAGCCGGAGCGTCGAGGTGCGCACCTCATCCCGCGAGCGCATCGCGCTCGTGAGCTGAGCCTCGATCTCGCTGATCAGGCTCACGCGCGCAGCCAACCCTCCTGGATCTCCCGGCCGCCCCTCGCTGGCACGGGCAGCCCGCTCGTCACGCCGCCACCACCCCCTCGTCGGTCACAGCCTTGCCGCGAACCCGGACGAGCTCGCCGACGGGCGCAGAGACGATCCAGGGCGTGTAGTCATCACCGTAGCCACGGCCTGGCCGATCGACGAGCACGGTCTCCTCGCGCCCGAGCTTCGTGTGCCACCGGCGCTGAAGCGCGCGCTGCGAGATCTCGCGGAGCCTGGCGGAGCGATCCTGCTTGCTGGCTGGCGGCACGGGGTCCTCCCGCGCGATCTGCGTGCCGGGGCGGGGCGAGTAGGGAAACACGTGCACCTTCGTGATGCCGGCCTCGTCGACCGCGGCCAGCGTCCGGGAAAACGCCGCGTCATCCTCGGTTGGAAACCCGACGATCACGTCGGTCGTCAGGTTGAAGCCCGCCGCTCGCGCGACACGGGCCAGGTACTGGGCGGCCGAGTACGTCCGACCCATCGCACGCAGGACGGTGTCGTCACCGGACTGGAGCGGCACGTGCAAGTGGGGGGAGACGGCGCGAGTCTCCCGCATCGCGTCAAGCAGCCGGTCCGTGAGGTGGTTGACCTCAATCGAGGAGAGCCGAAGCCTTCGCACACCGGCCAGAGCTCCCGCCTCACGCACCAGGCGCGGGAGGTCGTATTCGGCCTCCCGGTCCCGAAAGCACCCGAGGTTGACGCCGGTCAGAACGACCTCCGCGTACCCCTGCGCCACGCGCTGCTCGATCTCCGCGAGCACCGCCGCGGCCGTGCGGCTGCGCGACGGCCCCCGCACGCGTGGGATCACGCAGAACGAGCACGAGAAGCTGCAGCCATCCTGGATCTTCACGAACGCGCGGACGCGTTCTCGCCGGTGCGGCGCCTGCGCACAGGCCAGCCCGCCGAGGTCGCGCGCGACGAGCTCGGGCGTCTCCTCGCTGCACCGCTCGACGACGGTGACGTACTCTGCGAGACCGTCAAAGGCACCCGGGAGGTTGGCGGCGCAGCCGGTCACGTAGACGCGCGTCGACCGGCGCGCTGCCCGCCGGGCGGCCTTGCGCGACTTGCGGACCGCCTCGTGTGTCACGCAGCAGGTGTTCAGCACTGCCACGTCACCTCCGCTGGCCACCTCGGTCATCCCGCCCGCGCGGAGCCGCTCGCCGACCGCCTGCGCGTCGCTGTAGGAGACCTTGCAGCCGAGGAAGTCGATCGAGAAGGTGCTCACCGGATCGATGGTAGTCGGGCGCCCGCATGAACCGGGATCTCCGACGCACTCGGGGGCCTGCAGCTCCCGACCGAACGCGCGCACCGCTCGGCTGCCCAGACGCCGAGCGCATGCCGAACAGGGCACCGCAGACCGTCCGCGGTCAGCGGAACGCCGCCTTCAGTCGATCGAAGAAGCCCTCGTCCTCGTCGTAGCTCGACTCGCCGATGCTGGTCTCGAGCTCTTGCAGCACCTGGCGCTGCTGCGGGGTGAGCCTCCTCGGAACGCGGACATTGACGATGACCCGCTGGTCGCCCCGGCCGCGGCCCTGCAGCGCCGGCATCCCCATGCCGCGAAGCGCGAGCACCTCGCCCGGCTGCGTTCCAGGCTTCAGATCGATCTCGGTCTCGCCCTCGAGCGTCGGGATCGAGATCCGTCCGCCAAGAGCAGCCTGCACCATCGACAGATCGACGCGGGTGACGAGATCGTCGCCGTCGCGGAGGAAGCGCGGGTCCTCACGAACGTGCACGTGGACAAAGAGGTCACCGGAGCGGACCCTCCCTGCATCGACGTTCCCAAGCCCGCCGAGACGGATCCGCTGTCCGTCGTGGATCCCTGCCGGAACGTCAACCTCGACGCGCTTCTCAGCCTGGACCTGTCCTTCGCCGCGGCAGGTGCGGCAGCGGGTCGCGATGAGCCGCCCGTCGCCACTGCAGCGCGGGCAGACCTGGGCGCGGACGATCTGACCGATCACCGATGCTGAGACGGCCTGGACCCTGCCGGCACCCCTGCAGGTGGGACAGGTCTCGAGAGGTGTTCCTGGCTCGGCGCCACTGCCTTCGCACGCCCGGCAGATCTCGGCGATCGAGTAGCTGACCTCGCGGCGGACCCCGGTGGCCGCCTCGCTCAGATCCAGCTCGACCTGGACGGCAGCATCTGACCCGCGGCGCGCGCGCTCGGTCGGAGCGCTGAAGAGGTCCCCGAACACATCCCCGCCGAAGAACGAGCCGATGAGATCGGACAGGTTCCCGAAATCCCCATGGCGAGGACTGAACCCGCCTCGCTGGAGCCCGTCATGGCCGAACCGGTCATAGAGCTGCCGCGTCTCGGCCTTCGAGAGCACCTCGTACGCCTCCGCGACCTCGCGGAACTTCTCGTCGGCCCCCGGGTCGTCAGAGACGTCCGGGTGCAGTTCCCGCGCGAGGTTGCGAAAGGCAGCCTTGAGATCCGCGTCGGTCGCCTCGCGCGCGACCCCGAGGATCTCGTAGTAGTCCCGCTTCACCGCCGCGCGCGCCCGCCGACCGCTACTCGTACAGGCCCTCGACGAAACGAGATAGCTGTCTCGCGGCCTCCTGCACGGCGACGATCGCGACGGCGTAGTCCATGCGGGTCGGCCCGAGCACGCTCACCGTCCCGAGGTTCCGGTTCGCGAGACCGTAGGGGGCACCAACCAGGGAGACACTGGCGAGACTGGGGTCTTCGAGCTCTCCACCGACCCGCACGAACGGTCGCCGCGAGTCGAGGCGCTGCCGGAGGAGCTCGAGCAGGTTGGCCCGCTCGTCGAGCACTTCGAGCAGCCGTTGGACAGCTGCGAGCTCGCCTCGGGGAAACTCGGCGAGGAGGCCTGCGGCGCCGCCGACGTGAATACCCTGGTCGCCCTGCAGGAGCTCGGTGAACGCGGGCTCCAACTGCACGAGGACATGAGCCTCGACGGTCGAGAGCTCCGAATCACCGAAGGTCGCACCCAAGAGCCGCCGGCTGAGCCGCTGGCCGCGGAGCCGCTCGTTGAGGTACTCGGCAACCCATTCAACCAGGCGTTCCTCGACGGCGGCATCGAGCACGAAGTTGCGCTTGGAGACGTCTCCTGCGGAGGTGATCACGACCAGCGCGACGACGTTTGGCTGCAGCTGGAGGAGCTCGACGTGTCGAACGACGGTGGTCTCGAGCGGCGGCGCAGTCGCGATCGCAAGCAGGCGTGTGAGGCTCGAGAGCGCCTCCGTGGTCGCGTTCAACGCCGCGTCGATCTCAGTCCGAACGCTGCCAAGATCGAGCGCGAGCTCCGACCCCGGCGCCTGGGTCTCGTGCTCTCCGAGCAGTCGGTCGACGTAGAACCGGTAGCCGGCATCTGTCGGCACACGGCCGGCTGACGTGTGCGGGTGGGTGAGAAACCCGTGCACCTCGAGCTCGGCCAGCTCGTAGCGCACCGTCGAGGATGACGCCTCGATCGCGAAGCGGTCGACGAGCGTGCGGGAGCCGACAGGGCTGCCGGTCGCGACGTACTCGTCGACGAGCAGCTCGAGGATCGTCTCCTGACGCTCGGTGAGCACACCCTGTGGAGCTTCCATCAGCTACAGCGTAGTCGCGGCCGCGGCGACGGCTCGGCCCTTGTTGGCAGCTGGCGTCAATTCGTGGTCAGAGCTCATGGGCGATGGCCATCGCAGCGCGATCGGCGCACGGACCGGGATCCTCCTCGCAGACGAGCTCCGCGCTGACGGCGTTGGCGATGAAGCGACCGCGGCGCGCCAGCGTGAGCATCCCACCCTCGAGCTCAACCAGGCCGAGCTCCCTGACCCGTTCCAGGCCGGCGGAGTCGATCGCGCGGTCGAGCTCACGAAGCGACACCGGCACGTCCAGGCGCAACCCGAGCATGAGCCGCTCGCGCGCGCGGGTCAGAGATGTCAGCCGTTCGTGCTCGCGCGCCGGGCTCGCGCCGGCTGCAACCGCGAGATATCGCGGCAGGCTCGGCTCGTTTCGCCAGCGCACGAGCCCCACGGTCGACACGGCACCGATGCCGAGCCCCACGCAGTCGCGGCCTTCCCAGTACGCGAGGTTGTGAGCCGAGCGCAGATCGAGACCCGAGCCGGTGGCGCTTCGGCAGAAGTTCGCCGTCTCGTACCAGCGGTACCCGCAGGACTCTAGCTCAACGACGACCTGCTCGTAGTAGGACTCGATGGCCTCAGCCTGCCGCGCCAGCTCGGCGCCATGGGCAACGGTGAACCTCGTGCCCGGCTTCGCCTCGAGCTCGTAGCAGGACAGATGCTCCGGCTCGAGGGCGACGGCCGCAGCGAGATCGCTGGCGAGATCAGCGGGCGTCTGCCCGGGAATGCCGAAGACGAGGTCGAGGGAGAGGTTGGCGAAGCCCTCGTCGCGGAGCGTCCGCACGGCCGCGCGTACGCGATCGGGGCCGGTGCGCCGCTCGAGGACGCTGAGGAGATTCGGCGCGAACGTCTGGGCACCCAGCGAGATACGCGTCACGCCGGCGTCGCGAAGCGCTGGTGCCATCGCCGGTGTCACCGTCTCCGGGTTCGCCTCAACCGTCACCTCAGCCGCCTTGGGCAGCGCCCGCAGCAGCCGGATCAGGTCGGTCTGCGCGGTGAACGACGGCGTGCCCCCACCGAGGTAGACGGTGTCGAGGGGCTCGTCGAGCAGATCTCGCTCGAGCTCCAGCTCGGCGAGGAGGGCGTCGACGTAGGCGGCATGCTGCCCGCGCCGCCCAACGACCGTCACGAAGTCGCAGTAGCCGCAGCGGTGCGCGCAGAAGGGCAGGTGGACGTAGAGGTGGCGAGCGCCCCCACCTCCGCCCCGGCTCATTTCGCACCCACGTCGAGGTTCAGGACCGCGAGGAACGCCTCTTGGGGCACCTCGACGGAGCCGACCTGGCGCATGCGCTTCTTCCCGGCCTTCTGGCGCTCGATCAGCTTGCGCTTCCGCGTGACGTCGCCTCCGTAGCACTTGGCGAGCACGTCCTTCCGTCTCGCCTTGACCGTCTCGCGCGCGACGACCCTCGAGCCGATCGCAGCCTGGACCGGGACGTCGAAGAGCTGGCGCGGAATCTCCTCGCGCAGCCTGTCGACGAGCGCCTTGCCGCGCGCGTGGGCCTTCTCGCGATGCACGATAAGGCTTAGCGCATCAACCGGATCTCCGGCGAGCAGGATGTCGAGCCTCACGAGCTCTCCCGGCCGGTAGCCGAGCAGGTCGTAGTCGAAGCTCGCGTAGCCACGGGTGCGGCTCTTCAGCTGGTCGTAGAAGTCCAGCACAACCTCCGCGAGAGGCAGATCGTAGTTGAGCAGCACGCGCTCCTCGTTAAGGTACTCCAGGTGGTGAAAGGTGCCCCGCCGCTCCTGGCTCAGCTCCATCATCGATCCGACGTACTCCTTTGGCACGACGATGGTGGCCCGGATGTAGGGCTCCTCGACCGAGAGAACGTCATCGGGCATCTCGGTCGGGTTGTGAACCTCGACCTCGTGGCCGCTCTTGGTCGCGGCCTGGTAGGCGACGCTCGGCGCGGTCACGATCAGCTCGAGATCAAACTCCCGCTCGAGCCGCTCCCGCACGATCTCCATGTGCAGCAGCCCCAGGAAGCCGCAGCGGAAGCCGAAACCCAGCGCCTGCGAGGTCTCGGGCTCGAAGTCGAGCGCCGCGTCGTTGAGCTTGAGCTTGTCGAGGGCGTCGCGGAGCGCCGGATACTCATCGGTGTCGGTCGGGAAGAGCCCGGCGAACACCATCGGCTTCACGTCCTTATAGCCGGGCAGGGGCGCCGAGGCGGGCTCGAGCGCCGAGGTGAGCGTGTCGCCGACCCGGAGCCGGCTGACATCCTTGAGGCCGGTGATCACGTAGCCGACCTCGCCGGCCGCGAGTCGATTGCTCGGGGTGCGGCTCGGCGCGAAGTAGCCCAGCTCCTCCGCCTCGAACACGTTTGCAAGCGCCACCGCCTGCATGGACTCGCGCGCAACGAACTCGCCGTCGACCACCCGCACGAACGCGACCACGCCGCGGTACTGGTCGTAGGCGGAGTCGAAGACGAGCGCACGCCCCTGCGCATCGGGGTTGCCGACGGGGGGCCGGATGCGCTCGACGATCGCGTCGAGCACCGCCTCCACGCCGTCGCCGGTCTTCGCGGAGATCCGAAGCACTCGGTCGGGCTCCTCGCCGATCAGCTCTGCGAGCTCGGCTGCAACCCCGTCAGGGCTGGCCTGCGGCAGGTCGATCTTGTTGACGACCGGCACGATGGCGAGGTCGTTCTCAAGCGCGAGATGCGCGTTGGCGAGCGTCTGCGCCTCGATGCCCTGCGACGCGTCGACCAAGAGCAGCGCTCCCTCACACGCAGCGAGCGAGCGCGAGACCTCGTAGGTGAAGTCGACGTGGCCCGGCGTGTCGATTAGGTTGAGCTGGTAGCCGCGCCAGAGCACCCGCACGGCCTGCGCTTTGATCGTGATGCCGCGCTCTCGCTCGAGCTCCATTGAGTCGAGCACCTGCTCGCGCATCTCCCGGCCGCTGAGCGTGCGGGTGAGCTCGAGGATGCGGTCGGCAAGCGTCGACTTGCCGTGGTCGATGTGCGCGATGATCGAGAAGTTCCTGATGTGGTCGAGCATGGACGAGACGCCGCGGGGCTGGGCAGGAAAGGACTGTGTCGACCCTCAGCTGCCGACCGCGCTCAATCGCCGAGCGGATGCCAGCGTAGCAACGATAGCAACGCCTCCCGCTCCCGAATCCTCAGCAGGCCCACCACGATGAAGTACGCGAGCCCGCCGACGACAAGCCCGGCGCCGACCGAGATGATCTGCACGCCGACCGCTCGGCCGAGCACGCCATCGATACCGAGCCAGACGCCGAACGCCGCGCCTGCCGCGAGCGCCGATGCAACGACGATCCGGCCGTAGGATGCCGCGATCCTGGCACCATCGAGGCGGCCGATCCGACCGCGCATGAGCACGAGGAGCGCCGCCGTCCCAAGCACGTTCACCACAGACGTCGCGAGCGGTATCCCCCACACGCCGAGCCGGAAGAACGCCGCGTCGAGCCCGGCGTTGGCAACCAGCACGCCCAGCGCCACCCACGTTGGGATCCACGCCAGCTGCAGGCTGAAGAACGCGCGGTTGAGCAGCAGCATCGTCCCATTGAACGTGAGCCCCGCGCAGAACGCCGCAAACGCGCCGGCGACGATCGTGGTCTCGACGGCGTCGAACTCGCCCCGCTCGTAGAGAAGACGCACGATCGGCTCGGCGAGGACCGCGCCGATCATGCTCGCCGGAATGAGGAGGAAGCCGATCTGGCGCAAGCCCAGCGAGAGCGTGCTCTCGAATGCGCGCATATCCGCCCGAGCCGCGAGCCGCGACATGGTGGGAAACAGAACCGCCGTGACGGCCACCGAGAAGATCCCCTGCGGGAGCATGTAGAGGCGGAAGGCCGCGTCGATCGCCGCAGGCGCGAGGTTGCGGTCGACGAACCGTGCCGCGAAGAACGTGTCGATGACGAGATTGAAGTTGATGAGCCCGATACCGACCGTGACCGGCAACATGAGCTTGAAGACCCGGCGGACAGCCGGATCCCGCCAGTCGAGAATCGGCCGGAGCTGCCCATCGAGGCGCCGGAGCCACGGAAGCGGCAGGAGAACCTGGAGCGCCGTTCCGACGAGCACCGCTGCCGCGTAGAGGTAGAGCTGGTCGGGGTCGGACTCGAGGAACGGCAGCCCGATCGCGAGCGCGGCGATGATAACGACGTTCCAGAGAATGGGCGCAACAGCCGGAAGGGTGAAGTGGTCGTAGCTGTTCAGGATGGCCACGACGACGCCTGAGACGCCGAGCAGCGCCACCGTCGGGAAGAGGACACGAGACAGCCCGACAACGAGCTCTTCGTCTGCACCCGAGTAGCCGAAGGGGCGCATGATCCACGGAGCGAGCACGATGAAGAGGGCTGTGAGAGCCGAGAGCGCGAGCAGCATCAACCAGAGGACGGTCGACGCGACACGCCAGGCCCTAAGGCGCTCGCCGCGCTCAAGCATCTCGCTGAACACGGGAACGAGCGCTGAGGACAGCGCGACGTCGGCAATCAACGCGCGCACGAGACTCGGAATCTGAAACGCGACCGTGAACGCGTTGATCGAGCCCTCGACGCCGAAGTAGGCGCGAATGACGATCTCGCGTGCCAGACCGGCCATGCGCGACCCCGCGGTGGCGAGCGAGAAGATGGCCGTGGAGCGGGCCAGGCCGCGACCCCGGCCGCTGGGCGCCTCAATCACAGGTGCACCCTTCCAAAGAGCGGCCGGACCCCTCGGCTCGACGAGGACTCGGCTGCGAAAACCCCGCCAAGCTCGCCTCGCGCGCAGCGCCGTCTGAAACTGCTCGCAAGCGGCTCACCGCGGAGATCGGCTCCGCTCTCCGTCTGGCGGGCCGAGCGCAGATCGTTGCTACCATCCTCGTGCGACCATGCCGAACAACAAGCAGCAGGCCCACCGCGTTCGATCAGCCGCGCGGCAGCGATCCGAGAACCTGCGCTGGCGCTCGACCGCAAAGACGCTCTTCAAGCGCCTCCAGGAGGCCGTCGAGGATGGCGACAGCGACCTCATCGATGCCGAGCACCGCGCCCTCGTGCGCTGGCTCGACAAGGCCGCAGCCCACCGGGCGATCCACCCTCGCCGCGCCGCACGCAAGAAGTCGCAGGCAGCCAAGCTCGTCGCAGCCGGTCCCGAGTAGCTCCGGGTCAGCTGCGCCGAGGAGCCGAATCGGCGCCATCGAGGGGAATCAGGGCCCGCCGCGCGGACGGCAGCGTCGGTCACCGTCCCTGCATCACGATGCGCGACGTCCCGCCGCCCGAAGGCCCGTGAGCGACACGACGGCACGCTCGAGCAGGAGAACACCGTCGAGACGGCTGCCCCCCTTGAGGTCGTAATCGAGCCTGGCGAGCGTCACAGCCGCCTCGTCGAGCTCGTCCTCGGAGTACGCACCCGCATGCCCGATCGCTTTCCTGGCCGGGTACTCCCGCATGCCGAGCTCCTTCATGACATCCCGGGTTCCCGCTCCCCGCTCGACGAGCCGCTGCGCTCCACGAACCCGGCCGACATGGCCGGCGAGGCGAACAGCCAGGAGGAACGGATCGATGCTCCGATGGTGGACGAGCGTCTCACAGGCCCCCAGCACCGCCTCGACCTTGCGGGCTCCCCACGAGTCGGCGAGCGCGAACTCCGAGGCCTCGTGTGCGTCGGCCGCCAGCGCGAGCACGTCACGCGGGGAGACGTCGTCCCCGCCTGACCACGTGACCAGCTTCTCCACCTCGCCCTCGAGCGCGAAGGTGTCCTCGCCGACGCTCGCCACGAGCGCGGCAGCGGTCTCGCGACCAACGGATGCTCCGAGGCGCTCAAACTGCGCCTGCACCCAGGCCGCGTGATCGAGCCGCCGCCCCTGCGCCCTACGCGGGACGTCGTAGCGCAAGACGGCGCCGTGCTTCCCGCAGGACTCCTCGAGGGTCGAGTTGCGTGGCGGGGTTCCAACGAGGGCCAGCACCGAGCCGGGTGCGGGCTCAGCTAGGTAGAGCGCAACCGCCTCGACATCCTCCTTCTTCCACTGCTCGATGGCACGGACGATGACAAGCCGGTGTCCACCGAACAGCCCGAGCGCGTTGAGCATGCCCACGACATCCTCGCCTGCTACCTCATCGGCGCCGTGCCCAGCGGTGACGTCGTCGACGGACGCCGCATCGAACCTGCCCCGGAGCCGACGAGCCGCTAGCGCGACCTTCGGAGCGTCGCTCCCTCGGATCAGGTAGACGGGCTTAAGCTCGCCGCTCACAGGGCAAGGGTAGATGCTGCTCCGGCCTCAGCGTAACGAGCGCACGCTGCAGCTGACGTCGTCAGGGAGCGGTTGCCACCGTCAGCCGAGTCCTGTCCGTCTCGACGATCACCGTGCCGTCGCGATCGGTTCGGAACGTCACGAGACCAGGAGCCTCGGCGAGCGCTGCGAGCGTCGAGGGCGCCGGCTGCCCGAACCGGTTGTCCTCGCCGGCCGACACGATGGCCAGCCGCAGCTGCGTGCGCCGTAGCAGCGCCGGGAGGCCCTCGTCGCGGGATCCGTGATGAGCGACCTTGAGCACCTCGGCAGGGCCCAGCCCCAGGGTGTTCGTGACCGCTGACTCCGCATCGGCTGGAAGCAGGGCATCCGTGTCCTCATACGCGGCGCGGAGGACGACCGACCGCCGGTTGGGATCCTCGGCAGGCGAGCACGGCCCATCCGGCCAGAGGACCTCGACTCGCAGCGGCCCCGCCCGGTAGACGGTGCCCCGCCTGGCGCGTGTTACCGGGATCTCCTTGCGCGCCGCCAGCTCGAGCACCGCGTCGCGCTCGGCGTGCGCCACGGGCAGTCCGGGCAACACGACAGCGCACACCGGGAACCGCTCGATCACCTGGGCGGCGCCCCCGAACTGATCACGCTGGGGGTGCGTGAGGACCAGCAGGTCGATGTGCGCGAGGCCGTAGCGTTTGAGCAGCCGCGCCACGTCGGCCTACGGAGGACCCTGGTCAACGAGGATCGCCACATCCGCGGTCTGCAGCAGCGTGGCGTCCCCCTGCCCGACGTCCAGGAACGCAACACGCAGGCCGCTCGGAGGAGGCAGAGGCGGGCTCGCTGGTCGAAGCGCCCACCAACCAGCGGCTGCAACAGTGAGCGCCGCGAGACCGACAACAGCGCGCCGCCGCTGCCACCGCGGCAGCCACCACAAGCCGAAGCCTGCACCGATCGCGCCGATCAGCGCGGCGAGGATCTAGCCCGACCGCGCCTCGGCGTGAGGCGCCGAGCCGATCGTGCGAGCACACCAGGCGAGGTAGTCAAGTAACCACCCGTTCAGCCAGCCGGCCGCCGCGGCGGCATTCAGCAGGAGCGGCGCCAGCCCGGCGGCGAGCAGCCCAAGCCCCAGGATGGGGACAACCACCGGCTCGGCCAGCGCGTTGGCGCCGATTGAGAAGAGCGGCACCGCCCCGAAGTGAACCTAGAGCAGCGGGGCGGTGGCGATTCCCGCAGCGGTGGCAACGGCGAGGATCGAGCCAAGCCGAGCGGGAACTGGATAGCCGGCGAGGAATCGCTCGAGGCGCGGCACGAGGACGAAGACGGCAGCAACCGCAGCGAACGACAGCTGGAAGTCCGGATCGGCGAGGTTGTACGGGCTGACCGCGAGCAGGAACGCGCAGCCAACGAGCATGAAGTACCACCGGTCGCGCGGGCGCGCGACCAGCCAGGCGAGCACAGCGAGCATGCCGGCCACGGCGGCGCGCACGACCGACGGCTGCCAGCCTACAGCGGCCACGTAGCCGCCCACACACGCGAGCGCGGCGGCCATGGCGAGAACGCGTAGCACACCCAGAACCCGCGCGAGCAGCAGCACTCCTGCCACCACGTGGGCGGCATTCTGGCCTGACACCGCGAGCAGGTGGCACAGCCCGGAGGCTCGAAACTGGTCGCGAAGCTCCTCGCCGAGCCCCTCATCCTCCCCGAGCACGATGCCCCGAACGAGCGAGCGCTGCTTCTCGTCGACCCCGAGCGCTAGCGAGCCGCGGATCGACTCCCGCAGCCGATCGCTCAGACCGCCGAGCCCTCCGCGCTGGCCGTCGAGCTGGACAGGGCGCGCCGAGAGCACGACCTGCACACCGTGGCGTTGCAGGTAGGCGCTCTCGTCGAAGGCCGCCCGTCGGCGGCCTGCCTCGGCCCATCCGGGAGCCGCACCTCGACGAGCGCTTGGAGCACCGTGCCGCGCCGCGGAGACGCTCGGTCCGACGGAAGCTCAAGCTGAGCCTTGCCCCGCACCTCCTGCCCGCTGACGGCCAGCACCCGCACGAGCGCACAGGAAACCCACCGCCCCGGCCGTACCGGGCTTAAGACCTCAGCCCGCACGCGCACGATCTCTCCTGCACGGTCGAGCAACGGGCTGCGATCGGCGGTGTCGAGCCGAAGGCTTCCCCACCACCACCTGACCAGAGCCAGCGCGATCGCCATCCAAATGAGACGCGAGCGACCGACCAACACCGACACCACCGCGTAGCCAAGCGCGAGCACGGCCACCCCGAGACCCGGAGCCCGCAGCCAGATCGAGCTGGCCAGCCCAGCGCACAGCGACGCCGCGCACACGTGCGGAACGAGCACACGGCCCCGCGCGCACGCCGGCGAGCCGCCCGGCTCCGGAGACCCCGGCCTGACTGCGACGGACGAGCGTCTCACCACAGAGCCGTCGGCCCCTCGATGGGGTCAGCGCGACCGCCGCAGCGCACACCCTCGCTCGGCGCACACCCGCGCTGGCGCATGCGCGCGAAGCGCGATCGCCTCTCACACGGGCTGTGCCAGCTCAGCGTGATCGACAACCCCACGGATCGGGCCCCCTGCGCGCGAGCCCCCGTCGCGCGAGCCGGAGTCGGGCGAGCCGCGATAGCCACGCACGGCGGCAGCTTTCTGACCTGCCGAACGCGCTACACGGTGACCAGCTTCCGCACCTGCTCGATCCGGGCCGGCCCAATGCCTGGAATGGCATCGAGCTCCTCAACCGACCGAAACGCGCCGTGGGTCTGTCGGAACTCGATGATCTTCTGGGCCGTGACAGGCCCGATGCCCGGCAGCGCCTCGAGCTCGGCAGCTGTTGCCGAGTTCAGCGCGAGCGGCCCGGTTGCCGACTCGGCGGAGGGCGCCGAAGCTGGTCTGCCGGGCGTCGTGTCGGTCGTTTGCGACGGTTTGCGAACCTGCTGGCCGTCTGCCACGGGGGCAGCGAGGTTGACGCTCTCGAGGGCCGCTTGGGGCCGAGGGCCGCCTGCGCGCTCAAGGACGTCTGCGACACGGCTGCCCGCGCGAACGCGATAGAGGCCCGGCACGTCAACCACGCCGACCACGTGGACGACGACCTCGCGCGGAGGTTGCGCCCCATCTTCAAGTGTGTCGACCACAAGCGCCGGGCTCGCTGAATCGGCCGGCGCTCGTGGAGTCGCCGAGCCTCGATCGGACAGGAGCGCCCGCCCTCCGAGCACGAGCAGCAACATGACGACAGCCAGGTACACGAGCGCACGCGACCGCCTGACCTTGGGCATCTGCATGCGATCCAGTATCCGGGCGAACCTGTCACGTATCTGTGCCAGAATGTGTCAAGAGTGCAACGCCTCCCGGCGTTGAAACACCCGCAACGCCCCCCCCCCGCATGGACACGCCCCGCCGGGCGCTAACGCCGCGGCGAGTCAGCGCGGCTCGCCCGCGCCGCCCGCCCGCCGAGCGCACACCTAGGCGACGACGAGGTTGACGAGCTTGCCGGAAACGACGACTGTCCTCCGTAGCTCTTTCCCGTCGAGCTGCCCCCGGATCTTCGGCAGCGCCGTCGCCGCCTCGATCAGATCGTCGTCGGCGAGGCCTGTCGCAACCTCGACCCGCTCTCGAACCTTCCCGTTGACCTGAACGACGAGCTCGAACGTGTCCTTCGTCAGCATGGCCGGATCGTGCTCGGGCCACGGCTCCTCCCAGAGCCGCTCGTTGCCAAGCCGCTCCCACAGCTCCTCGGCAATGTGCGGCGCGTAGGGCTGGATGAGGCTGACCGCCGTGCTGCACGCAACGTGCGCACCCGGATCGTCCGGCGCCTTCGAGATCTCGTTGACCAGCTCCATAACCGCGGCGATCGGCGTGTTGAGCCGAAACCGCCGGCCGATGTCGTCGGTGACCTTCGCGACGGTCTGATGGGCCTTGCGGGCGAGGACCGTATCCGGCTCCTCCGGGGGCGGCGTGGTCGGGACGGCCTCGTGGACGACGCGCCAGAGGCGCTTGAGAAAGCGGCTCGTCCCCTCGATGCCGGTGTCCTGCCACTCAGCGTCGTCCTCGGCAGGCCCCATGAAGAGGATGTACAGGCGCAAGGCGTCGGCTCCAAACCGCTCGATCAGCTCGTCGGGCGCAACGACGTTGCCCTTCGACTTCGACATCTTTGCGCCGAAGCGGTAGATCATGCCCTGGGTGAAGAGCCGCAGGAAGGGCTCGCGGAATCCGACGAGCCCGAGGTCGTTCATCACCTTCGTGAAGAACCGGGCGTACATCAGGTGGAGAATCGCGTGCTCGACGCCGCCGATGTACTGGTTGATCGGCGCCCAGTAGTCGACGATCTCGCGCCGCACGGGGAGCTCCGCGCAGCGGGCATCGCAGTAGCGCAGGAAGTACCAGGAGGAGTCGACAAAGGTGTCCATCGTGTCGGTCTCGCGCTGCGCCTGCGACCCGCAGGCCGGGCAGGCAACGCACAGCCAGTCCTGCGCTGCGGCAAGCGGGGAGCGGCCCTTCGGCACGTAGTCGTCGACCTCCGGCAGGAGCACCGGAAGATCCTCCTCGGGCACCGGCACCGTGCCGCAGGCGTCGCAGTGGATCATCGGGATCGGGCAACCCCAGTAGCGCTGGCGTGACAGCAACCAGTCGCGCAGCCGGAAGTGGATGGTCCCCTTGCCGACCCCCCGATCGGCCAGCCAGCTCGTGATCTCGGTGATCGCCTCGGGCGTCTTGAGGCCTGAGAACTCGGCTGAGCTCACCGAGCGGGCCGCAGGCGACTTCTCGAGGTAGGGGAGCTCGGCCGAGGATCCGTCGCTGGGCTCGACGACCTGGCGGATCTCGAGGCCGAACTGCTCGGCGAACTCGAAGTCCCTCTCGTCGTGGCCGGGGACACCCATGATCGCGCCCGTCCCGTACTCCATCAGCACGTAGTCGGCAATCCAGATCGGAAGCTCCTCGCCGTTGACGGGGTTCGTGATCGTTCGGCCCGTGAAAACACCCGTCTTCTCACGATCGGCGCTGGCCCGCGCTGCCGTCGACTCGGCCCGGACAGCCTGGACGTAACGGGCCACCTCGTCAGCACGGTCGGTGCCGGCCACAAGGGAGCCGACGAGCGGGTGCTCCGGTGCCAGCACGAAGAACGTCGCCCCAAACAGGGTGTCGGGCCGCGTCGTGAACACGGGGATCTCGGCGTTGAGAGCGTCGATCCGGAAGACGACCTCGGCGCCCTCGGAGCGGCCGATCCAGTTGCGCTGCATCATCAGCACGCGCTCAGGCCATGACTCGAGCAGCGCCATCTCGTCCAGGAGGCGATCGGCGTAGTCGGTGATCTTGAAGAACCACTGTTCGAGGCTCTTCGCCTCCACCGCAGTGCCGCAGCGCTCGCAGCGCCCGTCGATAACCTGTTCGTTCGCTAGCACGGTCTGGTCGTTGGGGCACCAGTTCACAGGCGCCTCCTGCCGGTAGGCGAGCCCACGCTCGTAGAACTTGAGGAAGAGCCACTGCGTCTGCCGGTAGTACTCGGGCTCGTGGGTCGAGAACTCGCGGCTCCAGTCGATGGCCCAGCCCATCCGCGCCATCTGCGCACGGATGGCCGCGATGTTGCGCTCGGTGATCGTGCGCGGATGACCGCCTTCGTGGATCGCCGCGTTCTCTGCGGGCAGGCCGAAGGCGTCGTAGCCCATCGGCCGCAGCACCTCCATGCCGTTCCGCCGACGGAAGTGGGTGATCACGTCACCGAGCGTGTAGTTCTTGACGTGGCCCATGTGCAGATCGCCGGACGGGTACGGCAACATCTCGAGGATGTAGGTGCGGGGCGCCTCGTGGCCAGCGACCGGGAGTTCGGGATTCGGCACCGTGAAGGCCTTCTCGCGCCGCCAGAGCTCCTGCCAGCGACGCTCAACGGTCTGCGGGTCGTAGCGCTCCGTCATCTCCCGCCCGATGCTACCTACCGGCGCGCGCAGCACAAGCCATCCGCAAGACACACGCCGCAGCCTGCCGGCGGCCGCCGGGCAGTGAGCCAACGCGCGATGATCGACGCCGGCCCGGTGCCGCTCGCCTTCGCGCGGGGGTTGGCGCAGATGGCGGCAGTGGCTCATGGTGCCTGTGGGCGGCGCCCTCCGTTGGAGGCGAGGTAAAGCCTCTACCCTTCCCCCCAGATCAAGTCAGACCTACAACCGGGCGACAGACAACTTTCTGCCCAACCGCATTTGCATGACTTCCGACATTACCAGGCAGTTTTGTCTCTACCGGACATACTGTGGACCGTCTGGCAATGCTGTGTGCAGCGAGTTCTGCATGATGGAGAAGGTCGACCTCCTCGCGAGCACGCTCAGCGTGGCCAAAGGTCGACGGGCTATTGCCAGTTGATCACCCAGGGCTGCGAAGTATCTTCGACAAGGACCCCCTATCCTTTAGCTAACCCACAGGTCTTTGCTTTACGAGCCCGACCGATAGTATTTGTCACTCAGTCATCTCGATAGCACTTCCCAGATCGTACGAAGACGTTTGACAAATATAGCCTGCAGAAACTACTTCCACGATTGTGCATTGGCAGAGCATTCCGCTTTGATAGGCTTCCGCTTTAATTTCTCTACTACTGGAATCATCGGCACACCTGCCCACGATCCCGTGCTTCTCAAAACCCCCAGCCTGATCCGCAATGCTATCTCCGCGATTCGCGGAGCCAGACAGGCGCCGACGTTGACTTACCGCAACAAGAGCGCTCTGCCCATAACACCAGTCGCCTCCCCTGGACTAACGACCCGCTATTCTGATAGTTGATCGCACATGACGGAGGTCACACCTCGCCACCTTAACCCTGATATGAAGAGTTCAGCCGAAAGGCGAGTCTCCAGTCTCTTGCAGAAAGACCCGGATACAAGCGGATGGAAGATTGTTTATTCCCTCGGATTGGCGCGTAGAAAAACTCCCCGGTAGGGTCAAATATACTTCGTCGTGATGATCTTCTGCAAAACCATCCTCTGTCCTGAAGAGAAGCGATGCTGGATATCCTACAAGAATGCGAAGCGGCAGACTATCGATCGCCACGGAATGCGATATGTGCTAAATAAGAGTCCATTTGTGCGGGTTAGCGAGTCCATTTTTTATTCTGCGGCGGTCCATCACTAAGCAATTTCGCGCATTGCCCTCCGATTAGAATCGGCTAATGGCTCTGTCTCGGTCTGGACAAACGCTGCCTCTCTTTCAACATTTCCTGAGTTTGCTTGCTCCAATGTTATATTTACTCCGGATCTACCAGCACCCAAATCAGTCTCCATTATTGGCGTTGTTATGCATCACCTGAGGCAGTTGCAACTGCGTGCTGATGATTTGTTGTCGTCGCAGGCTCAACTCAGCAAGCTCCTGAACTAACTGCAACCAATTTTTGAGCATGTGGTCGCAACATCAATTGCACATCCACACTAAGGGTGGGCCACCTGAGGGGAGCAGGTCGCTAGGGTCCTGTTTGACGTGCTCTCCTGGGGCTGGTCCGCTCTGAGTGTGGGGGTGTGGGTCGGGGAA
>JAPOVR010000112.1 GCA_026708005.1 Actinomycetes bacterium
CGCCCCACCCCCCCGGGACCCTGACGGCCCCAGAGCGAATTCCGGTTTCGGGTTTTGGGTTTTGGGAGTCGTTCTCAGACACCGGGAGGGCTACCCAGGGGACCGCTGTTATGTGATGTCGATTTAGAGGCGGCAGTGGTCGCTTGGGCCCCACTGCTCTGGCTGGTTAAGGGCCTGCACGTTCAGGGCCGGGGCGAGGGGCCTTGAGGCGAACACGAAGTCAAGTTGGCGGGTTGCTGTGGCGGGTTTCTGTTGTGGGGTTGTGGGTGGGGGACGCCATGGCGGGTCGACAGCGCACCCGGAGCAGATCATCACGGATGGGGAGTCGGGGCGGTTTTGGCGCTGGGGCGGTCGGTGGCGGGGGCAGACGTACTGGCGCTGGCGTAAAGAGGTTGCGGTGGCGTGTGGGTTGCCTATGCCAGGCGGCCGGGGCAGAGAGGCGCGCGGCCGGGGCGGTTGGTGGCCGAAGGGGTGGTGGCCAGCCGGTTCCCTGCACGGTGCGGCCGAAGGGGAACTCTGGACTTGACGCGTCGGCGGAGAACCGTCATGCAGACAGAGGCGGATGTTGGGCCAACCCCGGTCCCGGCCAGTGCTACCTGCCTGCGTGCGGGGCAGTCGGAGGCGGCGCCTCGAGCTGCGAGTTGTCGGGCAGGCCGGCAGACTTCCGGTGGTGTCCATCCACACCCGCAATCACCACACCCACACCCCGCCAGGTCACCAACCTCCCAACCAGCCACAACCCGAAGGAAGGCTCACACCGCGGCACCAACTCAAGCCCTGGCGCAGACACCGGGGGAAGGTCGGGCCAGTGGTGGCTAGGCCCGGTTAGGAACCCGACTGTCTTGCCTGCCGACGAACCTGTCCGACTCTTTGTCAGGTGGATTGGAGGATCCCCACTGCTTCGGGAGGATCCCCACTGCTTCAGTGGTCGAGCGATAGGCAACAACCGTTGACCGGCCCCTCTTGTTAGACACCTTTCTTTGGGGCCGTCTCTTGTGCGGTCCTGACGTGTTCGTTAGCGGCGGGGCTCCCACGAGAAGAACCGCACTGAGAGCAGCAGTCCTCCGACCATCCATGCGGCCATCACAAGCAGGCCGACCCACTCGAAGGCCGTGCCCGACTCGAACGGATTGAACGCCGTGTGCAACGCCGATGCTAGGTGCTTTACCGGGAAGATGTCCGCGAAGGTCGTCAGCCAGGCGGGTGCGTCCTCCAGGGGGATGAAAATATCCGATATGAACAGCAGCGGCAGTGTCAGCACGT
Organism: Actinomycetes bacterium; assembly: GCA_026708005.1. Classification (GTDB taxonomy): domain Bacteria; phylum Actinomycetota; class Thermoleophilia; order Gaiellales; family Gaiellaceae; genus JAPOVR01. The sequence continues at coordinate 1,264 of JAPOVR010000112.1, forward strand.
TCACGACGGCGGGCGAGGCTTCTGCGTTTGGGATGGCCGCCGTGATCGCCAGCCCGAGCGCGCAGAAGGTGGCTGCGCCGACAGCGAGCGTCACGAGAAACGCCGGCAGCGTGTTGGTGGGCATGTCCACGCCATAGAGCAGCGCCCCGGCTGCCGTCACGATCGCGACAAGCAGCACGGCCAGCAATACGGAGTGGACGATCCGTCCGAACAGGAATGCCCAGCCCGGCAGAGGCGTGCCGCGTATGCGCTTGAGCAGCCCTTGGTCCCGGGCGAAGCACACGCCGATAGACACGTTGTTGAAGCAGGTGTAGATCACCGACATCGCGATTATGGCCGGAACGTAGAAGGTGGAGGTGTTCGTCGTTCCTCCCGGCAAGACCAGCTCACGGCTGCCGAACAAGAGGTTGAAGATCACGAGGAACATCAGCGGGAAAACGAACACGAAGAACGCCGCCAGGGGATTGCGCCAGAAAGCCCTGTTCTCGTACCGGACCTGCCTCAACGCGAGCGCCAGGGAGCTCACTCTTCCATTCCGTCCCGCTCGGTAGCACCGACGAGCTCGATGAACACGTCCTCCAGAGTCGAAGTCGATACCGACAGCTCCTCCAGCTCGACTCCCCGCTCCACAGCCCAGCCGGTGAGCTGGAGCAGGCTATGGGTCGGCGTCCCCGTCGTGATGGTGTACCTGCCGACTTCGCCCGCTGGCTCCGCGCCCAGGCCTTCAGGCGGGCTGTCCGCGCCCGGCCGGGCCTTGAATCGGATGATCGTAGAGCCTTCTCTGCGCACCAATTCGCCCGGAGTCCCCTCGGCGACGATCTCACCCTCAACGATGATCGCCACCCGGTCGGCCAGTCGCTCAGCTTCGTCCATGTAGTGGGTCGTAAGCACCACCGTCTTGCCGAGAGACCGGAGACTGTTGACCATGTCCCAGGCCCCGCGGCGCGCCGCGGGGTCCAGGCCCGTAGTCGGCTCGTCCAAGAACAGCAGCTCAGGGTGTCCCGCGAGGCCTATCGCCACGTCCAGTCGACGCTGCTGGCCCCCGGACAGCCGCCGCACCCGAGTGCAGCGCTGCTCCCTCAGCCCTATCACGTCCAGAATCTCGCCGAGCGGCAGCGGATGAGGATAGTAACCGCGGAACAGGTCGATCGTCTCCTCCACGTTCAGGTACGGCTCGACGCCCGTCGACTGCAGCACGATGCCGATCCGCTGCTTGAAGGCGCGATCGTTGAGCCCGGGGTCGTGACCCAGGACCGAGACATCGCCTCCAGTGCGGTCTCGATGCCCCTCCAGGATTTCCACGGTCGTCGTCTTCCCGGCGCCGTTGGGGCCGAGGAGAGCGAACACTTCACCCCTGGAAACGCTGAGGTCTATGCCGCGCACCGCCTCTACAGCGCCGTACGACTTGCGCAGGCCGCGCACCTCGATCGCCGGTAAGGAAGGCGGCTCTCCGTTCGAGGCCGACATGCGCGCAAGGTAGCCAGCCGGGCAGTTGGCGTCAAAGGTGAACGGTCGGCGCCAAGATCGGGGACACCCGAAGCCGCCCACGGACGACGGCCACGGCCCGCCTCCCCGGTCAGGTAGCTAGGCCAGGGACACGAGCCACCCGACGATGACGGCCACTCCGACCACGGTCGAAGCGGCCAGGAACAAGCCGATCGCCCCCCAACAACCGCTGCAGCAGCGCCATGCGTACGAGCCGCGCTGGCGTGGACGGAGGAACCGTCTAATCGAACACGCCCACGCCATCAACGAGGGCTCTACCCCCGCGCGCGCAGAGGAGTGACTTGCCCCTGGTGTTTGTGCGGGGGTTTGTGTTGGTGGGGTGGTGTGAGCCT
>JAPOVR010000129.1 GCA_026708005.1 Actinomycetes bacterium
CCGCTCCGGAACGCCGCTGCCCTCCTGGACAACGAGCTCGAGCTCGACCGGAATCGACAGACCAGACTCCGCGAGCGCCGCTGCAGCGGCATTGAGGTCGAACGGGATCGGGGCCGACAGCTCCCGGTTGAAGTGCGCGAGGTTCTGGGCGAGAGGCCCGTAGTAGTTCGTTCCAAAGCCGCCCGCGACCTCCTTGATGATCTCCTCGTACGGCGTTGCGCGCACGAGAGCCTCGCGCAGCTTCACGTTGTCCATCGGCGGGTTCGATTGCACGAGGTTGATGTTCCAGTGCTGGAAGGCAGGAACGAGGACGACCCGGACGTTGTCGTTGCCCTCGAGCTCGGCGACCTGCTCGGGTGTGATCTCATAGGTGACGTCGGCGTCACCGTTAGCCGCCTGAAGGAACAACGCCGAAGGGTCATCGACCCAGTTGATGATGACCTTGTCTTCGTATGGTGGATCCCCGAAGAAGTTCGGGTTCGCTGTGAGCTCCATCCGCAGGTTCGGCTCGTACGACTCGACCACGTACGGGCCGCCGCCGCCGCCGATGTTGCTGGCGAAGAACTCGTTGATGACGCTGCCTTCCTCCTGCGGGTTCGCCGCAATCGAGGCCTGCGAGTACACGACGACCGGCGTCGTCGCCCAGCCCGGCATGAGCGCAGCCTCGGGTCGCCCAAAGTCGAGGACGAGCGTCTTGTCGTTGACGATCTCGAGCTCGGGGATGTTGTCGTACTGGCCGGCGATCCAGAAGTACTGGCCGCAGGAACCGATCGCCGCGGCTCGATCGAACGAGGCCTTGACGTCGGCGGCGGTGATCGGCGTGCCGTCGTTGAACCTCGCGTTCGGATCGATGTTGAACGTGTAAACCGTCCCGTCCTCGTTCACCTCTGGCGTGATCAGGTAGGGCTCGAGGACGGTCGTGTCCATGACCGTGACCTCGAGATCACCCAGCGGGTTGCCGTAGGCATCGACCGTTGGCCCGGGAATCGCCGCGTGCTGGAGAGCCGGTGCGTAGGCGTTCGCAGCCCACTGATCATGGAAACCGCACGCGTTGGCTTGGAGGTCGAAGGTTGACGGACCGATTGGCGACTGCACCACGAGCGGCCCGAGATCCTCGGAGGGTTCCGGCGGCGGTGGGGGCGGCGGCGGTGGGGGCGGCGGCGACGGTTCGCCTGGCTCCGCCGGCGGCGGTGGGGGCGGCGGCGACGGTTCGCCTGGCTCCGCCGGCGGCGGTGGGGGCGGCGGCGACGGTTCGCCTGGCTCCGCCGGCGGCGGTGGGGGCGGCGGCGGTGGGGGCGGCGGTGCGCCTGGGTCGGCCGGTGCAGGCGCTGGCGCTGATGGCGACGGGGCTGCCGGCTCGTCGTCGTCGCCACAGGCCGCCAGACCAACAGCTAGCGCGGTGAGCACGGCGAGCAACGCCGCCGCTCTCACCATCTTCCATCTCGGTAGCCACTCAGACATCGTCCTCTTCTCCTTCTCCTGGTCGAAACCGGTTCGTCCCTCTCCCTGACGCCGTTCTCTTCGTACGGTTAGCGTGCGGCGATCACCCGTCCCCGAACGCGTGCGGGTAGGACGCGCGTGCAGCCTCCTCGCTGACGTACCCCTCGACGATGTCCACGTGTACAGCCTCCGGCTTCCGCCCTGACGGCGGTCCGAAGCCCCCGCCACCCGCGGTCTCGAACTCGAGCACCGACCTCTCCGGGCAGTACACGCCGGTCGCCTTGAACGACTCCCGTGCCGTGCCATCAGGCTGGCGCAGCCGGAACCGGTTCGGCCGGGCTTCGCCTCCGCCCTTGAGCCCCCACGGCGGGGTGCGCATCCGCTCCCACGGCAGCGTGAGGTAGCACTCGGCGAGCGCCCGGTAGTAGACATCGACACCGAGGCCGCCCCGGTAGGTGCCGACTCCGCCCGTGTCCTGCGCGTATTCGAACCGCTCCACGAGGAACGGGCGCTTGGCCTCGATCACCTCGATCGGCGTGTTCCGGATACCAGAGCACGAGATGTGCATGAGCGGCGGACCGCCGTCTGAGCTGGGGTTCGCCCCGACGCCGACGTAGTGGTCGGCCGCGTCACCCCAGAAGTTGCCTGCCTCGTCGGTGCCCCACCAGAGAGCGCTGCAGAGATCACCGCCGTTCCCCGCGGGGATCAGGTCGGGCATGGCATCGGAGAGGGCGCGGTGGATGACGTCGACTGCCTGGAGCGCAGGCCAGCCGTACATGAAGATCGGCGTGGGCGAGATGGGGTGGAACATCGTGTTCGGCTTCGTCCGAACCTGGATTGGCCGGAAGTGGCCCTCGTTCGCCGACTGGTTACCCGCCGCGAAGGCCATGATCGCGATGCGGGAGGCCGAGACGACCGTCGGCACGGGGCAGTTGATCGGCCCGCGCTGCGGTGGCGGCGAGGCCGAGAAGTCGACGATGACGTCAGACCCATCAACCTCGACCGCGAGCTCGAACGGCACGAGCTCGTCGTCGACGCCGTTGTTGTCCATGGCGCCGTGGCCGACGTACCGGCCGTCGGGGATCTCCGAGAAGACGCCGCGAATGTACTCCTCGCCATGGTCGAGCATGCGCTCGACGGAGGCGCGGAGCGTCTCGAGGCCGTAGCGTTCGATGATCCGGTAGAACGCATTCAGCCCGGTCTTGGCAGCTGCGATCTGCGCGTTCAGGTCGCCGTCGAGCGCCTCCGGCATGCGGGAGTTCGCGAGCAGCGTCCGGTAGAGGTCCTCCTGCCGTTCGCCCGCCCGGTAGATCTTCACGCTCGGGAAGATCACGCCCTCCTGGAAGACATCGACGGTATTGGTGCAGTAGATCTCCTTCGCGCCGATGTCCATGTGGTGCGCCTTCACCGCCGCATAGCCAACGAGCTCGCCCTCGAAGAACCCCGGTACGACGATCGTGGCATCCTGCGGGTGGGAGCCGATGTCGTAGCCGTCGGTCGAGAAGATGATGTCGCCCGGCGCGAGCGCCTCCGGGCCGCCCACCTTCTCGAGGGCCGACTCGATGCAGAAGCTCAGGGTGCCGAGGAAGAGCGGCAGCGCCTGCGCCTGCGCGAGGAGCCGAATCTCGGTGTCGTACAGGGCGGCTGCGAAGTCGGTCATCTCGTAGATGACCGGCGAGAACGCCGTCCGGCGCAGCACGATCCGCATCTGATCGGCGGCCGCATCGAGGCCGTGGCGGATCACCTCGGTCGTGATCGGGTCGGCGTCCGGCAGCCCGGAAGCTGAGCCTGCGCCGGTGCGATGGACGACAGCCTCCTGGGCGATCGCGGTCATTTCAGCGATCGCGGTCATTCGTCGAACGCGTGCGGGTAGGACGCGCGTGCAGCCTCCTCGCTGACGTACCCCTCGACGATGTCCACGTGTACAGCCTCCGGCTTCCGCCCTGACGGCGGTCCGAAGCCCCCGCCACCCGCGGTCTCGAACTCGAGCACCGACCTCTCCGGGCAGTACACGCCGGTCGCCTTGAACGACTCCCGTGCCGTGCCATCAGGCTGGCGCAGCCGGAACCGGTTCGGCCGGGCTTCGCCTCCGCCCTTGAGCCCCCACGGCGGGGTGCGCATCCGCTCCCACGGCAGCGTGAGGTAGCACTCGGCGAGCGCCCGGTAGTAGACATCGACACCGAGGCCGCCCCGGTAGGTGCCGACTCCGCCCGTGTCCTGCGCGTATTCGAACCGCTCCACGAGGAACGGGCGCTTGGCCTCGATCACCTCGATCGGCGTGTTCCGGATACCAGAGCACGAGATGTGCATGAGCGGCGGACCGCCGTCTGAGCTGGGGTTCGCCCCGACGCCGACGTAGTGGTCGGCCGCGTCACCCCAGAAGTTGCCTGCCTCGTCGGTGCCCCACCAGAGAGCGCTGCAGAGATCACCGCCGTTCCCCGCGGGGATCAGGTCGGGCATGGCATCGGAGAGGGCGCGGTGGATGACGTCGACTGCCTGGAGCGCAGGCCAGCCGTACATGAAGATCGGCGTGGGCGAGATGGGGTGGAACATCGTGTTCGGCTTCGTCCGAACCTGGATTGGCCGGAAGTGGCCCTCGTTCGCCGACTGGTTACCCGCCGCGAAGGCCATGATCGCGATGCGGGAGGCCGAGACGACCGTCGGCACGGGGCAGTTGATCGGCCCGCGCTGCGGTGGCGGCGAGGCCGAGAAGTCGACGATGACGTCAGACCCATCAACCTCGACCGCGAGCTCGAACGGCACGAGCTCGTCGTCGACGCCGTTGTTGTCCATGGCGCCGTGGCCGACGTACCGGCCGTCGGGGATCTCCGAGAAGACGCCGCGAATGTACTCCTCGCCATGGTCGAGCATGCGCTCGACGGAGGCGCGGAGCGTCTCGAGGCCGTAGCGTTCGATGATCCGGTAGAACGCATTCAGCCCGGTCTTGGCAGCTGCGATCTGCGCGTTCAGGTCGCCGTCGAGCGCCTCCGGCATGCGGGAGTTCGCGAGCAGCGTCCGGTAGAGGTCCTCCTGCCGTTCGCCCGCCCGGTAGATCTTCACGCTCGGGAAGATCACGCCCTCCTGGAAGACATCGACGGTATTGGTGCAGTAGATCTCCTTCGCGCCGATGTCCATGTGGTGCGCCTTCACCGCCGCATAGCCAACGAGCTCGCCCTCGAAGAACCCCGGTACGACGATCGTGGCATCCTGCGGGTGGGAGCCGATGTCGTAGCCGTCGGTCGAGAAGATGATGTCGCCCGGCGCGAGCGCCTCCGGGCCGCCCACCTTCTCGAGGGCCGACTCGATGCAGAAGCTCAGGGTGCCGAGGAAGAGCGGCAGCGCCTGCGCCTGCGCGAGGAGCCGAATCTCGGTGTCGTACAGGGCGGCTGCGAAGTCGGTCATCTCGTAGATGACCGGCGAGAACGCCGTCCGGCGCAGCACGATCCGCATCTGATCGGCGGCCGCATCGAGGCCGTGGCGGATCACCTCGGTCGTGATCGGGTCGGCGTCCGGCAGCCCGGAAGCTGAGCCGACACCTGCTCGATGCGTCACATAGTCGACGTCGGCAACCGCCACGTCAGGCCGCCTCTGCATCGGAGAGGATCAGCGTTCCGTCAGCGTTGACCTCCAGGTCGAACCCGGCGTCCACGTAGGTCGTCGCCGTCTCCTCAAGCACGATCACCGGCCCCTGTAGCTGCGCACCTGCGGCGAGAGAGCCCCGCTTGAGCACGGCGAACGTCAGCGGCTCGCCGCGCGTGAAGGAGTAGGCCTCGAGCTCGCGCTCCTCACCAGCGCTGCCAAGCACGCCGACCGTTCGCTGGCCGGTCTTACGCGCGAGCGGTATGCGCTTCGTCGCCCGCACGGCAGCGATCTCGATCGGCTCGGAGAGCGTGTGCCCGAAGGTCCGGTCGTAGGACTCAGTGAACAGCTCCGCGATCGCCGCCGGAGCTGCCGTGATCGCCCCGTTCTCGGACGGCGGGCCGATCGTCAGCGTGTACTCCTGCCCGACGTAGCGGAGGTCGAGCGCAGCCTCCTGGACGTCGCTGTCGTCTGGGGATGATCCGTCTGGGGATGATGTTCCTCGCCGCTCGAGCGACGCGAAGAGGTCTCGCAGCACCGCGTTCGTGCCCTCGAGTCCCGCCTCGTCGAGACGTCTGATCGCGGTCAGCGCGGCCGAGCGGGTGACGTCCTGTCCGAGCAGGCCCCACGCGGAGAAGTTGCCAGCGTAGTTCGGCACGACCACGCTGGTGATCTCGAGCTCGCGGGCAAGCAGCGTGCCGAAGAGGGGCCCCGCGCCGCCGAAGGCGATCAGGCTCGCGGTTCTCGGGTCCTGCCCCTGCTCGACGGTGATCGACCGGATGGCGTTGGCCATCGCGGCGTTGGCGATGGTGATGACACCGCGAGAGACGCCGTCGACATCGAGCGCGAGCTCGCGGCCGAGCTCGTGGAGAGCTGCCCGGGAAGCGTCGATGTCGAGCGCGACACCGCCGGCGAGCTCGCCGAACGCGAGCATGCCGAGCGACGCGGCCGCATCGGTGACGGCCGGCTCAGTCCCCCCGCGCCCATAGCACACCGGGCCGGGATCGGCGCCGGCGCTGCGGGGGCCAACGCGCAACAGGCCGGCGTCGATGTACGCGACGGAGCCACCGCCCGCCCCAATCGAGCGGACGTCGACCCAAGGCGACTGGATGGGCATGCCGACGACGTTGCCCTCGTACTTCACCTGGGGGCGCCCGTCGACAATCAGGCATGTATCAAAGCTCGTCCCGCCGACGTCCGCGGTGATCGCCTGCTCGATCCCGAGCTCGCGGCAGAGCTCGCCGCCACCGACCGCCCCCGCAACCGGCCCGGACATGATCGTCTCGAACGGGCGTGCCTCAGCCTCGGCGAAGGTCATGGCGCCGCCACCGGAGCGCGTGATCAGGAACTCGCCGTCGAAGCCCTGACCTTGGAGCGTGTCCTCCAGACGCCTCAGGTAGCTCGAGACGCGCGGGCGCACGTAGGCGTCGACCACCGTCGTCGAGCTCCGTTCGTACTCTCGGTACTCGCCGGACACTTGGTGGGAGAGCGAGATCTCACCGTCGAAGCCCGACGAGCGTAACGCCTCTACAGCGAGCAGCTCGTGCTCGGGGTCTGCGTAGGCGTTGATGAAGACGACGGCTACCGACTCGACACCTTCGGCCTCGAAAACCTCGACCGCCGCCGCGACATCCGCTGCGTGGAACGGCGTCTCGATCGACCCGTCGGCACGGACGCGCTCGGTGACCGGCAGCCGCAGCCGCCGCGGAACGAGCGGTGGATCGGGCTTCCAGAGCAGATCGTACATCCGCTCGCGATCGCCGCGGCGGGTCTCGAGGACGTCGCGGAAGCCCCTGGTGGTCAGTAGCCCGACGACGGCGCCCTTGCGCTCGAGCAGCGAGTTGATCCCAACGGTCGTTCCGTGCAGGAAGTAGGACGCGGCAGCGAGCGAGTCGGCACCGACAGCCTCCGCCAGGACGTCGCGCACGCCCTCATCCGGAGATGCAGGCGTCGTCGACCCCTTGCCGACCCTCACCTCACCTGTCTCGTCGTCGTAGAAAACGAGGTCGGTGAACGTGCCTCCAACGTCCACCCCGACCCGTGTGGCCATAGTGCTCCTCTCCGATTGAAGCCGCGGGCTCGGCCGCTGCAATCGGGACATCTGATCACGTACGCTGCGCGAGGTCAAGCGGATCCCGCAGGAACGGCGCTCTCGCGCGCCCGAGCGAAGGCACGAACGGCAGCGACAGGGGGACAGCATGCTACAGCGCTCCTGTGCGGCCAGACAGAGGAAGTCGGGCAAGGCTTCTTCCGGCCAGAGGTTGCAGCGCTCCTGCGTGGCCGAGCAGAGGGTTTAGCGCAGGGCCTGGCCGCGTTGCTTGCTCGGCGTGGCCCCAGCCGCTGTTGCAAGGATCGATGGCCGGCGGGAGCGTGAGGACCAGCCTGGGAGCGCACCGCGGCAGGGTGCGCGCAGGGATTGATGACCGGTGGAAGCGTGCAGACGCAGGAGGAATCGGGAGCGTCGTTGTCGAGGGCGGCGGGGTCGCGAGCTTTCAGGTCAAGGCGGCAGGGAGGCGGCTTGGTGCGCGGTCGCCAGAGGGACGCCCCCGGAAGGATGCTCCGGAAGGACGGCTCAGAAGGTGCTGAGAACAGCCGGGGAAGGGAACTCGTCGCCGAACTCGCTGTCCAGCCGGTGATCGCGCCTCCGGGGCGTGCTGTTGACAGCCGAGCAAGGAGGATCCAGCTGCGGCGGGGAGCGACCGGCGAACCGCCGTTCGGACAGCTCCCGCTCGCGTCGCCAAGGACGCCCACGGCCCGCTCAGGGGCCGCGAAAGGCAACCCGCCCCCACCCACTACCCCGGGGGGTAGCCGTCAGAAGCGCACGGCTTTCACATGATCTGTCACAGAAGCGTCACGAAACCGCGCCAACTCTGCACGTGCCGCGATGCACGCGCCAAGGCGAGCGTTAGCAACGAGGGCCTCGTGCAACACCCCTCCCGGTGCCATCAGTGCGACGGGCCAAAGCGAGGTTGGCGGCAAGGGCGACTCCCCGAGGCGACCCCGCGCGGGTGCCGGGGCACAATATGAGTGGATTCGTACCCTTCCTAATGAGGCGGCGCCCCCGCGTGGGTGCCAGGCCGCACGACGTCCTTGGACCGACGTGGCGCCGCGAAGGCGCCGCCCTACACGCTCGCCGCGCGGCCCAGCCCCCGTACCCCCAGCCTCGCAGGAGCCCCGTACGGAACAACGCGCCGAGAATTTCTCGCTAGGCTGGCGCCCGCACCAGAGAGAGGAGACGTACATGGCGACGCGAGTTGGGGTCGATGTCGGAGGCACATTCACAGATCTGATCTTCTTCGACGACGCCACCGGCGAGACGCTCGTCGCGAAGGAACCCACGACACCTGAAGCGCCCGAGCAGGGCGTCATCCGAGCGTTCGAGACCGGCGTCCCGAGCGAGCAGCGGCGCACGGTGCAGTTCTTCCTCCATGGCACAACCGTCGGCCTGAACGCGCTGCTCGAGCGCAAGGGCGCCGTCGTCGGCTTGCTCGCGACAGCTGGCTTTCGGGACATCCTCGAGGTGAAGCGGGGAGACCGCGACGACCCGTACGACCTCTTCTGCAATCACCCTCCGCCGCTCGTGCCGCGGCGGCTGCGGCTGCCCGTCACCGAGCGAATGCTCGCGACAGGCGAGATCCGAACACCCATCGACGAGGACGACGTACGGCACGCGCTCCAGACGTTCCTCGAGGAGGGAGTCACCACAGTCGCCGTGGCGTTCATGAACGCCTACCGGAACCCCGCGCACGAGCTAGCCGCCGAGCGCGTGCTGCGGGAGGAGGGCTTCGACGGCGCGATCTCGCTCTCCCACCAGGTGTCCGGCGAGTACCGCGAGTACGAGCGCACGTGCACGACGGTCATCGACGCGTTCGTGCGCCCGTGCATGGCCAGCTACCTCGAGCGCCTCAGCGTGCGCCTCAACGACACTGGCTTCGACGGGAGCATGCTCGTGACCCGCTGTGGCGGTGGATCGCTAACGTTCGAGGAAGCCGAGGCCCGGCCGTTCGAGACGATCCTCTCCGGGCCGGTAGCAGGCGCCGAAGGAGCGGCGGAGCTCGCGCGCCGCCTCGAGCTCGGCGACGTCGTCACCGCCGATGTCGGCGGAACGAGCTTCGACACGAGCGTGATCACAGACGGCCGCCCCCGCGTCGTCAACGAGGGCCGCGTCGTCGGGCTGCCGGTCCAAACGCCGTGGGTCGACGTCCGCTCGATCGGGGCCGGGGGCGGATCGATCGTCGAGGTCGATATCGGCGGGCTCCTTCGTGTCGGCCCCCGTAGCGCCGGTGCCGACCCCGGCCCGGCGGCCTACGACCGGGGCGGCAGGCAGCCAACCGTGACCGACGCGGCGCTCGTGCTTGGAATGCTCGGCGACGGGAAGCTCGCCGGCGAGCTCGCGCTCGATGCGGATCGCGCACGAGCAGCGCTCGCCACCGTCGCCGAGCCCCTGTCGTTCACCGTCGAGCAGGCTGCCCAGGGAGCGCTCACCGTTGTCACGTCGAACATGGCCAACGCGATTCGCGAGATCACGGTCGAGCAGGGTCAAGATCCGCGGCAGGGCCGGCTGATGGCCTTCGGTGGAGCTGGTCCCCTCTTCGGCACCCTGCTTGCCCGCGAGCTCGACATCACCCGCATCGTGATCCCACCACACGCCGGCAACTTCTCGGCCTGGGGCCTGCTCGGAGCCGACCTGACGCGCACCGCGGCCCGCACGCACATCCTCCAGCTGACCGCCGAGAGCCTCGCGATCGCCGGCGGCATCCTCGACGAGCTCTTCGACGATCTCGCCGCGCGCAATGGAGCAGCCGAGGCAACCCGCGAGGTCGGCCTCGACATGCGCTACGCAGGGCAGGAGCATACGCTGACGATCGCGCTCGGAACGCCGCGCGCCAGCCTCGTAGGCGTGGGTGCCGAGGCGGTCGCAGAGACGTTCACCGACGAGTACGAGCGCACGTTCGGCCATGCGATGGAGGAGGCGATCGAGATCGTCTCGGCACGCGCCACGCTGCGGACGCCGCTGCCGCGCCGCGCCGAGCGGTTCACAGTCACCTCGGCAACCGACGCCGACGTCGGCTCGTTCCGTGCCTACTCGTTCGCGAGCGGTCGGTGGCTCGACTTCGAGCTCGTTCAGCGTGCGACTCTCGCTGTGGGGACAGAGCTAGCCGGGCCGGCGATCGTGCTGGAGGACACCGCGACGACCTACGTCGATGCAGGGTTCTCACTGCGCGTGGATGGGAGCGGCTGCCTGTTCATGCGGGACAGCCACGAAGCAGGCCCCAACTGATGACTCTACCGACGTCAGAGCCGATCCTCTACCGCGCTGGAATCGGCAGCTCGACCGGCGTTGTCGATGCCGACCCTGTCAGCACGGAGGTCGTGCGGCACAGCCTCAACTCCGCCGCCAACCAGATGAAGCGCGCGCTGATCCGCACCGCGTTCTCACCGGTGATCTACGAGGTGCTCGACTTCGCGGTGGCGATCTACGACCGGCAGATACGCCTCCTAGCACAGGCACCGAGCCTCCCGTTCTTCATGGGAACGATGAACTTCTGCGTCGAGGCGGCAGTCGAGGCGGTAGGTGGAGAGGAGCGCCTCGACCCCGGCGACATCATCCTCTACAACTACCCGTACGGCACCGGCTCGCACCCGCAGGATGCAGCCGTCGTGATGCCGGTCTTCGTGGATGGGGCTGAGCTGGTCGGCTACACGACGACCAAGGGCCACTGGCTCGACATCGGCGGGAAGGATCCCTACTCGACCGACACGGTCGACGTGCACCAGGAAGGCACGATCTTCCCGGGGGTCAAGCTCTTCCGCAAGGGGGAGCTGGTCGAGGACATCCTGAGGATGGCAACCGCGAACTCGCGGGTCCCGAAGATGGTGGCCGGCGACATCAACGCCGAGGTCGCTGCCGTTCGGGTCGGGGCGGCCGGCCTGCTTCGCGTCATCAACCGCTATGGGCTCGAGGCGTTCGCCGCCTCGGTCGAGCGGATGTTCGACCATGGAGAGGCAGTCGTGCGAAGCTACTTCGAGAAGATCCCGGACGGACGCTACGTGGGCCGCGGCGAGATGGACGACGACGGGATCAGCGATGCGCCTGTGCCGTTCGAGATCGTCGTCGAGGTGGATGGATCAACCGTGCGGCTCGACTACAGCGGCGCGCCGGATGCACAGGTCGGCCCAATCAACTGCCCGATCGCCTCGACGGTCTCCGCCAGCCGCATCGCGATCACCATGCTCGCGGGAGGCGGGGAGGCTCCGAACGAGGGCCACTTCCGACCGATCGAGGTCGTCGCGCGCCCCGGCTCGATGTTCCACCCCGAGCCGCCCTCACCATGCTTCCTCTATGGCTGGCCGGCCATGCAGTCACTCGAGGTGATCTACGACGCGGTTTCGAAGGTGATGCCGGAGGCCGTTCCCGCCTGCAGCGGGGGCGATATCTGCGCGCTCGTGTGGTGGGGCATCCGTGAGGAGACGAGCGAGCCTTGGGCCGATGGCTCGCCGCACCCGGTCGGTCAGGGCGCCCACGCCCACGGGGACGGGGCTAGCAGCCTGATTCACCATGCCGAGGCTGCGACGCGCTTCTCTCCGACCGAGGTCTGGGAGGCGCGTAACCCGTGGCTACTCGAGAAGATCGAGCTCGCCCCCGACTCCTGCGGCCCCGGCAAGCACCGCGGAGGACTCGGCGTCGACATGCACTTCCACATGATCGAGGATGCCTACGTGACCGCCGCTGTCGAGCGCACGAAGAATGAGCCGTGGGGACTCGAGGGCGGCCTGCCAGCTCGACCGAACTGCGGGATGCTCTACCACGTCGACGGCACGACCGAGCCGGTCGCCAAGGCAACTCGGCTCGCGGTGCCCAAGGGTGCGACGCTCGTGCTGCAAAACGGCGGGGGCGGCGGGTATGGGCCACCGTCCGAGCGCGATCCCAAGGCCGTTCACGAGGACCTGCGGGAGGGTTACATCACCGAGGGGCACGCGCGCGAGCACTATCCACACGCGTTCGAGTAGCCCAAGGGCCGCAGATCGCACCCCACCTGAGAGCCGGGCCGAGAGCTGGACCGCGCGGAGCCGCCCAGCCGCCACACGAGGGCAGCCCACCCTCCACCCACCACCCAGGGAGGGTAGCCCGAAGAAGCGCACGACTTCCGCGCAACCGGCCACAAAAGCGTCACGAAACTGTGCCAAGAGTGCGCTGCCCTGCGACCGGCCGGGAGGCTACCGGCCGGCTGGGAGGCAGACGCCGGCGAGCGTGGCGGTGCCCACTCCCCGTCCGCGAGCTCGAGGCAACCAAACAGGAGGATGAGTAAACAGACCCGCATGCTCCTCGCCACCCACAAGCCGCTCGCGGACGCCGACCGCCCGACCGCAGCAGCAAACATACCCGCATAGCCCCCGCCGCCCCGCGTCCGGGGCAGCCCTAGGAGGGTCTAGCGAAACGCGCAATGCCTGTATCCATGCGGGTCTGCGGGTAGGGGTTCAGGACGGTTACCCACGATTGCCCTGCCCTGGGTGTTTGTGGGGGGCGATGTGGGTGTGGGCGTGGTGGTTTGGGGTGGGGTGGGCGGTACCCGAGGGGGCTGTGGGGGCGGAGCTGGTTGTAGGTCTGGGGTCAGCTCTCGATCGGGGGCCTGGGCTTCCCGGTGGGTGTAGAAGATCTCGCGGTCTGTGTGGCTCGTCCCGCGGCTTGCCGTTGAAGCCCTCTCGGATGTGGGCGTTCCCTCTCTGGGGCTGCCGGGCTGGGTGAAGAGCGGACGGGTAACCGGCCTGGCCAAGCCAACTCGGCACGGCCCTGTTGGTGAATCTCAAGGTGGATTGTCCGCGCGCAGGTGCGCGGGAAACACCGGTGGGCAATCGAACAGCCTCGGTAAGGCTGCGGGGGCACACTTGTCGGCCCGGATGCGCTGGGCCACCCCGGTCGCTAGGGCGTTGCCGGGTGTGCTCTCCCCGCCACGGCAACGAGGGGCCATCCGCTTGCAGGTTCGGGCCGCCACCGGATCCGGTGACCCAGACGTGAGCTGCAGTAGGCAGGGCGCAGCCGGATCCGGGGCCCACCGGCCGGCCGCAGACGGCCCCGTCTTGGGCTGTCGGCGCGGCACCCTGGGGCCCCACCTGCCGCCAGATGCGCCCCCGCCTGCTTGTGGCCGGCCGTCCAGCCCCCAGGCCCGGCGGCAGGGCAGCGGCCCGCCGGTCAGCCGTGACCTGCCCAAGCCCACGAGCCGGCCCCCCGTTCGCAGCTCCAAGGCGCCGCCCCGGTTGTCCGGCACACGGGCACGGCAGCGCCGGCCGGGGCCGGGATTGGCCCAACACCCGACAGGCCCCACACCCCCGAGACCGCCAACACCCGCCGCCGCCTGCGTGACGGCCCCCACCCGACGCGCCGGGCTCACAAGCCCCCTCCGGCCGCTTCCCCCAGGATCCTGGTCAGCGACCACCGCGCCGGCCACCGCCCCCCGGCGGCCGCGCGTCTCCCGCCCCCCAACCACCTGGACCACTTGGCCTGGCCGACCCACATACCACCGCATCCTCTTCACGCCAGCGGTAACACGCCTGCCCCCGTCGCCCCCCAGTCCCCTGCAAACCCCCGCCACCGACCAACCCAGCACCAAAGCCACCCCGGCCCCCCGCGGCTTGATGACCGCCAGCGCCAGCGCCTGCCCCAACAGGTTGCAGCATCCCCCCTCCCCGACCCACACCCCCACACCGAGGGTCGACCAGCCAAGAAAGCAGGTCAACCATGCCCAGGCTCCTCCACGGAAGACCAAGAGTCCGGGTCGTAGTCTGAGGTGACCGGGAGAACACTTCAGACCTACGTCGAGGCCAAGAACGACCTGTCCGATGTCAGGTGTGTTAGGCATGACAACACCTCATGGACCTGCTCAGGCAAGAGCGGAGGAATCTACCCAGTTGCCTTGGAGGTAGTCTGCGACAAGACCTACTGCATCTGGTATCCGGACGAATCCGTACTCGAGGGAAAAGCCATTAGGCTCGGAGGGTAGACCCGGATCGAATGAACCCCCGAGCGAATTGCGCTACACGCTCCTAGTGCGTTCCCGCCGAGGCGCGCTCGGACACGGCGTGCCCCTCCCAGAAACGGCTCAGCCGGAAGGGCTCGATCAGCGGCGGGACTTTGCCGGTCGCGATCAGCTCGGCCATCGTCAGCCCGCAGATCGGCGTTGCCTTGAACCCCCATGTGCCGGTGCCCGCGTCGAGGAAGAAGCTCTCGAGCTCGGTCTTCCCCATGAGCGGCGAGTAGTCGGGTGTCATGTCGCAGATGCCCGTCCACTGCCGCAGGATCTTGAGCGGCCCCATCCACGGGAAGAGGTCGAGCACACGCTTGGAGGCCTCCGAGAGGAACGTGTAGGTGGAGCTCGTCGAGTAGCTCGCGTAGCGCTCGATCTCCGCGCCCACCAGCAGCTCGCCGCGCGCCGACTGAGAGACGTAGACGAGTAGATCGGCCGAGGCGACGATACGGTCTAGGATGGGCTTGTACGGCTCGGTGACGTAGGCCTGGAGCGGATGCGAGACGACCGGCAGCCGCACCCCGGCCATCCGCCCGATCCGACTCACGTAGCCGCCGACGGCGCTCAGCACCGCGCCGGCCCCAACCGGCCCGGCGGGGGTCTGAACACCCGCGCAGCGCCCGTTCTCAACGGTTATGCCCGTCACCGGCGTCCCCTGATGGATGTGCGCTCCCAGCCGCTGCGCGGCTGCCGCATAGCCCCAGACCACCGCGTCGTGGCGGATGACCGCACCCGGCGGATGCCAGGCCGCTCCGAGAACGGGCCGCTTCCCCCCGCACGCGATGTCGATCTGCGGGCAGACCTCCCGCACCCCGTCCGCGTCGAGGAAGACCGTGTCGACACCGAGCGCTTGGTTGACGAGCGCGCGATCCTGCTGGCTGCGCAGCGAGGGCTCGGAATGCGCCAGCGACAGCATGCCCCGCGGCGAGCGGAGGAGATTGATGTCGAGCTCCTGCGAGAGGCCCCGGTAGAGGTCGAAGCTGGCCTTGTAGAACGCGATCGACTCCGGGACCTTGTAGTTGGCACGCAGCACGGTCGTGTTGCGCCCCGAGCCTCCGGAACCGATGTAGGAGCGCTCGAGCACGGCAACATCGGTGATCCCGTGGTTCTTGGCGAGGTAGTACGCAGCCGCCAGGCCATGGCCCCCGCCGCCGATGATCACGACGTCATAGCGCGGCTTGACCGGATGGGTCGTGAGCCACTCGCGCCTGCGGAAGAGCCCGCTCACGCCGCGCCTGGCGCGGGCGCGCCGAAGTCGACTGGTGGTCCTCTTCTTGGCGCGAGGTCACGGCACCCGTGCAGGATGCGCTCCTCGAGCTGGTGGCCAACCGGCGAGGGCACCAGCAGGTAGAGGCGATCCGCCAGCGCGAGCGCCTTGCCGGCCACGTGGACGAGCTCGCACTGCACGAAGACTGGGCGCTCTGGCCCAAGCGGGACTGCGGCCAGGCGTGCGAACAGTTCCGCAGCCTCGGGCCAGGCGGCTGCGTAGACGCTCCACGCGTCCGTCTGGGTCTCGGCCAGGCCGCCCGTTGCCACGACACCCGCCCGCGCACGCTCCAGCAGCCGCCGGCCATCGCCGGGAGCCCCCAGCAGCCACAGCTCGTCGGGGGCGATCCTGCACGCGTACCCTCCCGCGCTCGTCGCAAGCGCGTCGAGGGCGGGCGCCTCGCCGGCGCAGGCGACGATGGTGAGCGCAACCGGTGAGAGCTCAAGCACGCAGCCGCACCCCTTCCGGATCATAGAACGCGCCCGTGGTCACCGTGCCGGCGCGGTCGGCCGCGCGAACAGCGGTCGGGTAGCGACCGCCCACGGAGTCGAGCCAGCCAAGCCCGATGCCGTAGCCGAGAACCGGCGAGAACCGAGACGACGTCAGATAGCCGACGTGCCGTCCCTCGACGCTGAGCGGCGCACCCTCAGGCGGCGCGCTCTCGCCGTCGAAGGTGAGCCCAACCAGCCTGCGCGTGGTCGGGATCGCGCTCAGACGCTCGAGCTCGCGCTTCCCGATGAACGTGTCCTTGTCGAGCCTCACGGTCCACCCGAGGCCGATCGCATCAGGGGTGGAGTCGAAGTCGGTGTCCTGACCCACGAGGATGTGTCCCTTCTCGAGCCGCAGTAGACGTAGCGCCTCGACCCCGCAGGGCTTGATCCCCAGCTCGGCGCCCGCACCGAGCAGCGCATCCCAGAGGCAGACGCTCTCCGAGGCCGCGTGGTGCAGCTCATAGGAGAGCTCGCCCACAAAGCCGAGCCGCAGGACGTGGCAGCGAACGCCTGCGACGTCGAGCTCGCGATGGCGGAGGTGCGGGAAGGACTCGGCATCGATGGTCTCGTCGGCCAGGCCCGAGAGAAGCTCGCGGGCGGCGGGCCCTGCAACGTTGATCGCCCCGAGCGCCGCCGTACGGTTCAGCACGTTGACCTTAAGATCGAAGAACTCCCGCCACTGACGGAGCCACGCTTCGCCGACGTCGGCACCTCCACTGCTGAGCGTGCAGTAGAAGCGCCCGCCAGGCAGCGCGCAGATCAGACCGTCGTCGAGCACGAAGCCGGCCTCGTTGAGCATGAGCGTGTAGCGCAGACGGCCGGGCTCGAGATCACCGACGCGGCAGGGGTAGATCCGCTCGAGAAACTCGGTCGCCTCGGGGCCGCCGATCAGGAACTTCCCGAGCGTGCCAACGTCCATGATGCTGACGCGGCGGCGCACGGCCCAGTACTCATCCAGCACGTCGCCGTAGTGCTCCGGGCGCCTCCAGGCGCCGAGCCATTCCATCGCCGCGCCGAGGTCGAGGTGGCGCTGGTGCAGCGCCGTGCGGTGCTCGACATCGAGGTGGACGCCGGCTGCCGCATCCTCGAGGCGGACCGGCCGGGCTGGAGGCCGAGCGGTCGTCGCCGCGCTCGCCGGCCCGGCCGCGCCCTTCGACCGGGCAAACGCCTCCAGGTGCGGCCCGCACAGCGCCCCCTGGCACGGACCCATCGTCGCGGTCGTGTAGCGTTTCAGCAGCTCCGTCGAGCGGAATCCCTCGCTCCACGCCCGCTCGAGATCGCGGGCCTTCACGTCCTCGCAGAGGCAGACGACACCGCCGCTTGCCACCCCGGTCGCCTGAGCGCCCGGGCTCGGGGAGGCGGCGTACTCCCCGCGCACCGCCCGCCGACCGGAGGCCTCGGCCTCGGCCAGCGAGCAGCCGGGCGATGTGACGTCTCCGGCTGCCGTCATCGCGAGCCCCGCGCCCTGACGCAGCAGGCTATCCCTGGGCACCAGACCGGTCGAGAGGATCAGGCCGTCGCACGGGATGAGGCGCTCGCCCGCCTCGGAGCGAAGGCGGACGCCGGCGATGCCGGTGCGTCCCCGCGCTGCGAGGACGGACGCCCCCGGGTGCACGACGCCGGCGTCCGGCAGATCAAGCTCGAGACCGTGCGGGGCGGCAACCGCCACGATCTCCACCCCCGCGTCGCGAAGAACCCGGACGTGGTCGCCAAGCTCGGGCGTCGCGCCCGCAACCACCGCTCTGCGAGCCGGTGCGAGCCCGTGCACGCCGGCAAGCCGCGAGGCACCCCGGGCGAGCCAGACGCCCGGGAGGTCGCTCCCCTCGAAGACGGCGTGCTGCTCGACGGCGCCGGTCGCAACGACGACCTGCCCCGGTCGGACGAGGTGGACGAGCGTCTCGGTCACGACCGGCACGAGCGGCCCCTCGTAGACGCCGATGGCCGCGGCCCGCTCAAACAGGCGCACCCCGTCGGCGCGCCGCACGTCGGCGAGCAGCGCTTCGAGGCGGCTACGCGTGGAGCCCGGCGCGATGGTCTCGCCCGGTACGCCTTCGTCGACCACAACTGCGGTGCGCCCCGAGCCGGCGGCCTCGAGCGCCGCGGCGAGGCCGGCGACGCCGGCCCCGACGATCAGGACATCAGGGTGGTCGTTAATGCTCTCGCGCTCGCGCGGTGTCGCGCTCGGGTCGACGGCCCCAACACCGGTCAGCGCGCGCACGAGCCTCTCGGCCTGCGGCCAGGCCCAGCGGGGGCGCGCCAGCACCTTGTAGTAGAAGCCCACGGGGAAGAGCCACCCAAGGTGCGAGAGGATGCCGAGCACGTCGCGCTCGGGCGAGGGCCAGCCCCGCTCGCGCCGGACCTCCACGCCCGCAGAGGCAGGCGTCATGCAGGTGCGAACGCCCGGCTCGCCGGCCACGGTCATCAGGCAGTTGGGACAGTCGCCGGTCAGGCAGTACAGGCCCCGGCGCCGGTGGAGCTTGAACGACCGCGAGAAAACCCGGACACCCGAGCGGAAGAGCGCTGAGGCGATCGTGTCGCCGGGCCGGGCCTCAACGGCACGCCCCTCGAAGTCAATCCGCATGCAACTCGTTCGTTGTCGTGTCGCGGCGAGCCGCGAGCCAGCGCCTGCAGCCCATGATGTGGAACCACAGCTCGTCCTGGGCACCGTCGGCGTTCTGCCTCGTCCAGACGCGGTCGAACTCCTCTTCGGCGGTCGAGGTCTCGCCAGGCAGGAGCGCGGATACCTCTCCGTCGTACCAGAACTCCGTGTACGGCCGCGGCCCGCAGTGCGGGCACTCGATGATGAAGCCCATCCCGCCTACCCGTCTCCTGCGCGAGCCCGACCGCCCGGCGAGATCCGTGGCCTGCTGGCTCGTAGCCCAGGAGCGGCGGCGGCTGACGGAGGACGATCCACCATGAGAGCGCCGATTATGGGCAAAATCTCCCGTCTCTGGACCAAACGGCTCGACCAAGCAGTTTGAGCGTTCTTTCTGCCGCGTTTTTCTGCCAGCGTCGCCGTCGGAGGCAGGCTGCGTTACCGCGGCGCACCGTGGGGTCGAGATGAAGATCACCGCGGAGGAGGAGCGGAGCGTCCTCGAGACCCTTCAGCAGGCCGGAATTATCCAGGCCCCCTCCCAGGGAGAGGCGGAGTTGGACGCGCTGCACCTGCCGTCCCGAAATGAGCGAACGGCACAGACCGGTCAGCACGCTCGCACATCAGCGCGTGCTGGGGCCAGATGTCACTGTTGCCTGAGTAGACGATCTCACCCGGCCGCGGGTTCCTCAGCTGAGAGGATCGCCCGGCTGCACAACGGCCTAGCCAGCGGACCCGCAGCCGTTGCTCCAGTCCAGGCAGGGGCTCCGGCGGCAGCTCACGGAGTTTCCCCACACCGCGCTTCTCCACCTCCATGGCGGCACGGACAGTAAACGGCTCGACGAGCACAAGCTCAACCACAGGCGGAACCCCGCGCTTTCGCAGCCACCCAAGCGCTTCGCCATCCGTGGGCCGAGGTAGACGTTGACCTCGCTCTGAGAGAAGCGCCGCACGACCACGACCGGCGCCTGCACGCCGGGATTCCCTGTGTAGTCCACCGGCACACGCCGGGAGCCGGCGCTGTGCGCCACCACCCCGGCAGCCTGTCGAAATTGACTGTGGACTCGATGACCTCGTAGTCGCCAAGCGGCCCGGTCGTCCAGGAGACGACAGCACCGTCCGGGTCGAACAGCTCCGCCTCACGATGCTGCCCCGCCCGCCAATCCACAGCCCACGCAACCACCGCCACGGCCGCAACCAACGCCGCGGCGGCGGCAGCTGTCCGGAAACCCTTTGCCCGCCTGACCCGCCGCAGCCGCCGCGCTGAAACCACCCTCTTCCTGCTAGGGGACCACCAAGCTCACACCGAGCTCGTCGAGGGGCATCCGGGAGGCTAGCGGGCGGTTGGTTCCGGGGTGCGGGCGGGTCATGGATATCCCTGTTGCGGGGCTAGATGGTTGGTTCCACGGCGGTGGCCGAGTGGGGGTTGGGGGCCATGTGGGTGTGGTAGTTTCAGCTGTGGGTGGGTGGTTCCTGAGCGGGTTTGTGGAGTGGGGGCTGGGTTGGTGGTCTGGCGCCAACCTTCGATCAGAATCTGGGTTTTCTGGGGGGTGGAGAGGATCTCGTGGTCTGTGTAGCCGGTCCTGCGGTTTGCCGTTGAAGCCCTCTTCGGCGTAGCCGTTCCCTCTCTGGGGCTGCCGGGCCGGGTGAGGGGGCGGACGGGTACCGACGCGGCCTAGCGAGGCCGGCGCGGCCTGGTTGGTGAACTCGGGGCCATTGTCCGCGCCCGGGTGCGCGGGAGGCCTGTGGGCGACGAACGGCCTCAGTGGGGCTGCGGGAGCAGACTTGCCGGCCCGGGAACGCGTCGGGTCACCCCGGCCGCCAGGGTATTGCCGGGTGTGCCTCGCCCGCCGCGGCTACAGGGGGGCCGCCCGCGGCGGGTTCGCCCCGCCAACCGGGCCGGGTGGGCCCAGACGTGAATTGCGGCAGGCAGGGCGCAGCCGGCACCGCCCCGACCGGCCGGCCGCAGACGGCCCCGTCTTGGGCTGCCGACACGCCACCCTTGCGCCCCACCTTCAGAGGCCAGAAACGGCCCCGCCCGCTTGCGGCCGGCCGTCCAGCCCCCAGGCCCGGCGGCAGGGCAGCGGCCCGCCGGTCAGCCGTGACCTGCCCAAGCCCACGAGCCGGCCCCCCGTTCGCAGCTCCAAGGCGCCGCCCCGGTTGTCCGGCACACGGGCACGGCAGCGCCGGCCGGGGCCGGGATTGGCCCAACACCCGACAGGCCCCACACCCCCGAGACCGCCAACACCCGCCGCCGCCTGCGTGACGGCCCCCACCCGACGCGCCGGGCTCACAAGCCCCCTCCGGCCGCTTCCCCCAGGATCCTGGTCAGCGACCACCGCGCCGGCCACCGCCCCCCGGCGGCCGCGCGTCTCCCGCCCCCCAACCACCTGGACCACTTGGCCTGGCCGACCCACATACCACCGCATCCTCTTCACGCCAGCGGTAACACGCCTGCCCCCGTCGCCCCCCAGTCCCCTGCAAACCCCCGCCACCGACCAACCCAGCACCAAAGCCACCCCGGCCCCCCGCAACCTGGTGTTGATCCACTCCGGCGCCCACCCGCCACCGCGCCCCCACCCCCAACCCACACCCCCACACCGAAGGCGAACCAGCCAAGAAAGCAGGTCAGGGCAGCCCGCCTCTTCACCAGTCGGATCGTGCTTCCTCCCGAGCGGCGATGGGCTGCCGATAATGGGAATGTGAACCCTGAAACGCTCGCTCGTCAGCTTGGAGTCTCCGCGAAGACCCTCCGTGCGTGGCTTCGCCGGGATTATCCTCGCAGGCCAGGCGAGCGCGGTGCGTCTTGGTGGTTGACCGACGAGCAGGTCGACGCTGCTCGAACTCGATGGTCCGGCAGGTCGGCTTTAGCTCCGCGTGCGCAGCCGAGCGGGGCAGTGCGCCGGAGGGCGGGACGCGCATTGAGCGATGAGCACTAGGCGATCCAAGCCGCCAGCCTGGCCGGGCTCATGGACGCCGAGCAGCCGGCCCTAGAGAAGGGGTTGGCCCCGGGTCGAATGGGTGGGTGTGACCCGGGGCCAGAGGAGACCCTTGGGGAGGGCCTCACCCAATATGGTAGCCAGAAGGCCCAGTAAGTCCCGTATCGTCCTGCCGACCGAGTGGGGCTGAATGCGGGGATTAGCAGGTAAAAATCCCTCCTAGCAGGAGTGTTCTTATCCCGTTGGGGTATCAGATCGCCACGCCGACGCTCAGGCGTCTAGGCTGCCGCATCATGAAAAGATACCCGAAGACCCCGTGGATCGAGCGGCACCGCCCCGCAGCGGCAGTTGAGTTCCCCCACGTCGGGGCGACCTCGTAGCGTGGATCTCGAGCTGGGAGATCGTGGGTACCTCGTGTGCGGCGGCAGCCGCGGCCTCGGCCTCGCCGTCGCCTCCGTGCTGATTGCCGAGGGAGCCAACGTCCTCTTGACCGCGCGCAGCAAGGACGCGCTCACGTCGGCCGCCGACAGGCTCGGCGAGCGCGCCAGCTGGGTCGCCGGCGACCTCAGCGATCCAACCAGCGTCGACGTCGTCGTCCAACGCACGACCGAGCAGTTCGAGGATGGCCTTGCCGGCGTTCTTATCAACCACGGCGGGCCTCGCACGGGCACAGCGCTCGAGCTGACCGACGCGCAGTGGCTCGAGGCCTTCTCGCAGATCCTCGGCGGTCCACTTCGCCTGATCCGCGGACTGGAGCCGGAGCTCTCGGAGGGCGCATCGCTGCTCTTCGTCACCTCGTCGTCGGTGCGCGCGCCGCTCCCGTCACTCGACGCATCGAACGTGCTACGCCCCGGTGTCGCCGCTCTCGCCAAGAGCCTCGCGATCGAGCTCGGGCCTAGGGTCCGCGTCAACACCATCGCACCCGGCCGTATCGGCACCGAACGCTCTCGATTCCTCGATGAGGAACGGGCAGGCGCAGCGCGGATCCGCTACGAGGACCAGCGGGCAAAGATGGAGGCGCTCATTCCCCTCGGGCGCTACGGCGACCCGGCCGAGTTCGGCCGCGTCGCAGCGTTCCTGCTATCGCCGGCCGCCTCGTACATCTCTGGCGCCGCGATCCAGGTCGACGGCGGCTACGTCCGGGCGCTTCCGTAGCGACGCAAGCCCGAGCTCGGGCCGGCTCCGAAGAGCGGGCCGGCCGGGAACGGATCCCAGCGCGCTACCGTGACTACGCGGCTTTTGCCGAGGCGATCAGCGCCTCGAGTGAGGCCTTCGCATCACCGAAGAGCATCGCGCACTTCGGATTGACGTAGAGCTCGTTGCTGACACCCGCAAAGCCTGGGTTCATGCTGCGCTTCAGCACGACGACGTTCTCGGCCCTATCCACATCGAGAATGGGCATTCCGTAGAGGGGGCTCGCCTGGTTGTGCCGCGCCGCCGGGTTGGTGACGTCGTTGGCACCAATCACGAGCGCGACCTGGCTGCGAGGAAATTCCGGGTTCGCATCATCCATGTCGAGGAGCTGCGGGTACGGAACGTTCGCCTCGGCAAGCAGCACGTTCATGTGGCCGGGCATGCGACCAGCGACCGGGTGGATCGCGTACTTGACCTGCACCCCGCCCTCCTCGAGCACATCGGCGAGCTCTCGGACGGTGTGCTGGGCCTGCGCGACGGCTAGACCGTAGCCGGGAACCACCATCACCTGACTCGCGTACTTGAGCATGATAGCGACGTCATCGGCGCTTGTCTCGCGGACGGTTCCGCCGTCGCCGACGGCTACCGCTCCCTCCTGCACCTGCCCGAACGCGCCGAACAGTACGTTGGCTACCGAACGGTTCATCGCCCGTGCCATCAGCAACGTGAGCAACGTGCCGGAGGCGCCGACGAGCGTGCCGCCGATGATCAGCGCGTTGTTCGAGAGCACGAATCCCGCAGAGACCGCGCTGAGCCCCGAGAACGCGTTCAGGAACGCGATGACGACCGGCATATCGGCTCCGCCGATGGGCAGGACAAACAGCACGCCGAGGACGAGCGCGGCGACGATCACGAGCGCGATCCAGATGCCGTCCTCAGTGATACCCGCAACGACCGCGAAGGCGAGCGCGAGAACAAACAGGGCCCCGTTGAACAGCTGCTGCTTGGCAAAAACGGTCGGAGCGCCCGGGAGCAGCTCCTGGAGCTTCCCGAACGCGATGACGCTGCCGCTCAACGTGACGGCGCCGATCAGCGCCGAGAACAAGCTCGCCCCGAGCAGATCACCGGGGAGAGCACTCGGAAGCGGCGCGAAGCGCTGGTACTCGGAGAAAGCGACCAGAACTGCCGCGCCGCCGCCGAGGCCGTTGAAGATCGCGACCATCTGCGGCATCGCGGTCATCTTCACGAGACGTGCCGCGAAGAGGCCGATGAGCGCGCCAACAGCCAGGGCCGGGAAGATCAGCTGCCAGTTGCCCATGCCGTCGCGCAGCAGCGTGAAGAGAATCGCCAGCAGCATCCCGCCGGCGGCAAGGATGTTGCCCGAGCGCGCCGTCGTCGCCGAGGCGAGGCGGCGGATGCCGAGGATGAACGCGATAGCCGCGATCAGGTAGACGACGTCAACCGCACTCTGGCCGACGACTGCGACCGGCAGGCTCACTCGTCGGCCTTCTCGTCCTTGCGCTTGAACATCTCGAGCATGCGGTCGGTCACGAGGAAGCCGCCGACGACGTTGATCGTGGCGATGACGATTGCGACAAACGCAAGCGACTGCTCGAGTGCGGAGTCTGCGGCAGAGGCGATGAGGAGCGCGCCCACGAGCACGATGCCCGAGATCGCGTTCGTCCCAGACATCAGGGGCGTGTGCAGGAGCGTCGGGATTCGTGAGATCAGCACGAAGCCCAAGAAGGCCGCGACGACGAAGATCGTAATGCTCGCGATCAGCATCGGCCGGCGCGCTCCATCATGCAGCTACAGGGGCAAGGCGCACCTCGCCCGCGTGAGTAACGCACGTCTCGTTGGTGATCTGATCGTCGAAATCGAGCTCAAGCTTCCCATCCGTGACGAGATGGCCAAGCAGGCTCATCACGTTGCGCGAGTACATCTGGCTCGCGTGCGCCGGCATGGTCGAAGGCAGGTTCAGCAGCCCGACGATTGTGACGCCCTCGCGTACGACGACCTCGCCGCGCTCCGTGAGCGCGCAGTTGCCGCCGGTCTCAGCGGCCAGGTCGACGATCACCGAGCCGGGACGCATGGCGCGTACGCCTTCCTCGGGCACGATGAGGGGCGCTGGCTTGCCCGGAATCGCCGCGGTCGTAACGACGATGTCGGAGTCGGCGATGTACTCGCCCAAGAGCTCCCGCTCGCGCTCCTCCTGCTCCTCGGAGAGCTGTGTTGCGTACCCGCCAGCCGTCTCCTCGCCTTCAACCTCCAGCTCGATGAACCTCGCGCCGAGGCTCTCGACCTGCTCCCGCACCACCGGCCGGGTGTCGAAGCCCGATACCACCGCCCCGAGGCGGCGCGCGGTCGCGATCGCCTGCAGCCCGGCCACGCCAGCCCCGATGATCAGCACCTTGGCTGGAGGGATCGTTCCAGCGGCGGTCGTCAGCATCGGAAAGAACTTCGTGGAATGACCCGCCGCCAAGAGCACCGCTTTGTACCCGCTCACCGTCGCCTGCGAGGAGAGCGCGTCCATCGACTGGGAGCGCGAGATCCGGGGAATGGCGTCCATCGAGAACGCGGTGACGCCGCGCTCGGCGACTGCGCGCGTCACATCGGGGTCGATCAGCGGTTGGAGGAACCCGATCAGACCCTGCCCGGAGCGCAGCCGCTCAACCTCTGCCGGCGTTGGCTTCTGGATGCGCACGACGAGGTCGGCCTCACGGTCGAGGTCGGCCGCTGCGAGCACACGCGCACCGGCTTCGGCGTACGCCTGATCGAGCAAGCCGGCCGCCGCCCCGGCGCCTGCCTCGACCACAACCTCGATGCCGAGCGGCTCAAGCCTGACCACGGTTTCCGGCACGATCGCGACCCGGCGCTCGCCCTGCGCAGTCTCTCTCCCGACCCCCACGATCATTGCCGCGCCAGAGCATAGCGTCAGGGGTGGAGCTACCTTGGTTGAACCGCTCCGCACGCCGGCGCCGTCAAGGCGCCGCGGTTGCCCGCTGAGCTGCTGCAAAGGGCAGCCCGCCCCCACCCACCACCCGGGGGAGAGTAGCCGAGATGAGCGCACAGCTCTCGCACGAACTACCACAGGAGCGTCACGAGACCGTGCCAACTCTGCACTCCCGCTCCGGCTCTGCGCCCCAGCCGCCGCACTGCGCCCCAGCTCCGTGCTCCCTCTCCAGCTCCGTGTCACCAGTCCCGCCCCAGCCCTAACTCCGCCCACCCGCGTATCTGGGTCTGGGATTCTCGCCCGCCCACTCGCTGGGCCGTTACCCCGCCAGCGGCCGGCGGGTGTGGCCCTCGCGGCCGCACCGCACTCGCTCAGCCGCCATGTGAGCGGGGAGTTCGGCGGCCCAGGGACCCCGAGCCCGTCCCCGCGGCAGATTGTTCTCGACAGCCCCACTCCGAGAAGACCGGACCGGCAACGCACTGACGGGCGACGGCTAGTGACGGAAGTGGCGCCGAGCCGTGAAGACCATGCTGGCGCCTGCCGCCCTGACTGCAGCCACGACCTCGTCGTCGCGTTTCGAGCCGCCGGGCTGGATGATCGACGCGATGCCTGCGTCCAGCGCGAGCTCTGGCCCGTCGGCGAAGGGGAAGAACGCATCCGAGGCGAGCACCGCCCCCTCGATGTCGTGCCCGTGCTCATGCGCCTTCTCGATGGCGAGCCGGACGGCGTCGACCCGGCTCATCTGCCCAGCGCCGATCCCAATGGTCATCAAGTCCTTGCCGATCACGATGGCGTTCGAGCTCACGTGCTTGACAACCCGCCAGGCAAAGAGGAGATCTCCCCATCGCTCCTCGCTCGGGGGGTCACCCACGACAACCTCCATGCCGTCTCGGTCGTCGCTCTCGGCATCGGTGTCCTGCACGAGCACGCCGCCGATCACGCGGCGGTAGTCGCGCTCGCCGGGCACCGCCCGGCGCCGTTCCTCGTTGAGCAGGATGCGCAGGCCCTCGCGCCCCTTGAGCTCTACCAGCGCCTCGTCGGCGATCTCCGGTGCCGTCACGACCTCAGAAAACCGGGTGGCCATCACGCTGCCCAGCTCGGGCTCAATCGGGCGATTCACGATGACCACTCCGCCGAACGCCGACATCGGATCGGCCTGGTGTGCGCGCTCGTAAGCCTCGTCGATGCTGCTCCCGATCGCACAGCCGCAGGGGTTCGCGTGCTTGACGATCACGCACGCTGGCACCGCAAACTCCTCGAGGAGCCTTCGCGCAGCAGACAGGTCGTTGAGGTTGTTGAAGGAGAGTGCGCGACCGCCGATCTGCTGAACGCGCGAGAGCACGTGCCTGCGCACCCCCGACTCCGCGTAGCAGGCGGCGCGCTGGTGCGGGTTCTCGCCGTACGCGAGGTCCATGACCTTCTCGAGCGAAACGATCAACGTGTCCGGGAAGGTCTCCCGCTCTGCGAACCACGACGCGATCGCGGCTTCGTACCGTGCCGTATAGGCGAACGCCTCGGTGGCAAGCGCTCGGCGGGTGTCTTCCGAGAGCGCTCCCTCCTGGCGCAGCTCGTCGAGGACGAAGCCGTACTGATCAGGCGAGCACACCGGCGCGACGTGGAGGAAGTTCTTCGCGGCCCCTCGCAGCATGGCCGGGCCTCCGATGTCGATCATCTCGAGGGCCTGGTCGGCACGGTGAGCTCCCTCGGCGCTGTACACGACCTGCTGGAACGGGTACAGGTTCACGCAGACGAGATCGAATGGCTCGATCTCGTGCTCAGCCAGCTCCTCAACATCCTCGTCGTGATCACGGCGCGCGAGGATTCCTGCGTGGATGCGCGGATGCAAGGTCTTGACCCGGCCGCCCAGCAGCTCAGGCGATGCGGTGACGTCAGACACCTCGGCGACACCAAGGCCGTGCTCCTTGAGCGAGGCCGCCGTACCGCCGCTCGCGACCAGCTCGACGCCGAGGTCGGCGAGCCCTCTCGCAAAGACATCCAGACCGGTCTTGTCGGAGACTGAGATGAGGGCCCGTCGGATCACATCACCGAGCGTAGCTCGTCCTCGAGAAGCCGGTGCACAACCTCCGGCAGGAGGCGATGCTCGACCTTCTGGATCCGAGCACGGAGCGACTCGACGGTATCGCCGGCCTCGATCGGGACTGGCTCTTGGCGGATGACCGGCCCGGTATCGATGCCCTCGTCGACGTAGTGCACCGTGACCCCTGTGACCTCGACACCGGCAGCGAGCGCCTCCTCAATGGCGTGCATCCCCGGGAAGGCAGGAAGCAAGGCAGGATGGATGTTGATGACGCGATTCGGAAACCGCCCGAGGAAGCTCGGCGTGAGGAGATGCATGTAGCCAGCACAGACAACCAGCTGAACGCCGTGCTCCGAGAGCCACTCGGCCATCGCGAGATCGCGCTCCTCGCGCGAGGCGTGACGGTCGAGCGGGAAGGCGGCAGCGTCAACGCCGGCCCGACGCCCCCGCTCGAGCGCCCGCACGCCGTCGACGTTGCTGGCGACAGCGCAGACCGGCACCCCGTCGGCGAGGAGCGCCTGCAAGTTCGTGCCCGAACCCGAGACGAGCACGCCGACCGCGCCGTCGCTCACGGCGACGGCGGCTCGGTGAAGACAACGCCGTCGACCCCGGTCACCACCTCGCCGATAACCGGACTCCCGCAGCCGGCCGCGTCTGCGGGCGGCATCACGACACACATGCCGATGCCGAGGTTGAAGACGCGCCGCTGCTCGTGCTCGGAGACCCCGCGTTCGGCGAGCCAGTCAAAGACGCGGGGGCGGCTCCACGAGGTAGGGTCGATGCGCGCGCCAAGGCCTGGCGGCAGCACCCGTGCGAGGTTGCCGGGAATGCCGCCGCCGGTGATGTGCGCAAGCGCATGGACGTCGGCAGTGGCCCGAAGCTCGCGGACCCGATCGAGGTAGAGGCGCGTGGGCGCGAGCAGTAGCTCAGCATCGAACGGCCCCGCGCCGACGAGCTCACGAACGAGCGTGAACCCGTTGGCATGCAGGCCTGAGGATGGGAGACCAACCACGGCATCTCCCTCCCGAACCCTTGAGGAGCCAAGCAGCGCGATACGTTCGACCAGGCCGACGCAGGTTCCGACGAAGTCGAGCTCGTCAGCTCGATAGACGTCCGGCATCTCCGCAGTCTCGCCGCCGAGAATGGCACAGCTGGCAGCCTTGCAGACGGTGGCTGCGCCAGCGACGAGCTGCTCGACCTGCTCGAGGTCGATCTGCGCCGAGGCCACGTAGTCGAGGAAGAACAGCGGCTCGGCACCGGTCGTGAGGACGTCGTTGATGCAGTGAGCGGCGAGGTCGGCGCCGGCATCGCGGAGCCGCCCGGCCTTCCGAGCCAGGATGAGCTTCGTGCCGATACCGTCGGTCGAGGCGGCGAGCAGCCAGCCGCCATCCAGCTCGTACAGCCCCGCGAACCCGCCGAGATCCCCAGCGACCGACGGCGTGCGGGTGGACTCGACCGCCGCGCCGATGCGGCTGGTGATGGCCTCTGCCGTTGCGAGCGAGACACCCGCCTGTTCGTAGGTCGCGCCCACATGACCATCCTACGAGAGCCTCAACCCGACGCCGTTCATGCCCCCTCGTCTCTCCCAGCTCCCGCGTCTCTCCCAGCCCAGTTCGTGGCATCCTTGTCCCCGCGCGAGCCCGGTAGCAGACGGTGGCCGCCGTGGGTCGCGTGTCCCACGATTACCGACGAGCGCCGGCGGTGCAGGCGAGAACGACGACGCGATGGTTGAATACAGGCGTGGAGACGCTGAGCCCGCTCGTTCGACGGTGGAAGGCAGAGGCGTCGGCTGATCCCGAGACGTTCTGGGGGCAGGCGGCGCGCGAGCTTTCCTGGTTTCGCCCGTGGGATCGTGTCTTCGAGTGGGAGCCGCCGACCTTTCGGTGGTTTAGCGGCGGGCTAACCAACATCGCGTACAGCTGCCTGGATCACCACGTCGCGAACGGTCGAGGTGGACAGGCCGCGCTGATCGCGCTGAACGAGCGAGGCGAGGAGCGCGTCTACACCTACGCCCAGCTCACGCACGAGGTGAAGCGGATTGCCGCCTGTCTGCGCGGCCTCGGCGTGGGGACCGGAGATCGGCTCACGATCTACATGCCGGTTTGCGCAGAGGCGATCCTGCTGATGCTGGCGTCCGTTCGCATCGGCGCGATCCACTCCGTCGTCTTCGCCGGTTTCGGAGCCGGTGCGCTCGGAGGGAGGATTCGGGCAAGCGGGTCGCGCCTGGTCTTCACCTGCGACGCGACCTACCGCAAGGGCACCGACGTTCGGCTCAAGGAGATCGTCGACGATGCGCTCGCAGCCGACGACCACGACATCGAGCACGTCATCGTCCTGCAGCGAACCGGGCAGCCGGCGCCCATGGATCCCCGCCGTGATCTCAGCTGGACGGAGTTCGTCGAGCGGGCCGCAGACCATGACGGCGGCTGGGTCGAGCTCGAGGCGAACGAGCCCGCCTACATCCTCGCGACATCCGGCACGACCGCGGAGCCGAAGCTCACAGTCCACGTGCACGGCGGCTACCAGGTGGGGGTCGCGAGCATGGCTCGGTGGATGTACGGCATGCGGGCCGACGATGTCTGGTGGGCGACGTCCGACATCGGCTGGGTCGTCGGCCACAGCTACATCGTCTACGGGCCCCTCCTCAACGGCTGCACGACCATCGCGTACGAGGGAGCGATCGACTACCCGAGGCCCGATGCGCTGTGGCGCGTCGTGGAGCGCTTCGGCGTCACCGGCCTGTTTACCTCGCCCACGGCCGTGCGCGCGCTGATGCGCTACGGGGACGAGGCTCGGGCACCAGGCGCGCTGCCCTCGCTCGAGCGAGTCTTCTGCGCAGGCGAAGTCCTGAACGCGCCAGCGTGGGACTGGCTCCAGAAGGACGTCCTCGCAGATCGGATTCCCGTGATCGACCACTGGTGGCAGACCGAGACCGGCGGCCCTGTTGTCGGCAATCCATACGGGCTCGGGCTCCTGCCGATCAAGCCTGGATCGGCCGGTATTCCACTGCCGGGCATGGAGCTCTCGGTCATGACCCCTGAAGGGGAGACGTGCGAGCCAGGCGAGCGCGGCATCCTCGTGTTCGAGCGACCGTTCCCGAGCCTCACACCGACGCTCTGGGAAGACCCCGAGCGCTACGAGAACGACTACTGGCGAAGGATTCCCGGCAAGAACGTCTACTTCACCGGCGATTCGGTCCAGGTCGACGATGACGGCTACGTCTGGTTTGCCGGCCGTGCTGACGAGGTGATCAAGATCGCGGCCCATCGCATCGGCACGATCGAGGTCGAGACAGCGTTCCTGACGCACCCGGCCGTCGCGGAGGCCGGCGTCACCGGCCGCCCCGAGGAGGTTCGCGGCGAGGTGATCTCGGCCTTCATCGTCCTCAAGCAAGACCGCAAGGCGAGCGACAAGCTCCGGACGGAGCTGATCCAGACCGTCCGGAGTGAGCTCGGCCCGGTCGCCGTCGTCGGAGATCTGAATTTCGTCGAGCTCCTGCCCAAGACACGGAGCGGCAAGATCATGCGGCGCGTCCTCAAGGCGGTCGTCCTTGGCCAGGAGCCGGGAGACATCACCACGATCGAGGACGAAGGCTCGGTCGAGGACGCTCGCCAGGCGTGGCTGGAGATGCAAGCAGCCATCGACAGCTCGCGCTAAGCCAACCGCCTCCTCCGACGTCTGGCCGGGGATCGCCGCCCAGCGGGCTGCTGCCTGCGCCCGCACTCGCCGGTCGGCACGATCGAGCCGAGTTGCCGAGCGGAGTTGCTGAGCGGAGTCGTCGAGCAGGGTGGGCACAGTTTGTGACGCTTCTGTGACAGATCGTGCGCAAGCTGTGCGCCTTTCTGGACTACCCTCCCGGGGTGGTGGTGGGTTGCCCTTAGCGGAGGCTGAGCGGCCGGCCGCATGGCTGAGCGGCCTCGCCGCCGGTCGACGCAGCGGCTCGGAGGCTTCTCCTGGCGGCGTTCACGGCGGAATCGCAGAGCGGGTTGCGGCCTGCTCGACCCCGCGCTTGACGAACCTACGCACCCCGCCGCTGGTTCCGACTGCGGCTGCGCGGCTCGGAGCTTTCGGGCAGAGGAACCCGCCAGGTTATACACCTAGCGAGGCGCCGTCGGCTCTTGGCCGCCGTCGGCTCGTCGGCGTCGAGACCCGTCTCGACGCCCTTCTTGAGCTTGCGGGCGCTCTCGGCGAGGCGCCGCCAGCGGTTCGTGTTAAAGACGATGATCAGCACCACGAGCAGCCCGATGCCGGCGGCGATGTAGTGCATGGCACGATTTGTACCCGGCGGGCAGGCTTCTCGCAAGCGCCGCGGCGCGGTGGAGATCCGCCTCGAGCCGGTGCTCTAGCGGGCGCGCTGTCCACAAGCGTCGCGGAGGGCGTCGAGCACGCGCCCCTCGCGCCATCTGCGTAAGGATGTCTGGCCGTTCCTCCTGTTCCCGACGCGAAGGAGCCTGATGACGACCGAAGCACCCGGCGGCGCGAAGGTCGACCGCGACGACGTCTTCCTCGAGCTCACGAAGTCGATCTGTCCGGTGTGCAAGCGGGTCATCGATGCGGAGGTCAACATACGGGGCGGCCGTGTGATCATGAGCAAGCGCTGCCCGAGCCATGGTCCGTTCGAGGCGCTTGTGTACTCGGACGCCGAGCTGTATCTGGACTACCAGCGGTTCAACAAGCCGGGCACGATCCCGCTTGAGTTCGCAACCGAGGTCAGGGAGGGCTGTCCGCTCGACTGCGGCCTCTGTCCGGACCACAAGCAGCATACCTGCATCGCGCTGATCGAAGTCAACACCGGCTGTAACCTCGACTGTCCGATCTGCTTCGCAGACTCAGGCCACCAGCCCGACGGCTTCTCGCTGAACGTCGAGCAGGTCGAGTTCATGCTCGATCGCTTCATTGCCCAGGAAGGCCAGGGGGACGCCCTCATGTTCTCAGGCGGCGAGCCGACGATCCATCCCGACATCCTCACGTTCATCGAGCTTGCCCGCGAGCGTGATATCGGTCAGATCTTCCTCAATACGAACGCGATCAGGCTTGCTCGCGACCGGCGCTTCGTCGAGGCGCTCGCCGAGCTCGATCCGTTCGTCTACTTCCAGTTTGACGGCTTGGAGCTCGAGACACACCTCGCGATCCGCGGCAAGGACCTGCGGGAGGAAAAGGAACGAGCGTTAGACGTGTGCTCGGAGGTGGGTCTGCGGGTTGCGCTCGTCGCGGCGATCGAGAAGGGCGTCAACGAGCACGAGATCGGCGCCATCGTCAGGCACGCGGTGAAGCATCCGGCGCCCGTGGCCGCGGTCTTCCAGCCGGTGACGCACTCGGGCCGCCATATCGTCTTCGACCCTCTGGAGCGCCTCACGAACGCCGACGTCATGAAGCTGATCGCCGCGCAGGTGCCGGAGTGGTTCAGGGTCTCTGACTTCGTTCCGGTCCCGTGCTGCTCGCCCACGTGCCGGAGTCAGACCTACGCGCTCATCGACAAGGATGGGCTGGTTCCGATCACGCGGCTCCTCGATGTCGAGCCGTTTCTCGACTACGTGTCAAACCGGTTCCTCTTCGATCCGGACATCCGAGGACCCCTCGAGCACATGTTCTCAACCTCGGCAGAGCCTGGCTTCGGCAACCTGACCGCAGCGTGTGAGAGCTGCGGCCTCGATCTCACCACCTTTGCCGACGCGATCGACGATCCTTGGCAGAGCCTCTTTGGGATCGTCATCCAGGACTTCCTCGATCCCTACACGCTGAACGTTCGTCAGCTGATGAAGTGCTGCGTGGGTGAGCTGACACCGGATGGACGCATGATTCCGTTCTGCGCGTACAACTCCGTCGGCTACCGCGAGCAGGTGCGCGAGCAGCTCTCCGGTGTCCCAGTTGAGCTGATGGTGCCCCATGGGCGCGAGCTGCTGCCCGTCCTCCAACCGACGCAGTACGGCTCGCAGACGGTGCGGCTTACCCGCAGCGCGGACGGGCCGAGGGACGCGCGAAACGTCGGCAAGAGGCTCTCATGAGGAGCCAGCGGCATAAGGGGCCGGTCGCGCTGTGGGCGAGAGAGCAGGTCTCGCGGACCTTCCAGGCGGCGCGATGACCGAGCCGGATGTCTTGGGGATTGCAGCTGCGCCCATCAGCTCGCTCGATGCCGAGGCCGTGAAGGGGTGCTGTGCCTCGGCGTATGCCAGCGAGGCGGCCAGGTGGCTTCTCGGTGAGCATTTCCATCCGGGCGGTGCGGCGCTGACCTCCCGGCTTGCCCGCGCCCTCGAAGTGGCGCACGACAGCACCGTGGTTGATGTTGCGAGTGGACGAGGCGCGAGCTCGATCCAACTTGCCCAGGAGCATGGGTGTGCGGTGATTGGCGTCGATCTTGCCCCCGGGAACGTCGCGGCTGCGTCCATGGCAGC
Source organism: Actinomycetes bacterium (assembly GCA_026708005.1). Taxonomy (GTDB): domain Bacteria; phylum Actinomycetota; class Thermoleophilia; order Gaiellales; family Gaiellaceae; genus JAPOVR01. The sequence continues at coordinate 33,850 of JAPOVR010000129.1, forward strand.
GGAGGAGGCTAGCGTAGGCGATCTCGTGAGCTTCGTCCACGGGGACGCGGAACGCCTGCCGCTTGAGGCCAGCAGCGCCGATGGGATTCTGTGCGAATGCTCGCTGTGCATCTTCCCCGACACATCGGCGGCCGCCTCCGAGATGGCTCGCGTGCTGCGACCGGGAGGGAGGTTGGCGCTCTCCGACGTGACGGCGGTGCCCAACGAGCTGCCGGAGGGTCTGAAGAACGTGGCTGCCGTCGTCGCGTGTCTGGGCGCGGCCCAGACACTCGAGACCGTGAGCGGTGTCCTCGAAGAATCCGGTTTGGTGGTCGAAGAGACCGAGCGGCACGATGAGGCGCTGGTGGAGATGATCGGCCAGGTCGAAGGACGGCTGCGGCTCGCGCGCCTGGCCAAGTCGCAGCTGCCGGAGGCGCTCGTTGGCGGTGTCGACCGTGCGCTCGAGCTCGTTCGCCTTGCGCAGTCCACCCTCGCGGAGGGTGTACTGGGCTACGGGGTCGTCATCGCGCGCAAGCCGTCGTGAGGAGGGCGCCGCCGGGAGTCTGCGGCGGCGTGCCCCGAGCTCGGCGAAAGCGCTGAGAGCGCCGCGGCTTGGCTCCGCGGCGCCGGCTTGAGGGGAGAGGTGGCCCAGGTCGGGGGAGAGAGTGCGCCCGCGGGCTGCGGAAAGGGCGTCTGTAGGTCGAGAGGAGAGGGCACCCCGGGTCGAGGGGAAAGGGCGCCCCGCGTCTAGACGAAAGGGCATCTCCCCCCTCCCCGACCCACGTCCTCACATTGACCGTGGACCAGACTCAGGAGGGCAGGTCAGGGTGGACCAGTCCCAACAGGGCAGTTCACCTCGGAACACCTTCTCCACTTGACCCCAAACACCAGGCTCAGCGCTTCCAACCCCAAAGGAGTAGATGCCGCTTCGCTCCGACAGTGGGCAAAAACAGCCGGATTCGTGGGTAACCGCTCTGAGCCCATACCAGCAGACCCGTATGGATACAGGCGTTGTGCGTTTCGCTAGACCCTCCTAGGGCCGGTCGGGCGCCGCGCTTGGCACAGGCCCCTCGAAGCGAACGGCCTGC
>JAPOVR010000032.1 GCA_026708005.1 Actinomycetes bacterium
AGGCTCACTTTTGCGCGACTAACAGAGCACACGCAAAACCTGGCAGAGATGGAGCCAACGGGACTCGAACCCGTGACCTTCTGGCTGCCAGCCAGACGCTCTCCCAGCTGAGCTATGGCCCCGCGTGCTCAGAGTGTACCGCGACAGGTCTGGGCGGATCCCGCCAGCCGCCCGTGGAGCGCCGCTGCGTTTCGCGCTAGGGAGCGCGCTCTGAGGCCGAACCGTCGCCCGATGCGCCGCAGGGGACCGTGCCTGAGGCACGTCTGAGCTCGAGCCGCGGGGCGTCGTGCCACAGCTCCTCGAGCGCATAGAACACGCGCGCCTCGGGTGTGAACACGTGAACGACCACATCGAGGTAGTCGAGCAGGATCCACGATCCTTCGCGCTCCCCAGCCGCATTGCGGGGAAGCAGCCCTTCGTCGCGCTTGAGGGCCTCGCGCACCTCTCCTGCGATTGCCTGCGCCTGCCGCGCGTTGCGACCGCTGCAGATCACGAAGTAGTCGGTGAAGCTGCATGCCTCCCGCAGGTCGAGACCGAGGATCTCCTCTGCGACCTTGCTCTCAGCAACCCGGACGATGTGCAGCGCGAGCTCGAGAGGCTTCAGGACGTCCGTGCCCTCCGACGCGTGTGCATCTGCCCCTGAGCGTAGTCGCCCCGCTGCTCGCGGGTCAAGCCGCCCCGCTCACGGGTCACGGTATAGCCCGCGCGCAGCGATGCGCTCGGCAACCGCAGGCGGAACGAGGTCATCGATCGCTGTCCCCCGTGCAACTCTCTCGCGTACCTGGCTCGATGAGACGCGAATCGCGGGGATCACGAAGAACTCCACCCGCTCGGGCAGCGCGAGCCGGCTCCTCACGCTGTCGAGAACGCCACGCTGGTAACCGGCTCGTGTCGCGACGCCCAGCCGCGCGGCCTCGAGGATCGCGTTCGGCCGGTGCCAGTTCAGGAAGGACGCGAACTCATCGGCACCCACGATGAACACCACCTCGCCAAAGCGCTCAGCGGCCCAGCGGACGGTGTCGACTGTGTATGAGGGACCCGGGCGGCCCAGCTCACGCTGCGAGACCTCGATACCCGGCCTGCCGCCGAAGGCGACCTCGGCCAGCTCGTACCGCGCCTCGGCCGGCGTGGGTACGCCCTTGTGCGGAGCCTCACCGGTCACAACGACGAGAAGCCTCGCCACGCTGAAATGTCGGGCCGCCGCCTCCGCCAGGGCGATGTGGCCGATGTGCGGTGGGTCGAAGGCGCCGCCGAGCAGCCCGACCTGCACTGCCTCCATCGACGCCGCGGCGATGTGGTCACGGTCGCTCATCCGAGCTCCAGCACCCGGTCGCCGAGCGTCACCACGTCGCCGGTGCGAGCACCCGCCTCGCGCAACGCGGCCTCGACCTCCGCCTCGGCGAGCTGATCGAGAGCGCGACCGGTGATCAGCCAACCGTCGTCTGCTCTCAACACGCGGAACGGCCGATGCAGAGGCGCGCGCGGTCGGTAGACGAGGAAGTCAGCGAGCTCGACCGGGCCTGTCTCGGCAGCCGCCTCCGGCATGCAGTCGAACAGCGCGCGCATGAGATCGTCGATCCCCTGGCCGGTGACGCCCGATGCGATCACGACGCCCCTGACCCGGGAATCCGCAAGCCGAAAGGTCGTTGAGACACCGAGATCCGCCTTGCTCAAGACGACGAGCTGATCCCGCTCGACCAGACCTCCACCGTAGGCCCGAAGCTCGTGATCGATCGTCGTGAACTGCTCGACCGGGTCGCCGGCGGTCGGGTCGATCACGTGGATGAAGAGCCGAGCGCGCTCGAGGTGCGCGAGGAACTCAAGGCCAAGCCCGGCCCCCCCGCTCGCGCCCTCAAGCAGCCCGGGCACATCCGCGACAACGAGCTGTCGCCCGTACGAAGCCTCGACGGTCCCAAGCACCGGCGCGAGCGTCGTAAACGGGTAGCCAGCAACCTTGGGCTCCGCATTCGAGATCTGGCGTAGCAGCGACGATTTGCCGGCGTTTGGAAAGCCAAGCAGCGCAGCATCGGCGAGCAGCTTCAGCCGTAACTCGATCGACAACTGCTCGCCTGGCAGCCCCGGTTCGGCGAAGCGCGGCGCCTGCCTGCGCGGGTTGGCAAAGCGGCGGTTGCCGGCCCCGCCCCGGCCGCCGCGTGCCACGACGGCGCGAGCTCCCGGGTGCGCGAGATCGGCGATCAGGCGACCGGCCTCGTCGAGCACCTGTGTGCCGACCGGCACGCGAATCTCGACATCGGTGCCATCGGCGCCGGTACGGTTCGCCCCCTCTCCGTGGCCGCCCGAGCCTGAGCGAACATGCGGATGCCGCTCGGGTGTCGCGAGATCGCGGCGGTCCGGATCGGCGAGAAGGACGACATCCCCTCCTCGCCCGCCATCCCCTCCGCTCGGCCCGCCGCGCGGTACGTACTTCTCGCGCCGAAAGGCGATCGCCCCGTCTCCGCCGCGGCCGGCCTCGATTTGGATACGCGCCCGATCCTGGAACATTGCCGCCTACGAGCCGCGTCTGCCCCGCCGGGCGGACGTCGTCAGCGGCCGAGACCGCCGACCGCAGCCGCTGGCTTGCAGACCTGGGCCGGCAACGCGCGTGAGCGTCGCGACAGCACGCCTCGTGGTTTGCAGCCGCCGGCGCTGCACATGCCCGCCGGTCCAGGGACCTCGCCGAGGCGCTGAACGGCCCACCGAGCCAGCGGCATACTGGACAACGGTCGTAACGGCCTGCGCCATGCCTGAGGGAACACTCTCGGGAGTCCTCGCTTCGAGCTGCTCGCCTAGACGACGGTGATGATGCGCGACGTGCCGCTCGCGCGAAAGCCCACGGTGCCGTCGCGCCGAGCGAAGATCGTATCGTCGCGTCCAATTGCCGCGCCGGGGCCGGGACGAAACCGCGTGCCGCGCTGGCGCGCGATGATCATGCCCGCCTTGACCTCCTGGCCGGCGAAGATTTTGACGCCAAGACGCTTTGACTGGGAGTCACGGCCGTTCTTCGACGAGCCGAGGCCCTTCTTGTGAGCCATCGCTTACTCCTTTGTGCTTCGCTTGCGCGCCTTCGGCGCCGGCGCCTTCTTGGCGGATGTGCGCTTCGTTGTCGCCCGCTTCCTGCGCTTGGGCTCGGTGGACGCGATCGACTCGATCGTCACACGCGAGAGGCTCGCACGGAACCCGTTCCGCCGCCGATAGCCGCTGCGCTGTCGATGCTTTCCGATCACGATCTTCGGCCCGCGCAGGTGCTCGGTGACGCGCGCCGTGACCGCGCCGTCGCCAATGTCGTCCTCGGCGAGCTTGAGGTCGCCGTCGACATCGATCGCGAGAACATCGGGCACGAAGTCGGCGCCCTCAGCGAAAGGAAGCCGATCAACGAGGAGCTGCTCGCCCTCCTCGACGCGGAATTGACGCCCGCCTAGCCGGATGATCGCGTGGGTCACGTGTGTTCCTCGCCACCGAAACGACGGGCAGCGCAGCCCGCCGACGATGGCATTCTAGCTGACGCGCCTCCAGAGGCGGCGGCGACGGGTAACCTGCGAGTCCGCCAGCAGGACTGCGGGTCGACGACAGGTCGCAGGCAGCTCATATCGTGGAGAGCCGGGATGGGACCACCCGGTCCGCCCACCGGCACACACCCACCTCAGTGCCACCGCAGCTGGCAGGACGGCTAGTCGCCGCTTCAGCTCTCGGCCGCCACCGGCTTCTTCGCGGCGCGGCGGCGCCTGCGTGACCGAGGCTGCGAGGAGGAGGTGTCGGCCGAAGCATCGTCGGTCTCGTCCTCACGCGTCTCGGTGCGCGCATCGCCGCCCATCCCGGACGTGGTCGCCCGCCAGTCGGGTCGCCCCGACGAGCGCGTTGGCGGTGCCGAGATCTCCGCAGACCCGTCGGGCTCCTGCGCCTGAGAGCCGTTCGTGCCTGCGGCCGGTGCCGCCCCGGAACCCTTCCGGCGAGAACGTCCACCGCGCGATCCTCTCCTCGTCTTCTTCGCCTTCTTCTCAGCCGCCGCCTCGGTCGCCGGCTGCCCGGCCGACAGCTCGACATCCGCTTGTACGTCGGTCTCGCCTGCTGGGGAGCCCGACGTTGCTCTCGATGCCGCTCGCTTTGCGCGGCCGCCCGCCGAGGCCTTCTCCGCGGCTGGCGCCGCCTTGGCCTCCGAGGACGCCTTCGCGCCCGCTTTGGACTTCGACCCTGAGCTCGTCTTCGACGCTGAGACCGCCTCGGCTCCTGCGGCCTTCTTTGCCTTTCCCTTCGACGGCTTCTTCGCCTCCGTCACCGCCGCTTCCGACTCTGTCGCCCCATTCAACTCCGCCGCTGCCTTCGCCTTTGCCCCGGAGCCAGCCTTTGAGCCCGCCTTCGCCTTCGACTTCGCCTTTAGCTTTGCATCCGAGCCCGCCTTAGACTTTGGCTTTGCGTCCGAGCCCTCCTTGGCTGCTGAGACCGCCTCGGCTGCTACGGCCTTCTTCGCCTTCGCCTTCCCCTTCGACGGCTTCTTCGCCTCTGCCACCACCGCTTCCGACTCTGTCGCCCCCTTCGACTCCGCCTTCGATTTCGCCTTCGACTTTGGCTTTGAGGCCGGCTTTGCGCTCGGGGTCTTCCCTGGCTCGACAGCCTCCTGGGCCGCCTCCTCCTGCTTTCGCTCAGCCTGCTCCTTCGGAGCCTCACCGGTCTCGACCGCGGGCTTCTTGCGTCGCTTACCGCCACGGCTTCCGCGGCGCGTCTTCTTCTTCGGCGCCTCTCCGGCAGGCTGCTCTTGGGCCTCGGCGGCGTCGGGGAAGCCGTCTGCAACCGCGTGTGCCGGATCGATCGGCGGCTCGACCGCTGCGGGACCCGGTCCGTCGGCAACCGAGGCGTAGGCGGCAGTGCGCGTGGCGCGCTCGATGCGCACCCGCACGGTTGAGCCAATCCTGTTCGCGCCGTCCTCCACCGTGACGACGTACCCATCGATCCGACCGATCGCATCGCCGCCGCCGGTCGCGTGCTCCTGCTCGAGCTTCAGCTCGAGCGCCTCGCCGGCAGCCACCGGCAGGCCCCGTGGCTCGATCTCGGCCACCGTGCCCTCCCTGAGAACGGCGAGATGGTCGTTGGGCAGGTCGTCTTTGGTCTCGAAGGCGAAGTACTTGCCGGTGTCGCGCTCGAGCTCCGCGAGGCGACGCCCGGCCGGGCCGATCAGAATGCGCGCGATCGGCGCCGCGAGCTCGACCAGCATCGCTGGGGCCGTTGACCGGGCAGCGAGCTCGCGCAGCGTCCGCTCGGCGTCGATGGCCGTCGTCTCGTCGGAGATCACGATCCCATCGCCCTGGCAGGTCGGACACGGGCGGGTCAGGATCTCGCGCGGGCCGTCGGTGACGTTCTGGCGGGTCATCTCCACGAGCCCGAGCGGCGAGATCTCGACGACGTACGTCTTCGTGCGGTCGCGCGCGAGCTCGTTCGCAAGCGCCTCCTCAACCGCCGTTCGGTTCCGCTGACTTTCCATATCGATGAAGTCGATGACGACTATGCCGCCGATATCCCGAAGGCGAAGTTGCCGGACGATCTCCTGCGCAGCTTCGAGATTGTTCTGCGTGATCGTGTCCTCGAGCCGCGCGCCGCTCCTCTGGCCGCGCGGGCCGACGAACCGCCCGGTGTTGACGTCGATCACCGTGAGCGCTTCCGCGTAGTCGAAGATCAGGTATCCACCCGATGGCAGATCGACTCGGGGTTTCAGCGTCGACCGAAGCGCAGCGTCAACACCTTGGCTTCGCATGAGCGGCTCTGGCTCGTTGTAGAGGTGGATCTGCTCGGCGAGCTCGCGGGACGTGCGCCTCAAGTAGCCGACGATACGGCGGTGGGTGCGCTCATGGTCGACGACGAGGCGCCTGTAGTCCTTCGTGAACAGGTCGCGCACGACCCGCAGCGGCAGCTCCCACTCCTGGTAGACGAGCGTGGGCGCCTCCGCGCGCTGAGCACGGCCGGAGATCGTGGCCCAGAGCTTGCGGAGCAGCGCGATGTCTCCAGCCAGCTCCGCCTCTGAGGCACCCTCCGCGGCCGTGCGGACGATGATGCCCCCTTCAGGGAGGTCCATCCCCCTACAGAGCGCCTGGAGGCGCTCGCGCTCCTCGTCGCTGAGCCGACGCGAGACGCCGATGCCTTCTCCGGACGGCACGTAGACCAGGAAGCGCCCCGGCAAGGAGATCTGCGTGGTCAGGCGAGCGCCCTTGGTGCCCATCGGATCCTTGACGGCCTGGACGAGGATCTCCTGCCCGCGTGAGACCAGCTCGTTGATGGGACGGTTCTGGCGCTTCAGGACCGGTCGGCTCTTCTGCTCACCGCGCGGCTCCTCGACGACGATCTCATCGACGTAGAGGAACCCGTTCCGCTCGAGGCCGATGTCCACGAAGGACGCCTCCATGCCGGGCAGCACGTTGTCGACGACGCCCTTGTAGATATTCCCGGCGATCGAGCGGCGCCCCCGACGCTCGAGATACACCTCGACCGGGCGGTCGTCCTCGAGGATCGCCACCTGCTGCTCGCCCACACTGACCGAGACGAGCATCTCCTTCTTCACCGTCGGCGATGTCGGACGCGCCGGCGTGCGGCGTCCCCGCCCGCGGGATCCGGCTGCCTTCTTCCCGTCGCCGTCGGCACGGCCGCCCTTGCCCTGGGACGATGCCTTGCCGCGCCCTTGATGTTTCGGGGCCGTTGTCTTGGCTGCGGGGGGACCCTTGCCCTGTTCGGCCTCCCCCGAAGCCTTCGTCGCCGAGCGGGTCCCTGCAGGGGCCTTCGCGGCCGCCGTCTTCTTCGCCTTCCCTGAGCCGCGCCTCGTCGGCCGGGACTTCGCCGCCGCATCGCCGACACCCTCGGCCTCAGCGGCCCCTCCATCCGGGCTCGCCTCGCTTTCCGCGCGGGCCTTCTTTTGCCGGATGGCCCGGCCTGACCGGCGTCGGCCGGGCTCCTCTTCCTCGACCGACGGGGCTAACTCAGCGGCAACCGCCTGCTCGGTGGAGCCGACGGGCTCCTCCGCGACCTGCTTGTCGGCCTTTCGTTTGCCTCGGGACCACAGCTTCACGAGCAACTCCTTCCGAGAGGACGGCTGCGCACGGCAGCCACGCCCCTCCCAACGGGCTCACCATGCCGCCGGTGCCCGGAGGCTTCGGCGGCGTGGGCGCCGTTCCCTGCCGGCGGGGCACGCGGGAACCCACGACACCCGGTTCGGCACAGGGCCCAGCGAGAGCGAATCTCAACTTGAGAACCATCAACGTGTTGTTAGAGCGTGGAATCCCGCTAGCCCGATCGGGGCTCGGTCCTTCCGGTCGCTCTCCTTTAGAGGTTACCAGGGGCGGGAGACCGCGTTCGCGTTGCTGGCAACCCGAGCCGAGCGCCGCCAGCCGGTTGGCCCTCGGTGGAGCCCATGCTTTCAAAGCGCTTGATCGCGGCGCGCCCGATCGCCTGCGTCCCTGCGAACGCCACGCCGCCTTTCACAACCCAGCCCGCAACGGGAACAAGGAAGGTGAGGTAGCGGGCCGCTGAGCGCAGCCCGAGGCCTGCGGTCACGACGAGCATGAGCTCGACGAGGCGTCGGGCGTCGAGGTCGACGCTATGGGCAGCCGCGATCCGCGAGACCATGCGCAGCTGATTCAGCGTCAGCACCGGGAGATCGACGCCCGGAACGAAGACGGCCGCCCCAACCGCTGCGTTCAGCCGCGAGTAGTGCGCCACGATTGCATCGCATACGGGCCTCCGCAGTCCAGGCGCATTCGCCGCCAGCGCGAAGCCCCGCGGCCCCGCGCGCACGGCAATCCGTCCTGCGAGCCGCTCGATCGGAAGCGGCCCGCGACCGGGCGCGTGGACGACGTCCTCAGCGAGCACGTATGGAATCGAGGAGAGGTGCTGAGGGTTAGGCGCGTCGATGGAGAGGCAGACAACAGGCACGCGCGCGCGATCGGCGTGTCGAAGAGCCATCTCGTCGGCACTGGAGACCTCGCCCCGCTGCACGTGGACAGCCACGAGGGCGTCCTCGATATCAGACGGCGCGAGCGCGGCACCTGCGACCAACCGGACGACGTCGGAACCCGCTTCCTCAGCGAGCTCCGCGTGAAGCCGCTCAGCAGCCAGCCGATCGCCGGCGACCACGACCGCTCCGCCAGGGTCGCCCGCGACCTCATCGACGAGCCGACGCAACGTGAGCCCGTGCCGCACGAGCATGGAGGACACGCCGGGCAGCTTCATCACGAGACCATGCGGCCACGGACGTGGATCGCCATCAGCACGCCGATCGTGGCAAGGCTCGCGACCATCGAGCTGCCACCGTAGCTGACGAAAGGCAGCGGGATGCCGACGACGGGCGCGATTCCCATCGTCATGCCGACATTGATCGCGACCTGGCAGATGAGGGACGCGATCAGAGCTCCCGCCAGGAGCGCGCTGAAGAGGCTCGGCGCGATCGAGATAATGCGGATGCCGCGCCAGACGACCACGGCGTAGAGGAGCAGCAGCGCGAGCGCCCCGACGAACCCATGCTGCTCGGCGGCCGAGCTGAACACGAAGTCGGTGGCGTGCTCGGGAAGGAAGAAACTCGATGTCTGCGTGGCGTCCTCGCTACCCCGGCCGGTGAGCCCCCCGGAGCCGATCGCCGTGATGGACTGGTTGACGTTGTAGGTGCTACCGCTCGGATCCGACGAGGGGTCGAGGAAACCCGACAGTCGATCGACCTGGTACGGCCTGAGGATGTCGACATCGTTCGCGGGAAGGATCCAGATCAGGCCGGCGACGACGGCGACGGCCACCGCAGCGATGCTGCCGAGCGTCCGCCAGCTGGCTCCGCCGAAGAAGACGACCGCAACGAGGCCGACGACGAAGAGGGATGCCGTCCCGAGGTCGGGCTGGACGAACACGAGCACGATGGGCGGAACGGCGAGCAGGATCGCGCCCGCCGCCGTCGAGAAGTCAACACCGGCGCCTGCTCGGTTGGCAACGAACGCAGCAAGCACGACCGCCAGCATGATCTTCACGAACTCCGACGGCTGGAAGTTGAAGGAGCCGACCTCGATCCAGCGATGCGTGCCCCTGACCTCCGGTGTGAGCAAGACCCCGATCAAGAGCGCGATCGTAGCCGCGTAGAACGGCATGCGCAGGCGGCGCAGGATGTTCGGGTTGACTCCGGCAAGAACCGCCACCACGACGGCGCCAACGGCCGCGGCAAGCGCTTGGCGGGACAGGAAGAATGAGGGATCGCCGCGGATGTCGTCACGCGTGATCGTGCCGACGATCCACAGTCCAAACCCGACCAGCGCCGCAGCGGCGGCAAGCAGGATGTAGTCGAGCCTCGCCAAGATCTCCAGCATCCTCGTGCTGAGCCGAGGAGAGTCCGGAGCAGCTGCGGTATCGACGAGAGCCGGGTGGGTGGCCATCGTTCTAGTCCGTCAGCCCTCGCACGTCTCCGGTCCCGGGCTGCTCGGCCGCACGCTCACCGAAGTACGCCTCGAAGACCTCGAGCGCGACCGGCGCAGCCGCCCTCCCGCCGAGACCGCCATTCTCGATCACGACGCACACGGCGAGCTCGGCTTCGTCTTCGGCCGTTGCCGGGCCGTAGCCGCACCACCATGCCTGATCCTGGTTTCCGACGTACGTCTGCTCAAGACCGAGAGCGCCCTTCGGCAGCTCGACGAACTTCTCGGCCGTGCCGGTCTTGCCGGCAATCGGGATCGCGTAGTCGCGGAACGTCGATGTCGACGTGCCGTAGTCCTCATGAGTCGCCTTGAACAGGCCATCGCGAACAACCGAGATAGCATGCGGATCGAGCCCGATGTCGTGCGGCTCGAGCGGTGCGAACGCCCTCAGAACGGTTGGATCCCCGGGCTCGGAGCCGGGCTGCTCGACCTGCCTGACCAGGTGTGGCTCAACAAGCCTGCCGCCGTTGGCGAGCATGGCATAGAAGCGCGCCATCTGGAGTGGGGTCACAAGCAGGAAGCCCTGACCGATCGAAAGCAGGACGGAGTCGCCTGGCTTCCAGATCTTGTCGACAGCCGTTGTTCCTGTTCGCCGCCGCCACTCGGGCGTCGGGAGCAGGCCGTCGCTCTCAGGGCCGACGTCGATCCCGGTGAACTCGCCAAAGCCCATCCTCCTCGCCCAGAACTGCAGTGGGCTGCCGCGCTCAGGCGGGAGGTTGAAGAAGCGCAGACCGAGGTTGTAGAAGTACGTGTCGCACGATTCCGCGAGCGCACGCTCGAGCGTCATCGCCGTGTTGCGCTCCTGCCAGTTCCGGAAGACCCGGTCGCGGACGAGCATAAACGGGGGACACTGAACCAGTTCGTCCGTGGTCAGGAGCGGGGCGGTTCCCGTTGCGTTCCGCTCTGACAGGGCTGCAAGCGCGGTGACGGGCTTGAAGGCCGACCCCGGCGGATAGAGACCCTCGATTGCGCGGTTGAGCCCTGGACTGTTCTCGAAGCGGGATCCGAGCCGGGCGATGTCATCCGGATCGCGGCGGCCGACCCAGATCGCAGGATCGAAGTCAGGGTTGGAGGCAATCGCTCGAATCGCGCCGTTGCGCGGATCGATGGCAACGACGGCGCCACCGTTGGCGAGCAGCTGGTTGTCCTCGAAGCGGACCCGGGCGATTCCGCGTCGGAGCGCGTCCTCAGCGGCCCGCTGAACGCCCGCATCGATGGTCAGCCGAATCGCGTTGCCGGGAACGGGCTTCTCCGTCTCCCGGCGAGTACGGACGATCTGCCCGAGCGCATCGACGCGCACCTCCTCGGTACCCGTGTCTCCACGGAGAAACTGGTCGTACCTGAACTCGATACCGGTCTTGCCGATTCGGTCGCCCGGCTCGTAGGTGTCCGGGTCGAGACGCTCGAGCTCTTCGCGCGAGATCTCGCCGACGTAGCCGAGGATGTGGCTCGCGAGGGACCCGAAGGGGTACTCCCGCAGCTCGGTCTCGACGACCTCGACGCCTGGGAACTCGTCCTGGTGCTCGAGGAGGAAGTCGGCCTGCACCTCGGGCACGAAGGCACGGACGATCGCCGGGCTAAGCGGGTCTCCTTCCACGCGGTCGATCTCGGCCTCGATGTCGCGGACCGGCACGTCAAGGAGCCGCGAGAGCCGGCGGAGCATGCCCGAACGGCGATCCTCCAGCACATCTCCTGGCCAGAAGCGGACGATCGTTCCCGGCTTGTTGCGGACGAGCACTCGCCCCCTGACATCGAGGATCGTCCCGCGTGGGCCGTCGACGCGGGCGGTACGCACCTGGTTGTTGAGCGCGTCGGAGAGGTACTCATCGCCCGAGATGATCTGGAGTGCCCACAGCCGGAAGACGAGGATTGCAAGCAGCACGGCCGCCAAGCCGCCGAGGAGGGTGATCCGGAACGCCATCTTCGGCGTGAGCCGGTACGGCGAGACGACGCGAGGGTCCGGCGGCAGGAACGGTGAGTTGGATCTCCTAGCCAGCGGAGACCACCTCCGGCCGCTGCCGGACGTGGACGCGGAAAAGCAGCCGCAGCAACAGGAAGACGGGATAGGCGAGCACGAGATTCAGCGCGAGGGTCGGCAGGAACGAGCGCACGAGGACCGGCCCGAGCGGCACCGACGTTCCCAGCATGAAGTTGATGAGAATCGAGCCGGCCATCAGGCCGATCGTGGCGATGAGCACGGCCAGCAGCACGCGAGGAAGCTGCGCGCTCCGAACGGTTGTCACGTCCCCGAAGCGGCCGATGCCGTAGCCGACGAGCACGAGCAAGAGCGACGTCAGGCCAAGGGTATCGAGGGTCGCGACATCGACAATGATCCCCGTCCAGAAACCACCGATCGCGCCGACGACCGGCCCGCGCAACAGCGCGAGCGCGACGAGCGCCACCAGCAGGAGGTCGGGCGGTCCGTCGATGAGCTCAAGCGGATTGACGATCGTGATCTGGCCGACCGCGAGCACAGCCAGGAGCGGAAGCCCCTTGACGAGATCGATCATTGCTTCGGCGCGAGCACGATGACCTCGGTGAGCGACTCGAAGTCGACGATCGGCTCGACCTGAATGCGCTTGAACAGGTCAATGTCTTGCTGCCCGACGCTGCGAACAGCCCCGATCGCTATCTTGGGGGGGAACAGCGACGCGAACTCGCTCGTCCGGAAGCCGGATGTGACGACGAGGTCACCTGAATTGACGACCTCCTCCTTGCCGACACGATCGAGCGTGAGGCCGGCGCCGGCGCTCGAGGCCGCCTGGACGATGCCCTGCGCGCCGGAGCGGATACCCTCCGCGCTGGAGCCAACGACAACTGCGGAGACAGCCGACTGCTGATCGGTGAGCAGGCGGATCTTGGCGCGCGTTGCGCTCACACGGATCACTCGACCGACGAGGCCGTCAGGGGTGACGACCGGGTCGTTGATGCCAATGCCCGCGCTGGTCCCGGCAGCGACGACGATCTCCTGTCGGAACGGCGACGATGGGACCTGCGTGACGCGCGCGACGACCGGGTCGAAATCGTCTGGGAAGCGCGGACCGGTCTCGTACCTGAGAATGCGCTCATAGCGCGCCGCGTCCGCCACGGCGGTCTCGTTGGCGATGACCTGCCGTCTGAGGCGCTCGAGCTCCCTGCGCATCCGCTCGGCGTCGGCGCGGGCGTCGGCGAGGCCCTCAACGTAGCTGTAGGCATCCCGGAACGGGCGCGCCATCCGCTCGCCGGCCACCGCGAGCGGCGTCAGGATCTCAGAGCCGCGCTGCTGCGCCCCGTGGAGAGCGTCGTCCTCCGCCTCGCGCAAGTAGATCGTCGTCAGCGCAAGCGCAAGCAGTATGAGCGCTGCAACGACCAGCCGACGCTGCGCACGGCTTCTGCCGGCAGATCCGCGGACTCTACGAGGACGATGCTGGGAAACGAGCGGCCGCGGGAGACGAACTGTTCGCTGCCGAGGCACGGGCGCACTCCATTGTACGGCGGTCGTCTCCGGTCATGCGCCTGACCAGACTCTGGAGGGCCGGCGCGGGCTAAGCCCGCTGGAGAGACTGCCCGACCTCGCTGTCCAGCCTGAAGCTCAAGGCTCTCACCGTGCCAAGGGTTGTCGGCAGGTGGAGCCTCCGGTTGTCGTGGAGCGTCAAGGCTGACCTGGCAGACGGGCAAATGGCCGCGGTTTGGCCATTGCGGCCGCAGCTTGGCTATTGAAGCGTCCCCTTCCCGATCTGTCACTCTCGGTCTGTCACCGGAACCACAGTGACAGGCGCATGGCCTGGGGCTGGCCGGCGATCCTGCCCGAGCGCCGCGCCAGGGAGCGCTGCCCAGAGGCGCCGCTCGGAGCCGCCCACACCCGGGCCGCTGGGAGAGATGGCCTGCCCCCACCCACCACCCAGGGGAGGGTAGCCCAGCTGAACGCGCAGCTTTCGCACAATCTGTGACAGAAGCATCACGAGGCTGTTCCGAATTCCACCGCATCACCAGCTGGTGGCTGTGGCATCGCCAGCGGGTGGCTTGTTCGGTGTCCAGCGGCTTCGCCTATGGGTGCGTACGTTCGGCCGTAGTGCACCGCATCGCCAGCACGTGGCTGTGTGGGCATGCCCGGGCGACCAGGCGGCCCTGCCCAGTCTCCGACCAGGCCGCCTCGGGACCCAAGCCTCAGGGGAGGCCTGGGAATGACCTCGCAACCGTCCCAGCGTGTGGCGACGTGTCAGCTAGCGGCGCCCGTTGCGGCGGTTGCGGGACGACCGGTGGATCACTTCGAACTCCTCGAGGCTGCGACCAGAGCCGACAGCCACGCACGTCAGCGGCGACTCGGCCACGTGCACCGGTATCTGCGTACCCTCACGCAGCCGTTCATCGAGACCCCGGAGGAGCGCGCCGCCGCCCGCCAGCACAATGCCTCGATCCATGATGTCCGCCGCGAGCTCAGGCGGTGTCTTGTCGAGCGTCGACTTGATCGCGTCGAGAATCTGGATGACCGGCTCATCAAGCGCTCGCCTTACCTCCTCCGAGGTGAAAACCACCGTCTTGGGGAGTCCGGTCAGCATGTCGCGCCCGCGCACCTCCGCCTGGAGCCCCTCAGAGGATGACCAAGCCGAGCCGACCTCCAACTTGACCTCCTCAGAGGTCTGCTGGCCGATCAGGAGCTTGTACTCCTTCTTGGCGTGGTTGAGGACGGCCTCGTCCATCTCGTCCCCCCCGACGCGGATCGACTGTGACACGACGATGCCACCGAGAGAGATGACAGCGACCTCGGTCGTGCCGCCCCCGACGTCAACGATCATGTTCCCGGTTGGCTCCGAGACAGGCAGGCCGGCCCCGATCGCGGCGGCCATCGGCTCCTCGATCAGGTAGGCGGCACGCGCGCCTGCCGAGAGCGTCGCCTCCTCCACCGCGCGCTTTTCCACGCCTGTCACGCCGCTGGGCACACAGACGACCACGCGGGGGTGTGCGAACCTGCTGCCGTTGGCGCGGTGGATGAAATGGCGCAGCATCTGCTCAGTGACGTCGAAGTCGGCAATCACGCCATCCTTCAACGGCCGGATGGCCGTGATCGTGCCGGGCGTTCGCCCCAGCATGAGCTTGGCCTCCTGCCCGACCGCGTGGACGTCGCCGTGGCGCACGTCGATCGCGACCACGGACGGCTCGGACAGCACGATGCCGCGGCCTCGGACGTAGACCAACGTGTTCGCGGTGCCGAGGTCCACGGCCATATCACGCGCACCAAAACCGCTCATCCGCCGGAACATCCTCATGCTCGTCACCACCAGTGTAGAGCCTTCGCGCCAAGACTCCTAGGCCCCTTCACGCGAAGGTCGCCTTGCAAGACGAGCGGCGACCAAAACGGCGACCCGTGATCGCTGTCCGCCACCGCTACGGGGGAAGGAAATACTCGCCCGGCCACTGCTCCTCGAGCAGGTCAATCAGGAGCGCAGCGGGGAGCCCAACAACGTTGAGGTAGTCACCACTGACGCGCGTGACAAAGGCGGCGGCACGGCCCTGAATGGCATACGCGCCGGCCAGACCCTCCCACTCAGCATGGGCGAAGTATGCGTCGAGCTGAGCCTGCGAGAGTAAGCGGAACGTGACATCGGTAACGCTGTGGGCGAGCTGCTCGCGACCGTCGCAGGCCAGGCAGAGCCCGGAGACAACCTGGTGGGTACGGCCAGAGAGCTCTCCGAGGATGCTCCGCGCGCTGTTGACGTCCCGGGGCTTGCCGAACAGCCGGCCTCCCAGCACAACGCCCGTGTCGACGCCGAGAACAGGCTGCCGCGCGGATGCCATCCCGGCTGCCGAGCGCGCCTTTCCGCACGCGTGCCCCCGGACCGCCTCGATCGGCTCAACACCCGGCAGATCGTGCTCGACGTAGCCAGAGACGACCGCCTCGAAGGGAATCCCGAGCTGCTCGAGGATCGCTCGGCGGCGAGGTGATCTCGATGCGAGCAGCAGCGCCGGCGGAGGCTCGCCGCGGGTGTTGCGGCTAGACGATCTCTCCGGCGCCAAACCACAGTCCGATCTCGCGCTCGGCGGACTCAGGCGAGTCAGAGCCGTGCACGAGGTTGTCGGGCATGGCGAGGGCGAAATCCCCGCGAATGGTGCCGGGTGCTGCGCCCACCGGGTTGGTCGCACCCATCGTCGCTCGAACGACCTCGATCACCGACTCGCCTTCGATGATGAGAGCGAGCGTCGGTGCCGCCGTGATGAACTCGACTAGCTCCTCGAAGAAGGGCTTGTCGCGGTGCTCCCCGTAGTGCTCGGCAGCGAGGGTCCGGTCGGCCTGGACGAGCTTCGCAGCCCTGATGGCCAGGCCGCGTCGCTCGAAGCGCGCGAGGATTTCGCCTGCGAGCCCGCGGCCAACGGCGTCTGGCTTGATCAGGACGAGCGTGCGTTCCGCCACGTGAGCTCCTTTCGCTTGCGGTCAGCGAGTTCCTTGCGAGCGGCGTCCTCGCGCCGCTTCGCCTGCCAGAACACCCACGCGACGACGCCGGTCGCAAGAATCGAGAGGATCGGGACCACGAAGAGCACGATCGCCGCCGAGGAGCTCGGCGATGCCTCCGGGGGCTGGCTGGCCTGGATCAGCGCGGCCGTCGTGAGAATGCCCATGAAGGCAGGGTACGCTCAACGGCGCCACGACGATGTGCCATAGCTGCGCAGGCCCGCCGCACTAGCGGTCGTGCCCGACCTGCGGTACGGGTAGCTCCTCAGGCTCCGACGTATCGACCGCGGTCTCGCAGTAGGGGCAGAGCTGCCACAGGGGCTCGAGCGGCTGCTGGCAATGCCGGCATGAGTCCCTGAGCTTCGTCGTACAGATCGGGCAGGCAAGGTACTCGCCCTCGACCGATGCCCGACAGACCGGGCAGCGCTCCTTCGTGCCGATCGACTCCTCCATGGCCCGAATCTCGAGTGCGCGCTCGCGCACGTCGTCAAGGTACTCCGGGGGGCGGAATAACAGGTAGATGACCGGGCCGGCAAAGGGCGGGAAGACCCCGAGAGCGACCGCAATGGCAACGAGCCAGGGGTCGTCGATTCGTCGCCGTGCGTCCTTGTAGACCCAGTAGGCCGTGGCGACCCAGAACGCAACGAGGAAGAAGATGGCGACGTTCTTGACGACGCCCCAGATCTCGGAGTCGAACAGATCTCGGACGCCCCGGAAGATGTCGTCTTCCTGGCTGGGAACAGGCTGCTGGAGGAGGAACGCTGCGAGCAACGAGTTCATTGCCTCACCACCAGTTCGTTCAGAGGATCAGTTTCCCTACGAGGTAGCCCAAACCGAACAGCCCACCGATCACCGCGGCGAGCACGAGCGCCATCATTACGACCGCACCGAACCGCTCTCGGAGTTCCTTCATGGTACGGGCCGCTGACGGACAGGGGTGAGATCACCGAGCAGGTACAGGGACCCGGCGACGAGGAGCCGCTTTCCCGACCGGTGCGCGAGCGATCGTCCGAGCGAGCGCGCCGCGACGGGGTTGGGCTCGATCCGGATATCCGCGAAGACCGAAAGCCGGGCCGCCCGAGCGGCCAGCGCCTCCGCCGTGAGCGCCCGCTCGTTCGTCGAGGCCGTCGCGACAAGCGTCGTAGCGAGCTGCGAGAGCACCTGCAGCATCTCCTCGACCGGCTTGTCGCGCAGGATCGATGCGACCAGCACGTGCGGCGCCCCGCCGAGCTGCACGACGAGCCACCGGGCGCCCTCCGCGTTGTGGGCGCCGTCCCAGACCTCGACGGGACTATCACCGACGTGCTCCAGCCGGCCGGGCAGCACCACCGACGTGGCGGGTGTCGGATCGACCCGCTCTCCGAGGAACGCGCTCGCGGCCGCAGCGGCGAGCTGCACCGACCCGCTCGCATTGAGAACCCGCCCCTGGCAGGCCGCCTGGGCCGCGCCGGCCCACTCTCGCTCGCCCACGACAACGGTCGAGCCACGTCCGACGACGGCGAGCTTCTCGGCCGCGATCTCCTCGCGCGTCTCCCCCAGGTGCTCCTGATGGTCGAGGCCAACGCCTGTGAGAACGACAACCGGCGCGTTGATCGTGTTCGTCGCGTCGTACCTCCCCCCCAGACCGGCCTCGATGACGGCGGCGTCGACACCTGCCTCGGCAAACGCGCAGAAGGCGGCCGCCGTCAGCAGCTCGAACTGGGTGACCGGGTCGCCGGTCTCCTCGTCGAGCTGACGAACGTGCGGCGCGAGGCGGTCGATCATCGAGGCGAGGTCAGCCTCCGCACCACCGATCCGGATGCGCTCCTCCCATCGCGTCACGTGTGGAGAGAGGTAGGCACCCACGCTCAGGCCGCGTGCGCGCAAGAGTTCCTCCACCATCCGCGTCACGGTCGATTTCGAGTTCGTCCCGACGACGTGAACGGACGCAAACTGCCGCTGCGGATGTCCAAGGCGGGCGAGTAGCGCCTCGATGCGCTCCAACCCTAGCCGCACGCCGAAGCGGGCTCGGGAGACCAGGTAGCGATGCAGGGAGACGGCGCTCGCGTGCCCAGCAGTGCCGGGGACCCCAACCCCCGTGCCGGAGAGACGCACCGATGGGTCAGCGCGAGAGAGCGTCACGCTCACGCCGGTACCGCCGTAGCTTGTCCCGCTCCGCAGCGACGACATCCTCGGGCGCCCGCTGGACGAACTGCTCGTTCGCCAGCATGCCCTCGGCGCGCGCGATCTCCGCGTCGAGCCGCGCGAGCTCGGCCGCCAGCTCGCCGTGTGAGCGGTCCCCGTCCATCGGTATGACCGCACGAAGCACGCGCACGGCCTCATCGGTGAGATCCGCCGTGGTCGCGACGAGGCCGCTTCGCCGGTAGATCATCGCGATCTCCCTGACCCGCTCGAGCTCGGCCTCAGCACCCTCATCGAGCTCGGCCTCGTCGAACGCAGGCCACGAGGAGACACACAGCCGCGATCTCCGAGCCGGCAGACGCGCCCAGATCTCCTCGGTCACGTGGGGCATGATCGGGTGGAGGAGCACCAGCAGGCGCTCGAGTGCCGCGAGCGACGTCGTGATGGCGGGAGCATCGCCCTCGGCGAGCCGCGGCTTAATCGACTCCGCGTACCAGTCGCAGAAGTCGTCGAACGTGAGGTGGTAGAGGAGCTGAGAGACGGCCGCGAAGTCGAACTGCGCCAGGGCATCGTCGGCATCGCGGGTCGCGCCCGCAAGGCGCGAGAAGATCCATCGCTCTTCGAGGCTTCGCGGATCCTGGGCAGCAGGCAGGCCCCGCTCGTTGGCGCCGAGCAAGAGCCGCGAGACGTTCCACAGCTTGTTGGCCAGCTTGCGCCCCTCCTCGATCGCGCCGAACGAGAAGCGGACGTCTTGGGCCGACGAGATCTTACAGAGGCCGTAGCGGGTTGCATCGGCGCCATGCTCGGCGACGACGACGAGCGGATCGATGCCCGTGCCCAGGCTCTTCGACATGCGCCGTCCGTCCGGCGCGAGGATCGTCGAGTGGATGATGACATCCTCGAACGGCACATCCCCGACCAGCTCGAGCCCCGCCATGATCATCCGGGCGACCCAGAGGAAGATGATCTCGCGCGCGGTCGAGTTCACATGCCCTGGGTAGAAAGACCGCAGGTCGTCGGTCCTCTCGGGCCAGCCCAGCGTGGCGAACGGCCAGAGCGCCGAGGAGAACCAGGTGTCGAGCACGTCCTCGTCCTGACGCAGCTCGGTCCCGCCGCACTCGACGCAGCGCATGGGTGGATCGGCGGTGACCGTCATCGCGCCGCACGGGCAGTACCAGACAGGGACCCGATGGCCCCACCACAGCTGCCGCGACACGCACCAAGGCCGGATGTTCTCCATCCAGTCGAGGTAGACGTTGCCCTGCTGTCGGGGATGGAAACGCACGCGCCCGTCCTTGACCGCCCTGATCGCGGGCTCGGCAAGCGTCTCCATCTCACAGAACCACTGGAGCGACACGAGCGGCTCGACGCGGGTGCCGCAGCGCTCGCACAGCCCGACGGAATGCCGGTAGGGCTCCCGCGCGACCAGCAGCCCCTGCTCGTCGAGCAGCTCGACGATGCGCCTCTCGGCCTCGGGCTGATCGAGGCCTCTGAGCTCGCCTGCCCCATCGTTCATCCTGCCGTCAAGCCCAACCACCATCGGCTCACGCAGGCCGTGATCCCGGCCGATCTGGAAATCGAGCGCGTCGTGGCCAGGCGTCACCTTCAGCGCTCCGGTGCCGAAATCTCGCTCGACTCGCTCGTCGGCGATGATCGGCACAGACCGCTCGGCGATCGGGACGATCGCTGTCCTGCCAACGAGACCACGGTAGCGCTCATCGCCGGGATGGACAGCGACTGCCACGTCAGCGAGCATCGTGGGTGGCCGCACCGTTGCGATCGTCACGTGCTGTCCGGTCTCGGGGATCGGATAGCGGATCGAGGTGAGGTGATCGACCACCTGCTCGTGCACGACCTCGAGGTCGGAGATCGCCGTCGCGCACCGTGGGCACCAGTTCACGATCCGGTTGTCCCGGTAAAGCCACCCTTGCTCGTACAGGTGCACGAAGAAGCGCAGGACGGCGCGCGAGTAGCCCTCGTCCATCGTGAAGCGCTCGCGCCGGTAGTCGAGCGAGGCACCGAGGCGCCGGTACTGGCCCATGATGATGCCGCCGTACTCCTCAAGCCACGCCCAGACGCGGCTGACGAACTGCCCTCGCCCAAGGTCGTGCCGGGTCAGCCCGTCCTTGGCGAGCTCCTTCTCGACGACGTTCTGCGTTGCGATGCCAGCGTGGTCGTAGCCTGGCTGCCACAGCGTGTTCTGTCCGCGCATCCGGTGGACGCGGATGAGGACGTCTTGCAGCGTGCCGTTGAGCGCGTGGCCCATGTGCAGCGCACCCGTGACGTTTGGCGGTGGCACAGCGACGACGTAGCTCGCCCGGCTCGGATCGGGATCGGCCGCGAACAACCCCTCCTCTTCCCAGGTGCGCTGCCAGCGCTGCTCGAAGGCGGCGGGCTCATAGCGGGTTTCCATCGCGAAGCCATTGTAGAAAGCCGCCCCCGGGAAGCCGCCCCGGCGGCCGGGCGTCCACGATCTCCAGCGTTCCGGCCCCAGGCACGCAAACGCCAACACAGGGAGCCGTAACGAGCTGAGCCGCTCGACCAGCGCGCGTGGGCGCAACGGGACGAACGTGCTTACAGCGACCTGTGGCCCGCCCGGCCGCTGCCCGCAGGGCTAGGCGCTGCTGGCCTCTTCGAGCTCGTCGTCGAGCTCGTGGTCATCACCGGCTTCCGTCACGAGCGTCGGCTTGCGGCCCTGGGTGATCGTCTCCTTCGTGATCACGCACTTCGAGACGTCGTTGCGCGACGGAAGCTCGAACATGACATCGAGCAGCGCGTGCTCGATGATCGACCGCAGACCGCGCGCCCCTGTCTCGCGCTCGAGCGCGCGCTCTGAGATCGCCCACAGCGCATCCTCGGTGAAGTACAGCTCGACCGAGTCGTAGTTGAAGAACCGCTGGTACTGCTTGATGAGCGCATTCTTCGGCTCAAGCAGGATCTTGACGAGGTCATCCCGCGTGAGCTGGTGGACGGCGCAGACCGCGGGCAGCCTGCCGATGAACTCGGGGATGAGCCCGTAGCTCAGCAAATCCTCCGGCATGACGTCGCCGAACAACTCGGTGGTCTCCTCCGAGCGGCGTCCCTTGATATCAGCACCGAAACCGACCTGGTTGCGGCCGATACGGCGGCCGATAATGCCCTCCAGCCCGGCGAACGCCCCGCCGCAGATGAACAAGACGTTGGTGGTGTCGATCGAGAGGAACTCCTGGTGGGGGTGCTTGCGCCCGCCCTGCGGCGGCACCGACGCCACCGTGCCCTCGAGGATCTTCAGGAGCGCCTGCTGGACACCCTCGCCCGAGACGTCCCGTGTGATCGACGGGTTGTCGGCCTTGCGGGCGATCTTGTCGACCTCATCGATGTAGATGATCCCGGTCTCTGCCTTCTTCACATCGAAGTCCGCGGCCTGGATCAGCTTGAGGAGGATGTTCTCGACGTCCTCGCCGACGTAGCCGGCCTCGGTGAGAGCGGTCGCGTCGGCGATCGCGAAGGGCACGTTGAGGATCCGCGCGAGCGTCTGTGCGAGGAGGGTCTTGCCGCAGCCGGTCGGCCCGAGCAGCAAGATGTTCGACTTCTGCAGCTCGACCTCCGACCCGTCGCCCGCCATGCGGACACGCTTGTAGTGATTGTAGACGGCCACCGAGAGCGTGCGCTTGGCCTGCTCCTGCCCGACGACGTAGTCGTTCAGGATCGAGTAGATCTCGCTCGGCCGCGGCAGGTTCTCGAGATCGAGCTCCGAGGTGGTAGTGAGCTCCTCATCGATGATCTCATTGCAGAGATCGATGCACTCGTCGCAGATATAGACGCCCGGCCCAGCGATCAGCTTCTTGACCTGGCGCTGGCTCTTGCCGCAGAAGCTGCAGAGCAGTTGCTCGTTTCCGTCGGTTGCTCGTGCCACGCGAGTCCTACGACCTCGATTCGCTTGGTCCTACCGGGGGGAGATCATGGTAAGCGGGCTCATCGGTGCTCGATCACCGTGTCGATGATCCCGTACTCGTCGGCCTCCTGCGAGGTCATGAAGTAGTCGCGCTCCATGTCCCTCGAGACCTTCTCGAGATCCTGGCCGGTGTGCTTGGCGATGATCTCCTCCAGGCGCCGCTTGATCGAGATCACCTCTTTCGCGTGAATCTCGATGTCCGTCGCCTGCCCTTGGAAGCCGCTCGAGACCTGGTGGATCAGGATCTTCGCGTTCGGCAGCGACATGCGCTTCCCGACAGAGCCTCCGGCGAGCAAGAGCGCGCTCATCGACATGGCGATACCGACGCAGATCGTCTGCACGTCGGGCTTGATGAACTGCATCGTGTCGTAGATCGCGAGGCCTGAGTACACCGACCCGCCGGGCGAGTTAATGTAGAGGGAGATGTCCTTGTCGGGCTCCTCCGACTCGAGGTGGAGCAGCTGGGCGACGACGAGGTTCGCAACCTGGTCGTCGATCGGCGTCCCGAGGAAGATAATCCGCTCGTTGAGCAGCCGTGAGTAGATGTCGAAGGCGCGCTCGCCACGCGACGTTTGCTCGATGACCATCGGGATCAGCGGACTCATGGATTCTCCTCGCTGCCAGGCGTCCATAGTTTCACGCCCGACCTGCCTTTCTCCTTCTCCGGCGTCCACAACTTCTCACGCGCCTCCGCCAGTTCGGCGGGGATGCGCTTGACCTCGGCCGCGACCACATCGAGGGCCTTGCGAAACCGCAGATCCTCGCGCAGCTTGGGGAAGCCACCCTGCTCACGGATCAGCCGGACGGCGCCGTCGGGATCGTCGTCGGCGTCCTCGGCCTCGCCTCGGATCAGCTCCTCGATCTCGTCGTCCTCGACGGTCAGGCCGAGCTGGTCGGCAATAGCCTCGAGCACGAGCTCCCGCTTCACCGAGCGCTCGGCCTCGGCCTGCAGGCGCTCCTGAACCTGCTCAGCGCTCTGCCCCGTCGCCGCCGCGTACGTCTCGAACGGCACGCCCCGCTGCTCGAGCGAGCGCAGCATGCTGCCCAGCAGCGCTCTCGCCCTCGACTCGACGAGAACCTCGATGCGCTCGAGCGTCGATGCGTTGGCAAGCGCGTCAATCGCATCCTCGCGGAACCTGACCTCGAGCTCGTCCTCGAGCTGCGCGGTCAGCCCTTCCTCGAGATCGGCGCGAAGCTCGTCGATCGTGTCGAACTCGGTGGCTGTCCGCGCGAGCTCATCATCGGCTGGCGGTAGCACCTTCTCCTGGATCTCCTTCAGCATCAGCCGCACGGTCGATTTCTTCCCGTCGAACTCAAGCTGCACGGTCTTGGTCTCGCCTGGTTGCGTCCCGATCAGCGCGTGCTCGAGCTCCAGGCGCAGCTGGCCGGCACCCACTTCGAGGACGTAGTCACCGGTCTCCTCGTCGCCGTGGATGTCAACGACAACCGTGTCGCCGGGCACGACCGCACGACCCTCAACCGGCGCGAGCTCAGCCACTGAGGCGCGCAGCAGGTCGAGCTCGGCCTCGACCGCCTCGACGGGAACCTCCGGCTCGTGAACACCGACTTCGAGCTCCTTCCAGTCGGCGACGACCGGCTTCGGCATGACCTCGACGGTGGCGGTGAACGTGAAGGCCTCCCCCCTCGACGGGAGCGTTTCCCACTGGACGCTTGGCTCGACCACAGGGCGGATGCGGCGCTCGGCGGCGGCCGACCAGAACCAGCCGCCCACGTGGGTGCGCACGGCCTCGGCTGCAAGCGCGTCCCAGCCCACGCGCGCGGCGACAACCGGCAGGGGCACCTTCTTCCCCTTCCGGAAGCCGGGGATCGAGATCGATTCTGCAAGGTCGGACGACGCGCGCTCGAACGCGTGGGCCACGTCGTCGGTACCGATGTCGACCTCCAAGCGAACCGAGGTCTCCGAGATCTTCTCCAGGCGAGATTCCACTGCGACCATTCAACCAGACTTCAGCCCTCGCGAAGCGCACCACCCGTCGGCAACCCTCCCAGGCACGACGTCGAGTATCCGCAGGCAGCTTGCAGAACGGCCTCTGTAGGTCTGCCGGTGATGCCCCAGCACCGAACGGCCCGGCGCTGGAGGCGGGCTGTGGAGGGAGCTGGAGCAGCAGCTCCCTCAGGCGCCCACAACGACAGCGCAGGCCGCTGGACGGCCAGCGCACCCCGATGCGGGCGAGAGGACTCGAACCTCCAAAGGCCGAAGCCCGGCGGGTCCTAAACCCGCTGCGTCTGCCAGTTCCGCCACGCCCGCTCGACGTCTGCCACTGAGCTTAGCTCGCTGCGGGGCCGCAGGCGCCTCTTGGGACGGTGGCTAGACTGACCTTCAGGGGCCCCGTAGCTCAGTGGAGAGAGCAACGGACTTCGAATCCGTGCGCGGAGGTTCGATTCCTCCCGGGGCCTTCCGGAAAGCTCCTGGCGTGTATGCGGGCGCCTTACCGAGCGAGGGAGTGGTCGGTAACGTTCCCTGCTGGTGGCCCGACGAGGCGCGAGCGGTGTTCCTCGCGGCCCGAGGCCGCTGTGGGAACTGCCGACAGCGCTGAGCCACAGCCCGCGCAGACCACGGTGGCGGGATTGGAGGACCGCGCATCGTGGCAGACGAGCGCGCCTCGCACCTGTCAGGGCGCGTTGCCGGCTCTATCGACGTGGTCGGGTGGGCTGACCTCACCTGAAGCGGTGCCGTTGAGGTAGCGCGCGGCGATGCGGCCCGAGAAATCAAGCAGGGTCTCAACCGGCGTCGAGCCGCGCCAGCGCGCGAGATCCGCCAGCGCGATGCGCTCGTCCCCCTGCTCTCCGAGGGCCGCAACCTCCTCGCCGGGCTGCGCGTCGGCAACAGGCGTGAGATCGAGCATCACGTGTTCGAGAGAGAGGCCAACGACGCGCGCTCGCCGTCCCCGCACGAGCATGACCGCGGGCTCCTGCGCCAGCCAGCGGTAGCCGTCACGGCGCCCCAGCGGCACAACCCCTGTGACCGCGCCAGCCTCGATTCGCCGGCTGCCGCCGACGCCGGCGGCGCGCGGCTCACGGTGGCGTATGACATGTGCCAGCCGCGTTCTGATCGAGCACGCGACCGGATCAAGGCCCTGCATGTCGAGCACCTCCGGCTCGGCCGCCGGGATTCCGTAGAGCGCATGGCCGGGACAGATCGCCGAGGTCGGATCAGCCAGTCCCGACAGAGCACCCACGCTGCTCAACGCCTGCGACCACGTGGGCGAGCGGCCCGCTGCAGCCGCCGCGCGCAGCAGCGCCTCGAACTGCGCGATCCGATCGGCAGCCCATCGCTTGCCTGCCTCGTCCACGAACGGCAGGTGGGTGAAGATGCCCTCGAGCTTGATGTTCGGCAGCGCCGTGAGAGCGACGATGAAGTCCAGCGCATCGTCAAGGAGAACGCCGTGGCGCCCAAGGCCAGCGTCGACCTTCACCCACACGCGGACCGCTCCTGATGCCTGCGCCGAGATCGCCTGCGCAAGCTCGATGCGGTCGACGCTCGGCATCAGGTCGTGCTCGAGGATCGTCGGAACTGCGTCGGCCAGGTACCCGGGGAAGAGGAGGACCGGCGTGGTGATGCCGGCCTGCCGGATTTCGACGGCCTCGGAGAGCGTGCCGGTCGCGAGCGCCAGGATGCCTTCGGAGTCGAGGCTGCGCGCGACCTCGGTCGCACCGTGCCCGTACCCGTCGGCCTTCACAGAGGAGATCACCTCAGCGGGGCGCCCAAGCCTGCGTCGCAGCTCCCGGAGGTTCGCTCGCAGCACCGCGAGATCGAATTCGGCCCACGCCCGGCACGTGAGGTCGCCGGCGGGTCGCTGCGAGCTGCTCGTCACGCCGCGAGCCTACCCGCAGGCGCAGGCGTAAGGCCGTCGAAGCCTCGAGGTCGAGTCACGTATCCGACTCGCCGCTGCCGCGGAGCCCCACGCGAGCCTACGCGGTGGCGGCAGCTCCATGAGCCGTACAGGCCAGCAGGCCGTTGAGACTCCAGCCGCAGAGCGGTCGCGCTCGGCAGGGTGGGTCGACCTGAGGGCTTCTCGCCGCCGCGGCGCGCGTTGGCGGCGGGCAGACCGTCCGGTCGCCGTGAATCGAGGAGGCGAGTCCGGAGGCGGGCCGGCTGGTGCGTGGCGGAGCTCCTCTCTGTGACGTGGCCCCGCGGAGGCAGCCCGGCTGGTGCGTGGCAGGGCTCCTCGCCGCCCTTGGTGTGCCATGGGCCCGCAGAGACCCAACCGCCGCAGCGTGGGGCCCGCCGAGGCTCAGAGGCCGCAGAAGACAACCAACCCACCGCCCGGGGGAGGGTACGCCAACAAGACGCACAGCTTCCGCGCAACCGGTCACAAGAACGTCACGAGACTGCGCCAACGCGGCACGGCCGCGCCGGCGGGCTGAGCAGGCGGAAACGGCGGCAACCGCGGGCAGCAAGCGGGCGGTGGCTACCGGCCCCGCCGAGTTGTCAGATACCGCCTTGGCGGGCAGCAACCGCGGGCAGCAAGCGGGCGCTGGCTACCGGCGGGATGCCAGCTCCCGACCGAACGCAGCCGGTAGCTCCGCCCACTGATCGAGGCTCGACAGCTCCCCCGCGTGAAGCCCGATCCGGTCGACAAGGCCCCCGTAGCGCTCCAGTGCCTTAGCAGCAACCTCATCGGCGCTCGCGCCACAGACGGCGATCGTCTCAAGCACGTCGTCGGGTATGAGAGCGGGCATACCCGACCAGTCGCCGGTGCGCGAGAGGTGGTGTAGCTGCTCCCCCAGCCCGTCCCAGCCGTGCATGGTGAGGATGTGGCGGTACTGGGGCGTTGAGGCGTAGAACGCAACCCTGCGGCGGACCCTCTCTCGCTCCTCGTCGGTGGTCGCGGTGAACAGCGCGAGGCCCACGTCGATCTGCTCGCGGGAGCGCCCCGATCGCACGAGGCCGCGCTCGAGGGCTGGGATGGTGAACTCCCGGAGGAAGCGCTCGGTCTGCAGCGGATGCCCGAGAAACACCTCGGCCACCTCGCCCGCAAGCTCAGTCATCCGCCCTCGCACCGCCGCGAGACCGATGCGAGGTGGCCCGGCGGGGCTCGCGGGCGGGCAGAACGCGGGCGGCATCAGCGTATGTCGGTAGAAGTCGCCCTCGTAGTCGAGCCTGCCGCCCTCGTCCCACGCCTTCCAGATGGCGCGAATTGCGAGCACGACATCCCGCATGCGGGGGACCGGTCGCACGTAGTCGCTGCTGAACCGGCGCTCGACGTGCGCGCGAACCTGAGAGCCCAGGCCGAGTATGAAGCGCCCCTCCCCAACGAGGTTGAGATCCCAGGCCGAGTGCGCGAGATGCACGGGGCTGCGCGAGAACGCGAGCGCGATGCCCGTGCCGAGCTCGACGCGCCGCGTGTGCTCGGCGGCGAGCAGCAGCGGAAAGAAGACATCGTTGTTCGTCTCCGTCGTCCAGATGCCGTCGAACCCCGCCTCCTCGCATCGGCGCGCCCACTCGGGCACGTCGGCGAGGGGGATCCCCCGCATGGTCGCCTCGATCTTCATGCCGGTCGATCTTACGGGTAGCCCAGCGGCCGGGCACGCGCAAGCCGAACGCCGTCGAGGTCGAGGTCCCACACGAGCGTGCACCAGAGCCCGCACCGCGCTTCGGCAGTCGCCAGGGCCCAACGCCGAGCGTGGATTCTCGCAGTTTGCCGCGAAATCCCCAACACCGGCGCGGCGGGTCGCTCGGAGCCCGCGCTGCGAAGGCTCCTTTGCAGAACGCCTCGGCTGCTAGCTTGTCACTCGGTGCCACACGGCAAGCGAGCGCTCGTGACGGGCGGAGCCGGCTTCATCGGGTCTCATGTCACCGACGCGCTCTCGGCAAGTGGCTACGACGTCCTCGTCGTGGACGACCTGACGGGCGGGACTCCAGACAATGTAGGCGACAGCACGGCTCTTGAGGTGCTCGACATCCGCGATCTCGATGCGCTCGTTCGGGTCTCGAAGACGTTCGCGCCAACCGTCGTCTGCCACCTCGCGGCGCAACCGAGCGTCACGGCCTCCGTGCGCGATCCTCGGCACGATCTCACCACGAACGTCCTGGGCACGCTCAACGTGCTCGAGGCCGCTCGGACCGTGAGCGCGCCCACCACCTTCGCCTCGACAGGGGGTGCTCTCTACGGGGACGAGGCGCCGATCCCCACCCGCGAGGACTGCCCGCCTCGACCGCTCTCACCGTACGGTGCGTCGAAGCTCTGCGGTGAGGCCTACGTCGCCACCTGGTCTCGCCTGCACCGCCTCCCGAACGTCATCCTCCGTCTCGCGAATGTCTACGGACCGCGGCAGGATGCTCATGGCGAGGCGGGCGTCGTCGCGATCTTCAGCAAGCTCCTGCTGCAGAACGCCGCCCCCACCGTGTTCGGCGACGGCACCCAGACCCGCGACTACACGCACGTCCACGACACTGCGGACGCATTCGTCCGCGCCGCGCAGGCCTCCTCCGGCGGGACGTTCAACGTCGGCACGGGCATCGAGACGTCGGTGCTCGCCCTGCTCGGGCATCTACAGGAAGCCGCCGGCACAACGATCGAGCCGCGGTTTGCAGCGCTCCGTCCGGGCGAGCTGCCCCGCAGCGCTCTCGACGCGTCGGCGATCGGTGGGTCGCTCGGCTGGGTTGCGCAGATGGATGCGGCACGTGGCCTCGCCGACACCCTGCGCACCTACGCAACGCGCTGAGCCCCGCCCGCGGTCCCGCACTGCCGCCGCGCCCACCCGCCGCTGGCTCGGACGCAGGTGCCGAGGCCCGACCAGCCCGGGCGAACGCTAGCCTTACTGCTATGAGCGACAACGGCCACGTGGTCGTCATCTGGAGCGACTACATCTGACCGTACTGCTACGTCGGCCTTGAGCGGGCGAGGTGGCTGGAGCGCCAGTTTGGCGCCACGATCGAATGGCTCCCGTTCGACCTCCATCCGGAGTATCCGGCCGGAGGAATCCCGCGCGCGCAGCTCCACGCGAAGTACGGCGAAGGTTTTGCAGACAACGTGCGGCGCTCCGTCGAGGCCTGCGGGTACACCTACAACCCGCCGCCCGAGGTTGTCCCCAACTCGCAGAAGGCACTTCAACTCACCGAGCTTGCCCGGTCGCGAGGCCTTCACGAGCAGGTGCATACACGCCTCATGGACGCCTACTGGGCGGAGGCGGCTGACATCGGGGATGTGGAGACGCTCATCGGGCTCTGCGAGGAAGCAGGGCTCGAGCGCGAGGACTGCTCGGAGGCACTCGCGAGCAACACGTACCGAGCCGCCGTCGAAGAGGCCACGCAGGAGGCCCACCGCCTCGGCATCCACGCCATCCCGGCATTCGTGCTCGATCAACGGCTGCTCGTGTTGGGCGCCCACCCGTACGAGACGTTCGAACAGGCGTTCGCTCAGCTCAGCGAGCTGGAGGAGCCCGCGTAGTGGCGAGCTGGAAGCTCATCGCAACCGCATTCAAGGCCCAGAGAGCCTGGCGCCGGATGTCGCCCGAGCAGCGCCAGCAGCTTCTGGGGTCGGCCAAGGCCGCACGGGCAAAGAGCGAGCCGCATGCGCGTGCCGTGGCCAGGAGCGTCCGTGAACAGGCACCCGAGGTGGCCCGAACGGCCTCCGAAGCGGCCAGAACGCAGGGCCCGGTTGTTGCTCGCCGCGCAGCCGAGCGGGCGCGAGCAGGCGCGCTCAAGGCGAGCGAGCTCGCATCAAATCTCTGGCGTCCCCGCCATCGTTCGTGATCGCGGACGCCACGCCTGGCAGCGCACAGAGTGACCGCATCAATCGCACTTCACATCCTCGCGGCCGCGGCCTGGGTCGGCGGGTCCCTCGCGCTCGTGCTCGTCGCCGTGCCTGTCCTGCGTCAGCTTCCCGACGAGGCGCGCGCCAAGAGCGTCCGCGCGCTTGGACGACGCTGGAAGCCCATCGGCTGGACATCGCTCGCTGTGCTGGCAGGAACAGGCTGCGGGCTCGCCTTCGGCTACTACAACGCGGCCGACCCTGACGTCCTGTTCGGCACGCGGCTCGGCCACTTCCTCGTTGCCAAGGCCGTCCTCTTCGTCGCTCTCGTGACAACAGCGTCTCTGCACGATTTCGTGCTGGGCCCGAGGCTGAACCGCCAGCTGCGCGAAGGCCGTCTGCAGACCCTGCGCCGCCCGATGGTCGTTGTCGGGTGCCTGAGCCTCGTGTTCACGCTCGCACTCCCCGTGCTGGGAGTGCTCATGACGCGCTGAGTCAGGGCGTGCGAAGCGAGGCGGCACCCCATGCGGCGCTGAGGAGCACCCCATGCGGGCTACCCTGAACGGAATGCAGAGCACATTCCGACTCGGGCGCTTCGCCGGAATCGATATCGGCGTCAACTGGAGCTGGTTGGTGATCTTCGGCCTGATCGTGTGGACGCTCTCGCAGTCGGTCTTCCCCAATCAGAACCCGGGGCACTCAGACAACACCTACCTCCTGATGGGTGCGATCGCGGCGATCGCGTTCTTCGCGTCGCTGCTCGGGCATGAGCTTGGCCACGCGGTCCAGGCGCGTCGCGAGGGGATGCAGATCGAGGGCATCACGCTGTGGCTCTTCGGTGGCGTGGCGAAGTTCAGGGGGCTGTTCCCGAGCGCGGGAGCCGAGTTCCGAATCGCGATTGCCGGCCCGCTCGTCTCGCTCGTCCTCGGCGGCCTGTTCCTCCTGATCGCCCGTGCCAGCCTCCCCTCGACAGTCGACGGCGTGATCTGGTGGCTCGGCTTCATCAACCTCCTCCTGCTGGCATTCAACCTCCTTCCAGCGCTCCCGCTCGACGGCGGGCGTATTCTGCGGTCGGCCCTCTGGCACTTCAAGGGCAACTTCGCACCGGCGACGCGCCTGGCGGCCGGCATCGGCCGCGGGTTCGGCTACCTCCTCATCGCCGGCGGAATCGCGCTCGCCTTCGTCGAAGGCATCTTCTCCGGCGTCTGGCTTGCGTTCATCGGTCTGTTCCTGCTCCAAGCGGCGCACGCCGAGGCGAGCCGAGCCCGGACGAGAGGCGTGCTCACCGACCGCCGCGTCGGCGCGCTCATGACACCGAACCCCGTTTCCGTCGACATCGATACGACGATCGGCGCCTTCATGGAGCACGTGGCGTGGCCACGGCTGCACGCAACGTATCCCGTTGTGGACGGAAGTCGCGTCGTCGGGCTCCTCGTGCGCCGCTGCGCACAAGAGATCCCCCGCTCGGAGTGGGACACCCGGTCTGTCAGTGTCTGCACAATCCCGCTCGAGCGCGTTCCGCAGTTCAGGGAGGAGGACCCGGCCGAGCGCGTCCTCGCAACGCTGACCGCCACCCGCACCGGCCGCGGGGTTGTCCTCGACGGGGAGCGGCTGGTCGGCGTTATCTCCCTCTCCGACCTGGCTCGCGCGGTCGAGCCGCGCCAGGCCTGACCCGACGATCGTAGAATCCGTCCATGGCCGCGAGTCGCGATCCGGTTGTCCTCCTCGGGGGTACGCGCACCGCCATCGGCTCCTTCGGAGGAGCACTGAAGGACGTCGAGGCCCACGAGCTCGGCGCAGCCTGCATCGCGGAGTCCCTCGCGCGGGCCGGCCTGCAGCCAGCGGATGTCGACGAGGTCGTGATGGGCCAGATCGGCCAGGTCGGCGCGGACGCCTACAACGCCCGCCGGTGCGCGATCACGGCTGGGATCCCACCCGAGTCGACTGCGATGACCGTGAACCGGCTGTGCTCATCCGGGCTGCAAGCGATCGTGAGCGGCGCGCAGCAACTGCTCACCGACCAGGCTACGGTCGTCGTCGCCGGCGGCGACGAGAGCATGAGCCGGCAACCATTCCTCGAGTTCGGCGGCAGGAACGGCTGGAAGCTGGGCCCCCGCAAGCTCATCGACGGCACCCTGTCGATGGTCACCGACCCCTTCGGCGGCTACCCGATGGGCTACACTGCAGAGCTCGTGGCTGACCGCTACGGCGTCTCGCGAGCCGAGCAGGATGCGTTTGCCCTGCAAAGCCAGCAGCGAGCGACCGCGGCGATCGATGCAGGGCACTTCGAGGCCGAGATCCTGCCGATCCAGCCGCCAAAGAGCGACCCGTTCCTCATCGATGAGCATCCTCGTCGCGGCGCGACCCTGGAGAGGCTCGCGGAGCTTCGCCCGGTCTTCAAGCAGGACGGGACGGTCACCGCCGGTAACTCGAGCGGAATCAACGACGGCGCAGCCGCGGTGGTGATGATGCGAGCCTCAGAGGCCGACCGCCGTGGGCTCGAGCCCCGGCTCGCGCTCCGGGGCTGGGCAGTGAGCGGAATCGAACCCGAGATCATGGGCTATGCACCGACACGGGCGATTCCGAGAGCGGCTGAGAAGTCAGGGGTGCAGCTCGGCGACCTCGATCTCGTCGAGCTCAACGAGGCGTTCGCCGCCCAGGCGGTCGCGGTGATCCGAGACACCGACCTCGATCCCGACCGCGTCAACGCGTCCGGCGGTGCAATTGCGCTTGGTCATCCCGTCGGCGCGACCGGTGCGATCCTCACGGTCAAGCTCATGCACGCGCTCGAGCGGACCGGCGGGACACTCGGAATGGTCACGATGTGCGTTGGCGGTGGACAGGGCATGGCTGCCATCTTCGAGCGTCCGCGCTAGCGCAGCCCATCCCCTTCGAACAGACATGCCGGCTGGCGCGGCCTCGTTTGACCGACAGGCCGAGTGGCCGAATGGCCGAGCCGGCTAGGGCGCCTCGAGGACGAGCTTGCCAAAGTGTTCGCCGGCTTCCAGACGGGTGTGGACGGCTGCGAGCTCGGCGAGAGGATGGACGCTGTCGACAACCGGCGCCCACGTGCCGCGCTCGACCGCGTCAATCAGCCCGGCGAACTCTGCAGGCCCACCCATAGTCGTACCAAGCAGCGAGAACTGCCCGAAGTAGAACGGGCGAACCTCCAGCTGTACCTGGGTTCCGCCGGTCGCGCCGAACACGACCATACGGCCTCCGGTCGCGAGCGTGCGCACGGAATCGGCCCACGTCGACCCAACCGAATCGACGACGACGTCGACGCCGCGCCCGCCGGTGAGCGCCCGAACCTCCTCGGCCCAGTCGCCCTCCGTGTAGAGAGCTCCACCTTCGGCTCCGAGCTCGACCGCGCGGCTGATCTTCTCGGCGCTTGATGAGGTGACGAGGACGCGCGCGCCGGCCTGTCGGGCGAGCGAGACGGCAAACGTCGCAACACCCGAGCCAACACCGAGCACCAGCACGGTCTCCCCCCGGCGCAGGTTCGAGCGCGTGAAGAGGGCGCGGTAGGCGGTGAGACCAGCCAGCGGGAGCGCCGCGGCCTCGGCCCAGGACAGCCGCCCGGGCTTCGGGTAGACGTTCTGCTCAGGGACCGCAATCAGCTCGGCGTTTGTCCCGTCGTCCGGACCACCGAGGATGCGGAACTCGTCGAACGCGGCGACATCGCGATCACCCCAGCCAAGCGTTGGGAAGATGACGACCTCCTCACCGGTATCGCGCCTGATGCCTGCACCGTCCGAGCCGAGGATCAGCGGGAAGGGAAAGCCGTAGACCCCTTTCCGCACGAATGTGTCGCGACGGTTGACAGCCGAAGCGCGAAGCTCGACAACGACCTCGCTCGGCCCCGGCTTCGGATCGGGCACAACTTCGGCGCGCAGCACTTCAGGCCCGCCGTACTCGCGTATGACGATCGCCTGCACTAGACCACCGGTAGGGAGAAGAACGGATTACATCCAGAGGACAGCAACATCGGCCAAAGAGCCTACCTCGGCCACACCAACCGGGTTGGCGATGGTGAGCCGCACGGTGGCAATCCCAGGCGCGGCGGCCCATCGGGGCGTCATTCATCGGGGCATCATTCGAGGATCCGAGCTGCCGCGAGCGACCCGGGAGACTCGGGTGCCTGGTCTGCGATCCGGGCCTCATTCGAGGATCCGGGTCTCGTTCGAGGCTGGCGGCGCCAGGGTGACCCAGATCGGGAGGGCTTCCGGGCTGGGAGGGCTTAGGAGTCCCGATGTCTGTGCCCGGCCTCGCGGCACGCTCGGGCAGCAGTCGAGGCGACCGCCAGTTCTGCGATCGGATAGGCCGGCGTCGCGGCACGGCGGGCAGCAGAGTTGGCGCAGTCTCGCGAAGCTCGTGTGACAGATCGTGCG
The DNA here is from genome assembly GCA_026708005.1 of Actinomycetes bacterium. Classification (GTDB taxonomy): domain Bacteria; phylum Actinomycetota; class Thermoleophilia; order Gaiellales; family Gaiellaceae; genus JAPOVR01. The sequence continues at coordinate 34,017 of JAPOVR010000032.1, forward strand.
AAAGCTGCGCGACCTGCTCGGCTACCCTCCCCCGGGTGGTGGGTGAGAGGCGGGCTGCCCTCTACGACGTTCCGCCCGCGCGGCGGGCTGCCCTTCGAGGCGGCCTGGCCTGCGAGATTCGCGTGGGCTGCGTAAGGAGCGGTGCAGTCTCTCGCAGCGCTCCCCTGCGAGGCGCCTGGCCTCCCTCGCCACACACGGCATCTGTCCCAGAGCGCTGCCAAGCATCCGGCCCCAACAGGCCCCACGCCACAGGCCGCTGCAACCACGCGACGTCGGGCCACCGGTCGCCACCAAAGTCGCGGGCCGTACAGACCGAAATGAACAGCCCGGTCGGCGCTCCAGCTACAGCAGGATGCGAGCGGCGGTGGCTGGCGGGCAGCCGCGAGAGACGAGATCCGTCGCCTGGCGGAGATCGACGTCCGTCCGCAAGGCGATGTCGATGGCAAGCCCATACCCGTAGCCCGCCTGCACCAGCCGCTCGAGCCGCCAGCGGACGACGTGGTCTGCCTCGGTCTCGCCGTCGAGCTCGGTATCCCCAACCTGGGCGCTCATGGCAGTATCTCGAAGCTCTCCGTCCATCTCTTCTTCTTTGACAGGGGCTCGGGACGAGACTTGTTCCCACTGGCCTGACCGCATCGCCCGGAGTGTCCTGTGTGCTCAGCCAGGAGCAGGAGGAGGCCAAGCCCACGGGATCGCGATCGCGACATGAGGCACGCCAACGCGCAGCGCACCGGGCGCGGAGCGAAGGTCTCCGAGAGTCTGCCAGTGTCTCACCGACGAGCGCGCTGGGCCCGGCCGCGCACTTCCAGCCCCGCTTGTGGGAAGGCTATCCTGGCTGTCGTGACGACAAGGAGCATGCGGCCGGATGAAATGTCGGCAGACGGCACCACCGGGCACAGCACGCGGCTGCCGGCAGGCCCAACAGGCGCACGGTGGTTGAGGCGACGGTCTGGGGTGACCCGGGCAAGCCAGTTGAAGGCGGCCGACAACAGCTCGACGATTCGGGTCTCGCGGCAATCGTGCCCGAGCGGCAGCTGAGACACGGCCGTTTGCTGTGAAGATCGTCCGCTTCAGGCACCGCGGCAGCACACTGGAAGGCGAGGTGCTCGACCCGAAGACGCTGCGCACCCCCAACGGCAGCCGCGTGCCGCTCGCCGACGCCAAGCTGCTCGCACCCTGCGAGCCGACGAAGCTCGTCTGCGTGGGGCGCAACTACGCCGACCACGCTGCTGAGCTGGGAAACCCTGTCCCTGAGGAACCGCTCCTGTTCCTCAAGCCGCCGAGCGCGGTGATCGCCAGCGGCGAGGAGATCTCCTACCCGGAGTACTCCCGTCTCCTTCATTTCGAGGGCGAGCTCGCGGTTGTCATCAGCGAGCGCTGCAAGAACGTCCCTGCCCATGAGGCACCGCACGTGATCCGGGGCTACACGGCCATGAACGACGTAACGGCTCGGGATGCCCAGCGTGCCGATCAGCAGTGGACGCGCGGCAAGTGCTTCGACACGTCTGCGCCCCTCGGGCCATGGCTGGAGACCGAGCTCGACCTCCTAGACGTCGCTATCCGGACGACCGTGAACGGTACACGTCGCCAGGAAGGCTCCACCCGTGATCTCGTCTTCCGGGTACCCCATCTCGTCGCGTACGCCTCGCGCGTGATGACGCTCGAGCCGGGCGATGTCATCGCAACCGGCACCCCGGCTGGGGTCGGAGAGCTGCGCATCGGCGATACGGTCGAGGTCGAGGTCGAGGGTGTCGGCGTCCTGTGCAATACGGTCGTCCGCGGCAGCAGCGAGGCCGCGATCGGCTAGCCCACCCAGCGAGGTCGAGCCCGCGAGCGTGCGTATCTAGCCGGCCAGGTCGATCGAGACCACGCCCAGCCGCCCGAAATCAGCCGTCACGCTCTGGCCGGCCTCCGCAAAGAAGAGCTGCGTGCAGACGCCTGTCGTGACGTAGTCACCGCCTCGTAGCTGCTTTCCCTGCTCGAGCAGCGTGTTCGCGAGCCAGGCCAGCGCGTTGAGCGGATGGCCGAGCACGGCAGCCGCGCCTCCCTCCGCCTGAAGCTGTCCATCCGCGTAGGCCCGAACGTGAATCGGCTCGATCTCCTCGGGGGCCCCCGCAGGCGCCGGTTCACCATGGATCCAGGCCTCCTGCGCTGCGTTGGCAGCGATCAGGCTCGGCGCACCGACCGCCGCCCAGTCTCGAAACGGCGTCCACACCACCTCGATCGATGGGATGACGAAAGCCGCGAACGGGGCGATGGACTCACCCGTGTACGGCATGGCCGCAGGCAGGATGTCCTGCGCGACCGTGTAAGCAAACTCGGGCTCGATTCCCACACGCGCAGAACCGACCGACAGGGTGGCGCCGCTCGCATGAACACAGCTCGTCAGCAGCTGGCCGAAGAACGGCTCGCTCACGCCCAGCAGCTGCTGGGCGTCCTCGTTCGTCGCGCCGATCTTGTAGCCGACGCGCGTACCCTCGCTCAGCGCAACGAGGGCGTCCTGGGCAGCATAGGCAGCCGCGAAATCTGGGGGCTCCAAGGCCGCAGGGAGACCGCCGACGAGCTCGCGTGCTTGGCGAAGCTCACGGAGCGTCCGTGCGGTCTCCGATCCGAAAGCCACGACACGACTCTAGCGCTCGCTGCATGAGGACGGCCTCACGAAGCTGCCGCGGGGGACTCCGCTCAGCACACGACCGATGGGCCCAGCGGCTAGCCTGAGGCTTCGGCCCGCCGCAGCCCGCGCACCGCCCAGAGGGCAAACAGCACACCGAGCGCTGCCGCTGCCCCGAAGGCGATACCGACCGTCACAGGATCGCCTGCCAGGAACCCACGTGCCGCCTCCAGGAAGTAGGAGATCGGGTTGAGGCGGGCAACAGCGCGAATCCAACCCTCAAGCAGCGAGAGCGGCACATAGACCGGCGCGAGGAATAGCACGAGGAACACCGGGAGCTGCATTGCCGGGCCCGCCTGAACGGTCCGAGTGCGCATCGCAACCCCAGCTGCCCAGAGCGAGGCCGCGACGTTCACCAACACCGCAAGGACATAGAGCCCGAACAGATCGACCCCGCTGCCACCCACATCCATCCCGGCCGCGAATGCCACAGCGGTCACAACCGATGCAGTGAAGGTCCAGCGGCCGAGCGCGGCGATTGCGTAGCCGGCCAGGATGCCCAAGCGGCGAGGCGCCGCGACAAACAGCCTCCTCGTAAAACCGCTCTCGAAGTCGCGGGCAATGGCAAAGCCGTTGAAGACACCCGAGAAGGCCGCCGACTGGAAGAGCACGAACACGTACTGAAACCCGGTGTACCCAAGCGTGTAGTCGAAGCCCGGCACATCCGCGATCCGCGAAAGGCCGCCGGCGAAGGCCGCAAAGAAGAACAGCGGGAAGAGGAGCCCCGGCAAGAACAGGGACGGGCTCGAGAAGAAGTTGTGCAGGTTGCGCCAGGCGACGGCGAGAGCGACGGACCGGAAGCGGGCAGAGGTCATGTCCTCGTCAACCTGAGACGAAGGGCAACCGATGCCCCCACAAGCCCGACGACCATGAGCGCAATCGCTAACCCGAACCCGAGGGCGAGCGCCTGCTTATCCCAGCCAACGATGACGAGGCTGCGCATGCCCTCGATGAAGTAGGACACGGGATTGTAGGTGGCGATGATCCGAAACCAGTCGGCCTCAATGAGGTGCCGCGGAAGTGCCGCCGACGACAGGAAGACCGTCGCGAAGAAGAGCGGAAAGAGCCCCTGGACTGCCTCACCCGATCCTGTGCGCAGTGCGAAGAGGACGCCGAGCCCACCAAAGCCAACCACGACCATGAGCGACAGCGCGAGCAAGACGAGCGCGCCGGCAACACCGGCCTGAATGCTGACGCCGGCCACAAACCCCACGGCGAGGTAGAGGAGTGACTGGAGGACGCCGATAACGGCAACACCGGCGAGCTGGCCAGCGAGCAGTGAAGACGTCCGCAGCGGCGTCAGCGCGAGTCGGTTGAGAAAGCCTGTCTGGATGTCCTTGGCGAGATCGACCCCACCGTTTGACACGGCGAACAGCGCCCCTTGCATGAAGGCGAAGGCCAGGGCGAAATCGAGGTAGGAGTCGGCCGGAAAGCCCGGCAGTCGCGCGGCTGATTCGAGCCCGCCGGTGTTCACGGCGAGCAGGAAGAGCGGAAAGACCATCGGCGGCACGATGCTCTGGGGTTGGCGCAGCGTACGCACGATCGAGCGACGGGCGAGGCTGCCAGCCTGGGCAAGCGACGACGACGGCCTCACGCTCACATGCTGGGGCAGCTCGAGCGGCGCGGCAGCGCTTTCTCGTTGACCCCGACCAGTGCTCTGGGCGAGCACGTGCGCCAGCGCAGACACCACCGAGGGCGCGCACGGGAAGCGGCCGCCGCGGCAAGCTGGAACAGAGCTGCGCACGTGTTGTCACTGAGCGCCACACCGACGACACGATTTCGGCGATACACGCGACAGTGGGTGGTGATTCGGGGTGGCCCCTCCGGCGCCGTGAACTGCAACGAGAGCGTGCCGGGCTGTGCCGAAACTGTTGCGGTGATTCGCGGTGGTATCACCCGGCGCCGTCCGCTGTCTCCGGACCAGCACCGTCCCCTTCCAGCGATCGGCCCGTCTTCGTGAGGAAGACGTCATCGAGCGTCGGCTCATGCAGCTGGAGCCGCTCGACCTTCAGGCCTGCCCCGTCGAGCGCTCGAACAACCGCCGGCAGGTCGCCGCCTCCACCATCGAGCCTGATCGCCACCGCGCCCGCCGAGCTCGGCACCGCGTCGCCGAAGTCGGCGAGCACGGCGCGAACCGCCTCCTGCTTATCGACCGCGCACGGCACCACCTCGACGGACGGACGGCCGATCTCCGCCTTGAGGGCGCCCGGAGTGCCCTCGGCAACGATACGCCCATGGTCGATGATGCCGATGCGGTCTGCGAGAACGTCTGCCTCCTCGAGGTACTGGGTCGTGAGGAACACCGTCACGCCTTCCTCGCCGGCGAGACGGGCGACCTCCTCCCAGAGCGCGGTTCGACTCTGAGGATCGAGCCCGACGGTCGGCTCGTCGAGGAAGAGCGTCGTCGGATGGTGAACGAGGGCGAGCGCGAGGTCGAGACGCCTCTTCATGCCACCCGAGTACCCACCAACCTTGCGATCCGCGGCCTCGACGAGCCCGACGCGCTCGAGCAGCTCGTCGCCGCGCCGCCGGCGCTTCGCTCGAGGTATTCCATGGAGCGCGGTCTGGAGACGCATGTGCTCGCGGCCGGTCAGCACGGGGTCGAGTGCCGCCTCTTGGAGCGCAGCGCCGATCTTCGCCCGCACCTGAGGCCCTTCCCGTACCACGTCGTGCCCCGCAACACGAGCAGTGCCCGCCGTCGGCGGCAGGAGCGTCGTGAGCATCAGCACGGTTGTCGACTTCCCGGCGCCGTTGGGGCCGAGGAACCCGTAGATGTCACCAGGCTCCACCGTCAGGTCGATGCCATCCACCGCGCGTGGCCCCTTGCGGAACTCGCGAACGAGCCCCTCGACCTCTATGCCATGCTCGTCCTGCACCAGCCCGTACGTTAGGGGGCCGCAGCGGATCGCGGCCTGGAACCCGCTGATCGAGCCGCCGCAAGAGGCAGCCCGCCCCCCACCACCCCGGGGGGTTAGCCCAGAAAAGCACCCGGCTCTCGCACGACTTGCCACAGGAGTGTCACGAGACTGCGCCAGCTCTGCGCAGCCGCGCGCAGCCATGCACTTCGGCCGCAACACGGCTGGAGGACAACCCTGGCGGCTGCCCTCTCTCCCACTGCCATGCCTCCCAGCATGTGGGCTCGCGATAGAGGCTGTCGCGCGCAGCGTTCCTGCGCCTTCCCTCGATCAGCTGCACCTGCAACGCGTAGCGGAGGAGGACGCCCCCCTCGCTGCAATGCCGGCCCCATCCGTGGCACACCGGTGCTGGACGCGAGGGCTGGTCGGCGCGACACGTCGCGCCTCCGGCAAGGCCTGGGGGGAAGGGCGTGCAGCAGACTTCCGGCACGCCACTCCCCTCCGGCACTGTCGACGAGCAGGCCACCGCTCTTCCCGTAGGCTGTGCGTCGCAGGTGTCAGCACACTCCAGAGGAGGTCAGATGACCGGCGAAGCCACACCACGCCTGCAGGCGACGCTCGATGCCCACCGCGAGGCCTCCGCTGCCAAACGGGAGCCGCGCGTCAACCAGACGCTCGCGGGGACGGCCGCCTGGTTGCGGGAGTCCGGCGCGGTCGATCGTGCCCGCGCTGTTGGCGAGCTCGCGCCGAGCTTCACCCTACCCAACGCGGTCGGTCGCGACGTCGAGCTCGCCGCGGTGCTCGACCAAGGGCCAGCTGTCATTGCCTTCTATCGCGGCGGCTGGTGACCGTATTGCAACCTGCAGGTGCGGGCATATCAGGCCGTGCTGCCTGATCTCAGACGTTTCAACACCACACTGCTTGCGATCTCACCGGAGCCGCCCGACAGCTCCCTGACCTTCAAGGAGAAGAACGAGCTCGAGCTCGAGGTGCTAAGCGACTACGACCACACCGTCGCCAAGAGCTACGGCGTGTCGTTCCGTCTCGACGACGCTGCCCGCGAGGTGTTCGTGAGCGAGTTCGGTCTCGACCTCGCCAAGCGAAACGCAGCCGGGTCGTGGGATCTCCCGATTCCCGCGACATACCTCGTGAACCAGGACGGCCGCATCGAGCTCGCCTTCGTCGATCCTGACTACACCAGACGGCTCGAGCCACAGGCGATCCTCGACAGCCTCGCCCGGCTCGGGACATAGCTTCCCGCAGGCACGTCGTCTCGCCGAGGCAGCGCTTCCGCTTGATGCCTAGCGGCGCGCCGCGGCATGTCAGTGGCGCATCTCAGCGACCGGCTGGCCCCTCCTGCGCGCTACGCGAACGTCTCAGCCGGCCCGGTGAGGCGCCCGATGGGCGTCGCGCCGATCGCGGGCCGCGGTTCCGATCTCGAGCACGACGCCTGGCTCGTCCGTGTACTCGACAAGCGGGACGCCGCTCGCGAGCACGGCCACAATGTGCAGGACGCCCTGACCGACGTTCTCGAAGCCATGCCATGAACCGGCAGGTATGAGGATCGTGGCGCCAGCCTCGACCCGCTCGCGCTCGTCCGCAACCCAGAACTCGCTCGTGCCTTCGAGCACCGTGAGCGTCTCCTCCGAACCGGAGTGCCGATGGGTCGGCGCCCCGCCCCCGGGCTCATGCCACTGCTCGATGACGCAGACCTGCGTCGCACCGGTTACCTGACCCGCATGCAGCACCGTCGACGTCCCTGGCCGCCATTGCACGGGCTCGCGCTCGGGGCGCGTGACAATCACGTCCACATCGTCGCATACCTACGCAGGTAGCCGTGGGGCGTGCTCTATCCTTCGCAGCGCCAGCCGCGGCGAAGCGACGCTCGCTGTCGAGCGGGCCGAGGTCACGAGCGAGGAGCTGAAGAGCATGAGCACGACCATTCCCGGCCCCGTCGATACCGCTACTGAAGTCGAGCTCACCGCGATCGGTCACTGGCTCGACGGTGCCGTCGTTCCCGGGACATCTGGACGCGTTGGGCCGGTGTACAACCCAGCCCTCGGCTGCCAGACTGGCGAGGTCGCGTTCGCGTCGGTCGATGAGGTCGACCAGGCCGTTGCCAGGGCGAAGAAGGCGTTCGGGAGCTGGCGAGCCGTCTCGCTCGCCCGGCGCTCGGAGCTGATGTTCCAGGTGCGAGAGCTGGTCAGCGAGCACCGAGCAGACATCGCGAGCATCCTGACCGCCGAGCACGGCAAGGTGCACACCGACGCCCTTGGCGAGGTCGCCCGCGGCCTCGAGGTCATCGAGTACGCGTGCGGGATTCCCACCCTCCTCCAAGGTGGGTTCTCCGAGCAAGCGTCGACGGGAATCGATGTCTACTCGATTCGCCAGCCCGTCGGGGTAGTGGCGGGAATCACGCCGTTCAACTTCCCGGCGATGGTCCCGATGTGGATGTGGGCACCGGCGCTCGCGTGCGGAAACTGCTTCGTACTGAAGCCTTCGGAGAAGGATCCCAGCGCATCGCTGTACGTCGCCGAGCTGCTTCGCGAGGCAGGCCTTCCGGACGGCGTCTTCGCGGTGATCAATGGAGACAAGGTCGCGGTCGACCGCCTGCTCGAGCATCCCGATGTCGGAGCGATCTCGTTTGTCGGCTCAACTGCGATTGCTCGCTATATCTACGAGAACGGCACCAAGGCTGGCAAGCGAGTACAGGCGCTCGGCGGCGCGAAGAACCACATGATCGTGCTCCCCGACGCCGACATCGATATGGCAGCCGACGCCGCCGTCAGCGCCGCGTACGGCTCGGCGGGTGAGCGGTGCATGGCCATCTCGGCAGTGGTGACCGTGGGCGATGCAGGCGACCGTCTGATCGACGCGATCAAGGAGCGCCTGCCATCTGTCAAGGTCGGGCCAGGTGATGACCCCGACTCGGGGATGGGGCCGCTGATCACGCGCGAGCATCGCGACCGGGTTGCCTCGTATGTCGACCGCGGCCGCGAGCAGGGCGCCACGGTCGTCGCCGACGGCCGAGAGCTTGAGGTGGACGGCGACGGTTTCTTCCTCGGCGCCTCGCTTCTCGACCACGTCGAGCCCGGCACCGACTGCTACAACGATGAGATCTTCGGTCCCGTCCTGTCTGTCGTGCGCGCCGACAGCTACGACCAGGCAGTTGGGCTCGTGAACGACAACTCTTACGGCAACGGCACCGCGATCTTCACACGCGACGGCGGCGTCGCCCGCCAATTCCAGTTCGACGTGAACGTCGGCATGGTGGGTATCAACGTGCCGATCCCCGTGCCGGTGGCCTACTACTCGTTCGGTGGCTGGAAGGCCTCGCTCTTCGGCGATTCACACGCCTACGGCCCGGAAAGCATCCACTTCTACACGCGCGGCAAGGTGGTTACGAGCCGCTGGCCTGATCCGGACACCTCCGCAGTCGATCTGGGTTTCCCGCAGACCCGCTAGCTGCCGAGTCCGGTCAGGCGCTCGGTCGCAGCCGTCTGCTTGAGCCGGTCTGTGCCCCGCTGCCGGGCGGGGCGTCCGCCGCCGAGCTGGCAGGCGGGGTCCGCCGTGAGCCCCCAAGCCCCGTACAAGAATATCCCCCCCTGGGGAGGGTAGCCCAGAAAGGCGCACGGATTTGCCACAGAAGCGACATGACAATGTGCCGAAACTCTGCCGACTGTCTCAACTCTGCTCAACCACGCCGCCTGCCCAACTGAGCCAAGTTGGCTGTGGTGGTGTAACTGCTCGCTGGTTGCTATCTGGGTTTGAGTTCGGCGAGTTCCTTTCTTTCCTTGGTGGCTTGGTTTTCGAGGGTGTGGTTGATGGATTCGGCTGAAAGGTAGCGTCGGTTGACGAGTCATTCGTCGTTTTGTTCGATGGGGAGGGGGCCGGCGAGGCGGATGGTGGAGGCGTTGTTGGGGAAGATGCCGACGATGTCGGTGCGCCGTCCGATCTCGCGGTTGACACGCCCTGGCGGGTTGGTGCTCTGTAGTTTGGGCCAGTGCGCGGCAGGGAATTGGTAGAACGCGAGCAGGTCTTCCTCGGCAGCCTCGAGGAGCTCCGCGATTTTCGGGAGCGGGTCGCGGAAGCGCTTAAGCACCTCACCCAGCCGAGCTTTGGGGGTCTCGGGGTCTGATGCGTCGAAGATTTCTGTGAGTGCGGCTGCGACCAGGCCTCGCTCCGAGCGGCGGCATTGGCCTTGCATGTCGCGCACGAAATGGACGGTGCACCGCTGCCACGGGCAGGCGAGAATCTGTTCCGGTCGCGGTCTTGGGGCCCTGCTGGTGGTCGGAGACGGTGAGGCGAACGCCATCGAGGCCCCGGGCAGCGAAGGCCGCCCAGGGAACTCAGCCAGAACGCCTCTGTCTCGGTCTCGCCGATATCGATTCCGATTCAGCTCGCGGTGCCCCGTCTCGTGCCCGGCGTAGGCAACGACCAGGGCCTTACTGCGGACGTGACCTCGGTCGCTCACCTTGAGATGTTTCGCGTCCAGCCACAGAGAGCGAAACACGCCCTCCAGGGGTCGGTTGCCGAACGCGTCGACACGCTCGTCGGGCTCCCTGCACAACGCAGAGACCCTGTCCTCGCTCCTGCCACCAATCCCCGGGCTGCTCAGCCAGCCGGTCGGCCTTGCGCGTCGAGACCCCGTTGACGTAAGCCTCCATCACACACGCAACAATCGCCTGCTCACACGGCCGACGCGGCCCCAAAAACGACGGGAAATACGACGACCCATCCCGCCTTGCGAGGGATCGCCAGCTCAAGCCCACCCGACCCGCGTCTCCCACAGCCTGGGCCGATACCTGTTTCTGTGCGTGACTCGCCCGGGCTCACCTCGCCCCTGCCGGCGCCGATCTCGGCTGCGATCCCCGCCTCCATCAACTCCGCAGCGACCACCGCGACCGCCTCGTGCACGAAATCGGCGTGCTCGTCCACCACCCTCTCAGCGACGACCCCGCTGCTCGTCATGCTCTGCCCTTCGGCCATCGCGGCGCTCCCCCTCGTCAGTCGACTTGCAGGTCAACCGACGAGTCTGAAACCCACGGTGGCCGCACTACCCCCGACCACCGCGAACCCATTACACCACTTCTACCGACACGACCCCCAACTACTCCGCCTACTCAACCGCGCTGACCGGCCGCAACGCGCAGAGAAGGGCAACCCTTGCGCTCCCCTGGCACGAGCGGCCACCGCAGCACGGGAGGCCGCTGTCCGTGTGGATGTTACGCGGCCCGCCCGCCCGTGCCAGACGCTCGTCGGCGCCAGCCGCGCGCAGCGCGGACTGGCCGGTCTACGCATGCTGTGGCGAGCGGCATGCTGCGGCGAGCGGCTCGGCACGCAGCCAGCCCGACGCCGCGGGGGCCCTGCTAGCCGAGCCCGGCGAGCTCGCGGGCGTAGGCGACGGCGTGGGTCGGATCGTACGAGCGGTAGATCATCAGCTTCTCGGCTTCGAGAGAACCCTCGGCGTGCACGGCGAGCACGCTCTGGTAGCCCGCGTACTCACGGGCGAGCAGGTCGCTTGCGACGTTCATCAGCGCGAGCCGCTCGTCCGCCGGCTTGGCCGCGGCGAAGTACTTCTCGAGGTATGGCCGCACCGTCTCCGAGCGCCAGTCCGCCCCGGCCGGTCCGGTCACGAGCAGACCGCCGGCGATGTCGATCACGTGCTCGACCGCGTCGTGGTAGTCGCGGGCAAACGTCCACTTCGCGAGGTTCGTGGTCATCGGATCGGGATAGGCGATCCCGGTTGCCTCATCCACCAGGGCACGGTCAGCAGCAAGGTGGGTGAGCCCGCGCACGGTCTCGGCGTAGCCAATCAGCGCTACGAGCTTGTCGCGAACGTGCGAGGCGCGCGCAATGCCGTTGGCCTCGGCGAGCAACGCCGCGAGCCCGACGAGCGCATCGACAAGCGGCAGCTTGTAGGAGACCGCCGTGAACCGGTGGTACTCGACAAACGTCAGCGCCAACTCGCCTGCCCTGCGCGTGTCGCCGTCGAGGAAGATCCGTTCGATCGGGACGAACACGTCATCGAACACGGTCAGGGTCTCGACCATCTTGTGGCTCGACGAGATCGGCCGCGTCCACGGGTCATTGTCGGAAGCCAGGAAGTCGGAGCAGAAGAGCTTCAGGCCCGGCGTCGCGAGGGGTAGAGCGAAGCCAATCGCCCAGTCCTCCTCACCCTCCGCAAGCGCGCGGGTCGGGATCACGATCAGCTCATCGACGTTCGGCGTGTACGACGTATGGACCTTGGCGCCACGCACCACGACCCCGTCCCCGCGTCGCTCGACAACGCGGACGTAGTGATCGGGATCTGCCTGGCCGCTCGGCCCCTTCGCACGGTCCCCCTTCACATCCGTCTGGGCCACCGCAAGCGCGAGGTCGCCGTCACGGCAGCGCTCGTAGAACGACCTGACGTTCTCGTGATAGGGCGTGCCATGTGCGACCCGGTGCAATGCGAACAGCGCGTCGGTGCCGATCTCCTTCACGAGCAGGACGAGCGTTCGGCCGAGTGCTGTCGCCGACTCGATCAGCGACGAGCGCCGCCGCAGGTCGGCTGTCCTCCGTGGAATCGCGTAGTAGGTGGAGTGGCCGTCCGTCACCGCCAGGCCGCTGTTCTCCGGGTGCTCGGCGAACTCGAAGTCGAGAGCTGCGTGGCGGGAAACGATGCCAAGCTCCGCATGGGTGGTGACATCCTCAACCCGCTCGCCGCGGTAGTAGACCTCACGATCGTCGCGCAGTCCCGCGAGGTACTGCTCGGCGCTGCGAAGGACGCGCCCGCCTGCTGAGCTCACCAGGGGCCTCCTCGGTTGGTGTCGAAGAACCGGCTGACCAAGGCTAGACGCTTCCGCGACCTGTCGGTGAGAGCACACGGCGCCCCGAGGCGTCCACCGCAAGAGCACGTAAGCCAACCGCTCTCTTCCAACCGCTCTCCCGAAACCGACTCCGCCGCCGAGCCCGTGGTATCGATCATCTAGGTTATCCCCCGCACGGAACCCCTTCGGAGGAGCTCGGTGTCAACGAGACAGCGTTTCGACGGCCGCGTATGCCTGGTCACGGGCGGTGGACGAGGAATCGGCCAGGCGCTGGCGAGAGGGCTTGGCGCTGAAGGCGGCCGCGTCGCGGTCGCGGCGCGCACCGCGAGCCAGCGCGAGGAGACGGCCGCGCACATCCGCGAGGCCGGCGGCGAGGCGATCCCCGTCGAGCTCGACGTCACGGACGGCGCGTCCTGTGAGCGTGCCGTCGCCGAGGTCACCGACGCGCTCGGGCCCCCCGCGATCCTCGTCAACAGCGCAGGGCTGTCCGACCACCGCGCGCGCGTCGAGAAGCACGAGCTGGCCGCCTGGGATCGAATCGTCGACGTCAACCTGAACGGCACCTTCCGGGTCACGCAGGCATGTGCGCCAGCCCTCCTCGAGACGAAGGGCGCGGTCCTGAACATCTCGAGCACAACCGCCTTCTTCTCGCTCGAGCGCCTGACCGCCTACGGCGCAACGAAGGCGGGGATCATCCACTTCACGCGCACGGTGGCCCGTGAGTGGGCCGACCGGGGCGTTCGCGTCAACGCGCTGTGCCCCGGCTACGTCGTGACAGAGCTCAGCCGAGCGTTCCTCGAGACCGAACGCCTGCGTCTCGAGGTGCTCGACCGCGTGGCGATGGGCCGCCTGCCAGAGATGGACGAGATCACGGCACCGGGTCTGTTCCTGCTCTCCGACGAGGCCTCGTACATCACCGGCACCTGGCTCCTCGTCGATGGCGGCCTGGCGGCCTAGCGTCCCACGGCGGCACCTCGACACGCACACCCCTCCCGCGAGCACGCAAGCGCTCGATAAGGTGGCGATCGCATGAGCGAAATCACCTACCTGGAAGCGATCCGCGCGGCGCTCGAAGACGCGATGCACGAGGACGAGCGGGTTTTCATGCTCGGAGAGGACATCGGTCACTTCGGCGGTCCCTTCGGCGCGACGAAAGGGCTCGCCGAGACATTTGGCACCGACAGGATCATCGACACACCGATCTCTGAAGAGGGCTTCGTGGGAGCGGCCCTCGGTGCGGCCTGGATGGGTGAACGGCCAATCGTCGAGCTCCAGTTCGCCGACTTCATCTCCTGCGCGTTCGATCCGATTGTCAGCGTTGGAGCCAAGACGCACTGGCGTTCTGGCATCCGGTTTCCCGTCGTCATCCGCGCGCCGTTCGGAGGCGGAATTCGCGGCGGCCCGTTCCACGCGTCGTGCCCTGAGGGATGGTTCGTTGGGGTTGCAGGCCTCAAGGTCGTCGCGCCAGGCACCGTCGAGGACGCCTACGGTCTCCTACGCTCGTCGATCGACGACGACGATCCGGTCATCTACTTCGAGCACAAGGGCCTCTACCGACGCCTCAAGGGCAGCAGACCGACCCCGGCCACGCGGACACCGATTGGCAAGGCGCGGGTCGTGCAGGCGGGCAGCGACGCGACGATCGTCACGTACGGAGCCGGCGTTGACCTCGCCCGCACGGCAACCGCGGCGACAAACGGGAACGGCAGCTCAGTCGAGGTGGTCGACCTGCGAACGCTCTGGCCGTTCGACGAGGAAGCCGTGCTGAGCTCGATCGACAAGACGTCGCGCGTGCTGGTGCTGCAGGAGGCCGCTCGCTCGACCGGTGCGGCCGGCGTCGTCATGTCGCTCATCTCGCAGCACGCCTTCGAGCTGCTCGATGCTCCAGCAAAGCTGCACGCCCCGGTCGACACGCCGGTGCCGTTCGCGCCTGAGCTCGAGGACGCCTACCTCCCGAGTGTCGACTCCCTAACAGCTGCCCTCGACGACCTCCTCTCCTACTGAGCTCGCGTGAGCACCGAACCCGCATCCGAGACTCAATGGCGCGAGCCGGACCCGCCCGGCAGCGGGGTCATCCCCTGCGTGGAGGCACCTGCGATCCCACGCGAGACGCAGTTGGAGCTGCTGCAGCTGGGTCTCCTCCAGCGCCTGACCGAGGATCGCGCCATGCTGCTGTACCGGCAGGGCCGAATTCCGGGAAGCTACTACACCGGCCGCGGCCAGGAGGCCGTCGGCGCCGCCGCCGGCCTCTGCCTGGGGCCGGATGACGTCGTCGCACCGCTCAACCGCGAGCTGTCCTGCCACTTCGCGCGCGGCGTCACCGTCGCCGACGTCTTTCGAAACTTCCTCGCACGAGCCACCGGGCCAACCCGGGGCCGCGACGGCAACATGCACTTCGGCATGCCGGCGCGAGGCGTGTTCCCACTCGTCTCGATGCTCGGCGTGCTCTGCCCCGTGAGCGTGGGCGCGGCGCTTGCCTTCAAGCGCCGAGGCGAGCCGCGCGTTGCGCTGACCTTCTGGGGCGACGGCGCAATGTGCACAGGCGACGTCCACGAAGGGATGAACCTCGCAGGCGTTCTCGACGTCCCCGCCGTCTTCGTGATCCAGAACAACCAGTACGCCTACTCCACGCCGACCGGACGCGAAATGGTGAACACCAACATCGCCGAGCGCATCGAGGGCGGCTGGAGCATCCCCTGTCAGCGCGTGGATGGCACCGATGCGATCGCCGCGTACGCAGCGATCGGCGAGGCCGTCCGGCGAGCGCGAGACGGCGACGGGCCCCACGCCGTCGAGGCCTTTTCGCTGCGGATGCACGGGCACGCAGCACACGACGACGCTAGCTACGTTCCGTCCGAGCTGCTGGACCACTTCGCCAACCGCCGCGACCCGATCAAGCGTCTGAGGAAGCGCCTCGAGCTCGACGGGGTGCCGCAGTCTGAGCTCGACGAGCTCCACGCACGCGTGAGCGATGAGGTGGCCGAGGGCCTCGCGGAGGCCGAGCGCGCACCCCCAGCCGACCCCGACACGATCCAAGACGGCGTCTATGCGATGCCACCGAGCCATGCGTGACCGCCGCCGCACAGCGTGGCCATGAACCGAGCTTCGGCCGATATCGGCCTGATCGGGTTGGCGGTGATGGGCCAGAACCTCGTACTGAACATGGACGACCACGGCTACGCCGTCGCGGTCTACAACCGCACCGCCGAGAAGACCGATGAGTTCATCGCCGGGCCGGCAGCCGGGACGAGCGTCCGTGGCTACCGCGACCTCGCCTCGCTGGCAGGCGCGCTCAAGAGGCCGAGGAGGGTCATGCTGCTCGTGCGCGCCGGCAGCGCCGTCGATCAGACGATCGTGCAGGTTCTCCCGCACCTCGAGCCGGGTGACATCGTGATCGACGGCGGCAACTCGAACTACGAGGACTCGATCCGACGGGCCGCTGAGCTAGGCGAGCAGGACATCCTGTTCGTGGGCTCAGGCGTCTCGGGTGGCGAGGAAGGAGCGCGGCACGGCCCGTCCCTGATGCCCGGTGGAGACGAGCGGGCATGGCCGCATATCAAGGAGATCTTCCAGGCGATCGCAGCAAAGGTCGAAGACAGCTCACCGTGCTGCGACTGGGTCGGCGCTGACGGAGCAGGCCACTACGTGAAGATGGTCCACAACGGCATCGAATACGGCGACATGCAGCTCATCGCCGAGGCCTACCAGCTGCTCCGCGATGTGCTCGGCCTGTCGCACGACGAGCTCCATGACGTCTTTGCCGAGTGGAACGAGGGCAAGCTCGACTCGTATCTGATTGCAATCACCCGTGACATCATGGCCTTCCGCGACGAGACAGGGGAGCCGCTCGTCGAGAAGATCCTTGACGCCGCCGGCCAGAAGGGAACCGGCAAGTGGACCGCCGTCTCCTCGCTCGACCTGGGCATGCCGGTCACGCTCGTCGCCGAGGCCGTGTACGCCCGCATCCTCTCTGCCTTGAAGGAGGAACGGGTGCGCGCCTCCGCGCAGCTCGCGGCCCCCGGCGCGGCGTTCACCGGGGATCCAGCTGCCTTTATGCGCGACGTTCGCGATGCTCTCTACGCATCGAAGATCGTCGCGTACGCGCAGGGCTTCATGCTGTTTCGCCAGGCCGCCGCCGAGTTTGGCTGGAACCTCGACTACGGGGCGATCGCGCTCATGTGGCGGGGCGGCTGCATCATCCGCTCGGCCTTCCTGGGCAAGATCAAGGAGGCCTTCGACGAGGACACCGACCTCGAGAACCTCCTGCTCGCCCCCTACTTCCGCGATGAGATCAGCCACGCTCAGGCGGGGTGGCGGCGTGCTGTCGCGCAGGCGATCGAGCTCGGCATCCCGGCCCCCGCGTACTCCTCGGCACTCGCCTTCTACGACGGGTATCGAAGCGACAGGCTGCCCGCGAACATCATCCAGGCACAGCGCGACTTCTTCGGAGCGCACACCTACGAGCGTCTCGACAGGCCTCGGGGCGAGTTCTTCCACACCAACTGGACGGGCCGCGGCGGCGAGACCGCCTCGGGAAGCTACTCCGCCTAGCTGTCGACCTCCGCTTGGCTATGACCCCGGTCAGGCTGTTCGGCCTGGGCGCCTCTCTTCTGACCGCTGGCGGTGGCTCGGTTGCCGGTTCTGCGTGGGGGTATCGCCGAGGGCAGGGGACGGGCCGACCCGTGGCGCTTCGCGGCGGCACCGGGGCCTGGTGGGTGACCCGGTCGGGTAGACGCCGAGCTGCCCAGTCATCCCAAGGCCGAGGGGCCATGCCGCGTCCTGGACGCAGGCGGCGCCCAGGCGACGCTATCGCGCCGCGGAGTCGCCATGCAGGGCCGCGGAGTCGCCACGCTGGGCCGCCATCAGAGACAACCCGCCCCCCACCACCACCCGGGGGAGGGTAGCCCAGAAAGGCGCACGGCTTTCGCACGATTGTCACAAACCGTCACGAAACTGCGCCAGCCTCGCACCGACGTGCCCGACGTGCCATTCGGCCGCAATCGCGCCACGATGTCCCCGCGCAGTGTCCCCGCAGCGCGTTGCCATACTTGTGCGGCGGCGCGCTGCACGGCGGTGCGCCACCCGCCCCACGGTGCATTGACCACGGCATGGCGCAGGCTTCCAAAGCTGGGCAGGGACCAGCGATGGACCGCCAGGGACAGCTAGCGGCCGGCGCTGGCCCGCGCGGCCTCACGAACGGCCGAGAGGCTCTGGCGCAGAGTCAACGCTTCGGGATCGACCCGCAGGTCGAGCACGGTCGGGACGTCTGCCGCGAGCGCGCGCTCGAACGCGGGCTCGAACTGATCGGTGCTCTCGATAGCCTCGCCGCGCGCCCCGAACGCGTGCGCGTAGGCTGCGAAGTCCGGGTTCGTCAGATCGGTGCCAACCACACGTCCGGGATAGGCGCGTTCTTGGTGCATCCGGATCGTGCCGAGCATCCCGTTGTTGATCACGAGCACGATCACCGGCAACCCGTAGCGCATCGCCGTCGCGAGCTCCTGACCGCTCATCAGGAAATCCCCATCACCGGCGAAGCACACGACGACGCTCTCGGGCCGAACGAGCTTTGCGGCCAACGCGGCCGGGAGCCCGTAGCCCATCGCGCCACTAGTTGGAGCGAGCTGCGTGCGAAACCGCTTGAACGTGTACAGCCTGTTCGGCCAGATCGCGAAGTTCCCCGCCCCGTTCGCAATCACGCTGTCGTCGGGCAGCCTGTCGGCAAGCCACCGCACGACGACGCCGAGATCGATCCGACCGGGCGCTGGCGGCGTGGTCAGGCCGGCGAGCCAGTCCTTTCGTGCTTCGTCCGCCCACTGGGCCCACCCCGAGCTCTCGACGGGCTCCAGCTTGGCAAGGGCCCGTGTGAACTCGGGCGAGTCCGAGACGATTCCGACATCCACCCTGAATACCCGGCCAAGCTCGGCCGGATCTGAGTGCACGTGAACGAGCGTCTGCGACGGCTCGGGCGCCTCGACGAGCGTGTAGCCGGACGTCGTCGGGTCGTCGAGGCGCGCTCCGAGCGCGAGCAGCCAGTCCGCGCCGCGCAGGCGGGATGCCACGGCAGGGTCGACGCCAACGCCCGCGTACCCACAGTAGGCTCGAGACGTGTTATCGACGTAGTCCTGGCGACGGAACGACGTGATCAGGGGAACCCGATTCGCCTCGGCCCAGGCGATGACGTCTCCCCCGGCCTCCTCCGTCCAACCTCCGCCGCCGATCAGCGCGAGCGGACGCGAGGCAGCGGCCAGCAAGCTTCTCGTCGCGGCGAGATCCTCGGCTGACGGAGCAGCTGGGTCAGGCCACGCGGGCAGGCTGCCCGGCTCAGCCTGCGTCGTCGCGTAGAGGACGTCCTCCGGCAGGCTCATGACAGCCGGTCCGCGGCGGCCAGAGCTCGCAGCAACGAACGCCTCGTCGAGGAGCCGAGGCACGTGGGCAGCGGCAGCGGCCTCCCCCACCCACTTGGCGAGCGGCCGAAACATCTCCTCGAAGTCGACCTCCTGGAAGGCCTCACGGCCGCGGTGGACGTACTCGACCTGCCCGACGAGCAGCACCATTGGGGTCGAGTCCTGGCGCGCTGTGTGCACGCCGACAGAGGCATGGGTCGCACCTGGGCCGCGCGTGACGAAGCACACACCCGGGCGGCCGGTCAGCTTTCCGTAGGCCTCCGCCATGGTGGCCGCACCCGCCTCGTGCCGGGTTGTGATGAGCGTGATCGGCGCATCATGGAGTGCGTCGAGCGCGGCGAGATAGCTCTCGCCCGGAACGCAGAAGATCGTGTCGACGCCGTGAGCGACGAGCCGGTCAACCAGAAGCTGACCGCCGGTGCGTGCGCTCACGGCGCCGCGGGCGCCTTCCGGCTAGATGCCCCCGACACAGACGTACTTGATCTCGATCCAGTCGTCGATTCCGTACTTCGACCCCTCGCGGCCGATGCCGGACTCCTTGACCCCACCGAACGGCGCAACCTCGGTCGAGATGATGCCGGTGTTCACACCGACGATCCCGCTCTCGAGCCCCTCGGACACACGCCACACGCGTCCGAGATCGCGCGCGTAGAAGTACGACGCGAGCCCGAACTCGGTGTTGTTGGCAAGCTCGATGGCCTCCTCCTCGCTCGAGAACCGGATCAGGCCGGCGACCGGGCCGAACGTCTCCTCGCGGGAGACGTTCATGTCAAGGCTCACCTCGGTCAGCACCGTTGGCTGGAAGAACGTGCCGCCGAGGTCGTGCGGCTCTCCGCCCACGAGCAGCTCGGCCCCGCTCTCCATCGCGTTCGCGACGTGGCTCTTGACCTTGTCGAAGGCGGGCTCGTCGATGAGCGGCCCGATCTGCGACCCATCCTCGAGACCAGGAGCAACGCGCAGGTTCGACACCGCCTTGGCGAGCTTCTCGGCAAACTCGTCGTACACCGAGTCCTCCACGAGGAGACGGTTAGCGCAGACGCAGGTCTGGCCCGTGTTGCGGAACTTACAGATGATTGCCCCTTCGACTGCCGCGTCGATGTCGGCGTCGTCGAAGACCATGAACGGGGCGTTGCCGCCGAGCTCGAGCGAGATCTTCTTGACGGTGCCCGCGCACTGCGCCATCAGCAGCTTCCCGATCTCGGTGGAGCCCGTGAAGCCAAGCTTGCGGACGGTCGGGTTCGACGTGAGCTCGCCGCCGATGACCGTCGAGCGGCCCGTCACGACAGACAGCACTCCAGGAGGCATGCCGGCTCGCTCGGCGAGCTCGCACAGGGCGAGCGCTGAGAGCGGTGTCTGGCTCGCCGGCTTGAGCACGAACGTACAGCCAGCTGCCAGGGCCGGCGCGGCCTTGCGTGTCAGCATGGCCGAGGGGAAGTTCCAGGGCGTGATGCCACCGCACACACCGATCGGCTGCTTCAACACGAGGATGCGCTTGTCGGGCTGGTGCTGCGGAATCGTGTCCCCGTAGACCCGCTTGGCCTCCTCGCCGAACCACTCGAGGAACGAGGCCGCGTAGGCGATCTCGCCTCGGGCCTCCGCCAGCGGCTTGCCCTGCTCGCTGGTGAGGATGATCGCCAGGTCGTCTTGGTGTTCCATCATCAGATCGTGGAACCGGCGGAGAACCCCAGCGCGCTCCTTCGCAACGAGCGAGCGCCAAGCCGGCAGCGCTGCGTCGGCAGCTTTGATCGCGCGCCGCGTCTCGGCCACGCCGAGCACCGGGACTTCGCCGACCCAGGCGCCCGTCGCGGGATTCGTGACGGCCATGGTCTCGCCCGAGTCGGCGTCGATCCACTCGCCGTTCACGTAGGCCTGGAAGCGGAGGAGATCCCCGTCGGCCAAGCCGAGCCCTTCAAACTCTATGGATGCTTCTGTAGTAGCCATGCCGAGAGTCTACGACCTCCAGGCCCCGCTGGCTAGCTCCAAGGCGACGTCGGCCAAGACCGCGCACTGGCTCTGCGACGCTTGGGATAGCTGCGACCCGGTCTCGACGGCCGCTTCAGCCACCGTCTCGCCAGGGCGCACAGGCTCTGCAACGGTCGGGATCCCTGCGACGGCCTGCGCGTGGCCGCGCTGGGCTGGCACGGGCTCTGTGAGCGATCGGCATCGATCATCTAGACTCGCTGGCCGACATGGCAGCCACCGCTGGAGCACCCGACCTCACGGGCCGTGTCGCGATGGTCACCGGCGCCGCCAACGGCATTGGCTTGGCCTGCGCGATCGCGCTTGCGAACGCCGGAGCACGCATTGCCGCCTTCGACCTCGATGCTGAGGCCACCGAAGCGGCAGCGAGGGCATGTGGCGAGGGATCGATCGCAGTGGCAGGCGACGTCACGCGCTCCGCCGAGGTCAACGCCGCCGTTGCGCGCATCGAGCAGGAACTTGGGAGCCTCGACATCCTCGTGTGCTGCGCAGGCATCGGCGGCAGCTCGCTGCGCACGGACGAGGTCACCGACGATGAGTGGCGCCGTGTGCTCGCCGTCAACTGCGACGGCGTCTTCTACAGCAACCGCGCTGTCATCCCCGGCATGGTGCAGCGGGGCTACGGCCGCATCGTGAACATGGCCTCGATCGCTGGCAAGGAGGGTAACCCACAGATGGCGGCCTACTCCACGAGCAAGGCAGCGGTCATCGGCATGACGAAGTCGATCGGCAAGGACCTCGCCGAGACGGGAGTGCTCGTCAACTCGGTTGCTCCCGCCGTCATCCACACGTCGCTCCTCGACCAGCTGACGCCTGAGAACGTCGACTACATGGTCCAGCGAATTCCGATGCGACGCGTGGGTCAGCCCGAGGAGGTCGCCACGCTCGTGCTCTACCTCGCGAGCGACCAGGTGTCGTTCGCCACCGGCGCGTGCTTCGACATCTCCGGCGGCCGCGCAACCTACTAGCCGGCGTCCGCTGCTCGTGGGCGACGAGCGCTTTCTCGTTACCGGCTCGTCAGGGTGTATCGGGGCGTGGGTCATGCAGGATCTGCTCGCCGAGGGGACGCCGGCAGTCGGTTTCGACCTCGACACAGAGCCACGCCGCTTCCGCGAGATCGCCGGCAAGGAGGCAGCAGCGGCGTTCACGGTCGTCCGCGGCGACATCACCAACAAGGATGAGCTCTCCCGCGCGCTCGAGGAGCACGGGATCACGCACGTCGTGCACCTCGCGGCCCTCCAGATCCCGTTCTGTCGCGACGACCCGATCCGTGGAGCACAGGTGAACGTTGTCGGAACAGTCAACGTCTTCGAGAGCGTCCGCGAGTGCAGCAACCAGGTGCGCGGCGTCGTCTACGCGAGCTCGGCTGGGAAGTACGGCTCGGATGATGTCGAGGTTGCCGCAGCCGATGAGGAGCATATGCCCCACCCGAGCACCCTGTACGGGGTCTACAAACAGGCCAACGAGAGCACCGCACGCATCTACTGGCAGGACTACGGAGTCGCGAGCATCGGGCTGCGTCCATACAACGTCTACGGCCCTGGCCGCGATCAGGGCGTGACCTCGGCCCCGACGCTGGCGATGGCGGCTGCGGTGCGCGGGGAGGCGTTCCACATTCCCTACGGGGGCAAACTCGTGTTCAACTACACGGCTGACGTGGCGCGGGCCTTTATCGCTGCGTGCCGCGCCGCCGGCACCGGTGCAGGCGCCTACAACGTCCCCGGCACGCTGGCCGACATGCGGCACGTGATCGCCGTTCTCATCGAGCTGGAGCCAGAGGCTGAGCAGCTCATCACGATCGACGACACCCCACTGCCCCTCCCCGGCGACCTCGCCATGGGTGGCTTCGAGCGCGCGGTCGGTCCCCTCGAGATCACGCCGCTCGCGGCCGCTGTGCGCGCGACCGTCGAGCACTTTCGCGCTCGCCGCTAGCTTGGAACCCAACGGGGATGCTCGGTCTGGGCACTCCACCAAGACGGAGGTCATCGCCGTCTACCTGGCCGAGAACCAGTGGGGATGCTCGATCCGGGCACTCCGCAAGGGTTTGAGCACTTCCGCGACGGCGGCGGCCAGCGAAGGTGGGCGTGGCTGTCGTGGGCTGCGCGAGCCGAGCCCGCCAGCGAGCGTGAGGCGGCGCCCCCTCAGGGGAATTGGCGGCGCCGGAGACAGCATGGGGCAAGAGAGTTGCGCCAAACGAGCTCCCGCGGGCGCTCGGAGGTGCCGATCTTGGCTACCAGGATGCGGAGAGGTATGCGCGAGCGCTCGTGGCGCTCGGAGGTGCCCCTCAGGGGACGCCCCTAAGGCGTGCTTGGCGTGGCCGGCCCGTTGGCAGCCTGTTCCGTGGTGAGAAGGTGCCGCGCAGCGCTCGACGGCGCGCCATGGTGTGTCCGCGCCGCGCAAGGCCCCCCCGCGGCGCTGCGCAGCACGATCCCGCCCAGGTGCCGCGCAGCACGATCCCGCCCAGGCACCGCGTCGTGCGACGCCGTCCAGACCGCCGCAAAGGGCAGCCCGCCCCCCCACCACCCGTGGGAGGGTAGCCGAGAAAAGCGCACGGCTTTCGTGCGACCTGTCACAAGAGTGTCACGAAACTGGGTCAACTCTGTGCCGGACGTGGGCCCAGCCGCGCCGCATTGCTGGGCTGTCGGCCGGGTGGATGGAACTCTTGGGGTGACCTGCCCTTGTGGTGACTCTGGTGAGCGCTACCCCGTGTTGATGGCATCCGGCATCACCCCGAAGGAACCCCAGTTCCTCTCGTGGCGATCCAGGCGAGCGCCGCCCTTGCGCAGGGCTCGACAGGTCGACCGCCCATCGGCACATTTCCGGCTCCCGGCGCGCGGTGCCCCTGCCGCGGCGCAGCCCTCGGTATCGGTGTGGTCCACACGGTTCCCGGCGTGCGGGGGCCCTGTGCCATCGCGCAGCCATAAACTGGTCCTCCCCGACCCGCTCGACGCAACACCCCGGCCACAGGGCGACCTACTCGCAAGACGTGCTTAGATCTCAGAGCGGGAGGCCTCAGTGCGCACGCCGCGGCGCAGTCGCTCAGGCGAGAACGCGATGCACATCACCCTGACGAGAGCAATGAGACCAGCCAGCAGCCGAAGCGAACCGGTGAAGTCTCCAGAGAGGTCGCGCACAGCGCCCAGGATGAGCGGACCCAAGGCGCCGAGCGTGAAGCCCGCCCCGAGCATCATCGCCGCGACAGCACCGATGCTGGCCGGGTTGTCGGCCACGTCAGCGGCAGGATCATGAGCGCAGGGAACATCACGCCTGCCGAGATGCCGAAGTCGACCGCCCAACCGAACCCTGCGCCGGGCAGCACGAGCACCCCGACGACCGCGACGAAGGCGAGCGCGCTGCCGACAACGAGGTAGAGACGCCGTGACCCAAGGCTGTCGCCGAGCCACGCGGAGAACCCGGTGGCCGGCACCGCCGTCAAGGTCGTGACCGCGACCAGCCAGCCGGCGCGCCCCTCGCTCCAGCCGCTCTCGACGTAGGCGTCGGCGATCCATGAGGTGAAGCCGTAGGAGAGCACCGCCATGAGGAAGAGGATCCCGAGGAGGAGCCAGGCCAGGCCGCTGCGCCAGGGTAGGCGTGGCGGCCGCACTAGCACGGGTTCACGGTCGCTCTCCTGCCCGCCGAGCGTCACCCAGACGACGGTGAGGACGACCGTTGAGACAGAGAACGTCACGAGCGCGCCGCGCCACCCCCAGGCAACTGCCGCAACCGGAACGGCGAGACTTGCCGCGAGAGCAGCGCCGAGCTGGATCCCCAAAGAGTAGATCCCGGTTCCGAAGGCCGGCCTGTGGGCGAGCTGCCTCCTTGGTCGCGATCGGCATGAGCGCCCCAGCCAAGCCCATGCCGACCCCGACCCCAACCGTGAGGGCAATCACCGCTGCCGGAGCCGGCACGAGCACCCGCGCGAGGCCGAACACCGCGATCAGGCCAAGACACAAGGTGATCGCCCACCGCGTCCCGAGCCGCCCGAGCAGGTAGGGGGCAGGCGGTGCAAACAGGCCCATGCACAGCACTGGGAGCGTGCCCAGGAGTCCGGCCTCCGTGTGGGAGATGTCGAGGTCTACCTGGATCTCGGGAATGAGCGGACCGACGCCGATCACCTGCGGGCGCAGGGCAAGCGCGCTCGCAAGGAGCGCGATCGGCAGCGTGATCGCAGAGCGCTTCACGTCCACGCGGCCCTAGGCGGCTGGCCGAGGGCTGGCGTGAACATAGGAGCCTATGGGGTCAAGCCACTGAGCTAAGCCGCGCACGCGCCTGCCGCCCAACCCCTTCGATCGACGGCAAAGCAGGGCAAACGCCATGCGGGAGGAGCCTCATCCGGAGCGCCGCGAGCGAGCCTTCAGCCCGCTAGCTGTCGGAGGGTTCCCACGTCTCGAAGAACGCGCGCTCGCGACTCTCGAGCCTCGGAATCGCCTCACCGAAGCCGTACTCCTGCATGTGAGCAGAGTCAAGATGGGCCTGATAGGCATCGGCGCCAGCGAATTCTTCGTAGAAGAAGAAGACCCGCGGATCCTCCGGATCCCGGTGAGGCTGGTAGACGACGTTCCCCGGCTCCTTGCGCGCGGGGCCCACGAGCTTCGCGATCGCCGCAGCGACCGCCTCCTCCTCACCCGGCCGTGCTGTCCACTTCGCGGTGACGACGTATCCCATCCAGACCTCCTTCGTGGCCGCTCGATCCTATGCGCTCGAGCGAGCCCCGCGGCGCTGATCGCGCGTCGCACCCTCTCGCTGCTTGTCGAAGTACCGCCGGATCCCCGCGTAGGAGTGCGCGAACGTCGGGAAAGGCACCACTGTGAAGAGCGCCGTAACCGCGGGAGATGCCTCCCGCTCGAGCTCTGCCTGCGCCGCCGCGACGAACGCTCCCTCCGACATGCCCTGCTCGACCCGAGCCGCCCAGATCTCAAGCCGCTCACGGACACGCTCGAGGTGTGGTGCAACGGCGGTCACCTCAGCGAAGTGGGTGAGCCTGAGGCTGCTGGGAGCCAGACGCTGGAGTCTGTCCACGGTGTCAAGCCACTCGGGCATCGAAATCTCGGGCGGAGCCGCCGCCGGATAGACGAAGCAATCGCGCCTCAACATCACACCGGCAGCGTCACCCGGATAGCAGACGCCATCGTCGTCGAGAAACGCGACCTGATGCCGGGCGTGGCCGGGCGCAGCCACGACAGCGAGATCAAGCACACGCTCACCGAGCAGGCGGACGTTCTCCTCAGGCACGGGATCGATGTCGCCGAAGAGTGCCGTCAGCCACTCGCCGTACAGGCGCCGGGCGCTCTGCGTCAGCCGGGAAGGCTCGACGAGGTGGGGAGCCCCGACCTCATGGACGTGCACCGTCAGTGCCGGCTGCCGACGTACCAGTTCGCCGGCTCCGCCGGCGTGGTCG
Organism: Actinomycetes bacterium; assembly: GCA_026708005.1. GTDB lineage: Bacteria > Actinomycetota > Thermoleophilia > Gaiellales > Gaiellaceae > JAPOVR01. Next base: position 60,137 of record JAPOVR010000032.1, read on the forward strand.
GGGTGGATATGGGTGAGGAGGATGTGCGCGACCCCTGCGAGCGTGAGGCCAAGCTGCTCAAGACCCGACTCGAGCGCATCGGCGCAGCTCGCCGGGCCGCAGTCCACAATCGCAGGCTCCGGACCGTCCAGCACGTACGCTCCGATCACCCCGGGGACGCCGTTGTGCTTGAGGTCAATCAGTGTTCCCACTGAGGGCAATCTTCCCGTATCCTCGCCGCCCGCGCCGGTGCACCCGACGTTTGGTCCCGAGCTGTCAGCTAAGGCCCACCTCGCTCCTCGCGGGCGGAGGCGCGGGAAGCGTCAGCAGCCCCGTGCGCCGACGGCTCTCGAGGCGGTGCGCTGAGGTCTCGAAGTACGCGAGGGAGCCGGCTCCACCATGCCCCCCTGTCTCCGTCCGAGTGATGAGTACTCAGCATGCTGCTCGCTTGCGAAGGCTCGGATGTTTGGATGCTCAGTCTTGCGGTAGGATTCGGTGAGTCTGGGCGGACCAATCGGCGTGGTTCTAGCAGTTTCGCGGTGCGCGGGCAGCTGCGACAGGCGCCGTGCAGTGGCGCGGGTGGCTGCACTGGATGTCGCGGCGCAGGTAGCCGCGACGAGGTGTGAGCTCGGGGCGACCCTCTGCGACAGAACCCCATGGCGCGGGGGCGCGGGCGGCTGAGGCGCGTGCCATGCGGTCGTGCGGGAGGTTCAGCCGAGCTAGCCTCTGCCTTGTCGTGGCGGGGGCCGGGCCGATCCTGGGGCTGCCGGCGTATGGGTCAGCGGTTCCTGGCAGCGCGGCTTGGGCATGACAAAGGAGCTAGGCAAACGGACAGGTCGGACAGCGTGGCTTGGGCAGGCGGCATGGCTGGGCAGCGCGACGAGCAGGCACGCGGCACGGCCTTGGCGGATGGCGTAACTGGCAGGCATCTCGGGCCTGACGGCGCGGCCTAAGCAGATGGCACAACCGGCGAGCTTCCGGCTGCTCTGCGTTGGCCGGGAGAGTCGACACTGTCTCGTGACTCTCTTGTAACCAGTTGCGCGAAAGTTAGTTGCGCGAAAGTTGTGCGACCTGCCCCGCTACCTCCCCCCGGGTGGGGGGTGGGCTGTTCTCTCTTGCGGCTCGGCGTGCACGGCGCCCTGGCGTGCGTGGCGGCCTGGCGCCACTGTGACGTGTCGCCGTGGCGGCCTGCCCTTTGCGGCGGCGTGGTCTGCGCGCAGGCCGTCGGCCCTGCGGCGGCTGCAGAAACCCAGGCTGCAGGAACTCAGGCAGAGAGATGCCGCTCGACGCCGCCCGATTCGACACCAGAGGATGGCGTCCGCTCTCAAAGACGGCTCTCTGCTCCCCCACGTCTCGGTAGAGTCTGCGCGGAGATTGATCCCACCAGGTGAGGCGCCCTGCTCCCCACGTCTCGGGAGAACTCGGAGTCAGTTCACGCCTAGGCTGGGCGCAGATCCACGAAGCGCTGCGCCGGACGCGAGCGCCCCAGCGCCACCTCGGGCTCGTTCGCGAGGCGGTAGGTCAGGTAGGCGGAAGCGGTCGCAACGTCGAGCATGCGAGCGGCGTCGACGTAGCGCAGCACGTCGCCGGCGGTGTGGTAGTACGGGTGCTGCGGCGGGTACCGCCAGATCCAGGCGGCCGGCACACCGGCATCGATGAACGGGTTGTGATCGCCCCACGCGTAGAGGCTCGCGTCGATGGTTCCCTCAGGCTCGTACCCGGTGAGCGCCGCGCTCTCCGCTGCGTAGGGCGTCATCTCATTATCCGCGACGATGACCCGCGTGCCCGGAGCCGGCAGCCCGAGCGCGTCGAGGTTCACCATGCCCCGGGTCAGCGTGAGCTCGTCCTCGTGAGCCCGGCAGTAGTGGTAGGAGCCCCAGGCCGCAAGTTCCTCGATGCCGAACGCGCAGAGCACGATCGTGCGGCGAGGCTCCAGCGCGCGCCAGCGCTCCGCCAGCTCCAGCAGGGTGGCGACGCCGGTGGCGTTGTCGGCCGCGCCGGGCCCCTCAGCCTGCGTGTCGTAGTGCGCGCCGATCACAACCCGCTCGCGGGCAAGCTCGGTGCTGGGGATCTCCCCGATCACGTTCGCCGAGCTCTGCTCGGCATAACGACCCCGATGCTCCACGCGCAGCCTCACCGGGCCGAGGCTGAGCAGGCTCAGGAGTCGTCGTGCAGCCTCTCGCTCGATCGTCACGCCCGGCAGCGGTTGCACGCGCCCCTCCCATGGCGGCTCAAGGCCGCGCGGGTAGAACGCTGCCGGGAAGTGGCCGAGCAGGCCGTCGGCTGCCTCGCTGATGTTGACGAGAGCTGCAATGCCTTTCTCGGCAAGCGCCGGCGCGACGAGCCAGGCAAACGACGCGTGTCCAACCACCACCTTGCCGCGCAGGCTGACTCCGCGTCCCTCTGCCGCTGCCATCTCAGCGGGCCCGCAGGATCCGAGGTACACGGCCTCGCCCTCCGCAACCCCCTCCGCGCTGTATTGAAGCGGGGCGGACGGGAGCACCATCTCCTCCCCGAGCACCGCGCAGGTTGTGCTCTCGGGCGCGTACCCGAGGAACGGAAACGCCTCCGCCCGAACGTTCGCAAGCCCGGCGGCATCGAACTCCGCCTGCACGAGATCGCGACAACGCTGCTCGCCGGGGGTGCCGCCAAACCGATTGCCAAGGTCGGCCACTCGCTCGAGCCGCTGCCAGAGCGAGGAACCGTCGAGACCGGGCATGTCGCGCAACGGAACGTCAGCGCCCACAGTCGCCTCCTCGTCGCATGCGCGGTGAGCCTAGACGATCTCCGCGAGCGGGCGCCCGCGCCGAGACCCGGAACTGCCCACCGAGGAAGCCGGGCTTGCATCCAACGCCCTGCCTACGCGAGGATGCACGGGTGTCCAGCACGGTCGATGCGCCCGCTGTCGTCGTTACCGGAGCCGCCGGCGGGCTCGGAGGCGAGACCGTGCGCCTGCTGGCCTCTCGGGGGGTGCGCGTGCTCGCAGTTGACGTGAACGCACAGCAGCTCGATGCGTTGTCTGCGACGGTGGCGGAGCCAGCTGCGCTCGGGACCTACGAGGCCGATGTCTCACAGCCGCGGGAGGTGCGGGGATTCATCGACGAGGCCGTGCGACGCTTCGGCCGCCTCGACGCGCTCTTCAACAACGCGGCGATTCTCGGGCCGGCGGTGCCGATCGAAGAGTACACGGAAGACGCCTTCGCACGTGTCCTGTCGGTCAACGTCCACGGCATCTGGCTCGCAATGAAGTACGGGTTACCTCATCTGAATAGGACGCGCGGCAGGATCGTGAACACGTCGTCGATCGCGGGCATCAGCGGCTGGCGCAACCTGTCTGGATACACCGCGGCCAAGCACGCGGTCATCGGCCTCACGCGAGCCGCCGCCGTCGAGTACGCCGAGCACGGGGTGCAGGTGAACGCGCTCTGCCCGGGCTCGATGGACACGGCGATGCTCTGGGAGGGCGCCGAGGGGATCTCACCTGACCGCGCGGAGGCACAGCGCACCCTCGAGAGCGCGGTGCCGCTGGGCCGCCTGGGCTCCCCGGCCGAGGTCGCGCAGGCCGCGGTATGGCTCCTCCTCGACGCGCCGCCGTTCATGACGGGCGCGATCGTCCCTGTCGACGGCGGCCAGACCGCGAGCTAGCCGGCCCCGACGGACGGTGAGCGCACAGCCCGCACCGGCAAGCCCCGCCCCGGCATTGGCGAGCAGATGGATGAGCCCGAGCTCGCGGACGTGAACACTGCCGACGCACCGCCTTGCACAGCGCGCCTGACGCGGCGGCTCACAGCATCGTTAACGTGCGTGCTATCGACCGCCGTGGCCGACAGGATCCGGCCACGCTCGACGAGGTTCGTGCCGTGAGCGCAGATCTCATCTTCCGAAACGCGACGGTCTACCCAGGCGAGGGGGCGCCGCGGCGAGCGGACGTCGCGGTCGCGGGCGGTTCGATCACGTCAGTCGATGCGGCCCTGCCGCAGACGGAGGCGGCCGAGGTTGTCGACGGCGAGGGGTTGATCCTCTGCCCGGGCTTCATCGACATGCACGCCCACTCGGCGCTGCGAACCCACGATGATCCGCTGCTCACGCCGAAGATCCTGCAGGGCTATACCACCGAGCTGATCGGGCCGGACGGGCTCGCGCCGGCTCCGGTCGCCGCCGATCGGCGCGGCGAGCGGCAGGCCTATCTCCGAGGCCTCGAAGGCGCAGGCCCCGAGCAGTGGTCGTGGTCGACGTTCGACGAGTACCTCGACTGGCTCGAGGGAACGCGGCCCGCTCTCACGCTGGTCCCGTCGATCGGGCACAACTCCGTTCGCGATCGGGTGATGGGCGGCGATCGCCGGGCACCCACCGCGACCGAGCTCGCGGCGATGCGCAAGGAGGTTCGGATCGGCCTCGAGAACGGCGCGCGCGCGCTCTCGTTCGGGCTCATCTACCTCCCTGGGACATACGCCGAGACAGACGAGCTGGTCGCGCTCGCGGAGGAGGCCGCGGCGTTCGGGGCACCGCTCGTGCCTCACATCCGCAACGAGGGAATCGCCGTTCTGGATGGGCTAGCCGAGATGATCGATGTCGCGCGCCGCTCCGTCGCTCCGCTGCACGTGTCGCACCTCAAGTCGCGAACGGACGAGGCGCTGATCGACGGCATGCTCAAGCTGCTCGAGGAGGCAAGCGCGGAGCTCTCGATCAGCTTCGACCAGTACCCGTGGGGAGCCGGCAGCACCGTGCTCGCCGCGCTCCTGCCGCCGTGGGCTCAGGAAGGGGGCGCCTCGGGCACGCTCGCGCGCCTGCGCGACCGGGACGCCCGGGCTCGCATGGCCGAGGACATGCAGGTCGAGACGCCCGAGTTCGAGGGCATCTACGCGAGCCTCGGCCCCGATCGGGTCGTGATCGCCAACGCGGCACCGCCCAACGACGGCGTGGTCGGGCGCACGCTCTCGCAGATCGCCCTGGAGCGCGGCGTCGAAGGCTACACCGCAGCGTTCGACCTGCTGCTCGAGAGCGAGCTCGACATGACAATGATCTCCCACTACGCAACCGACGAGGCGGTGCGGAAGATCGCGGCGCACCCGCTCCAGCTCGTTGGCTCAGACGCGATCTTCGGCGCCAAGCCCCACCCTCGCCTCTACGCCACGACGCCGCGCTTCCTCGGCCGCTACGCGATCCAAGACGGTCTCGTGCCGGTCGAGGAGGCCGTCGCGCGGCTCACCGCCCGCGCCGCCGACCGCATCGGCCTCCCCGACCGCGGGCGCATCGCGCCGGGGAAGCGCGCCGACCTGGCGCTGCTCGATCCGACCCAGTTCAGGGACGAGGCGACGTTCGACGAGCCAGCGCAGAGCCCGCGCGGGCTGGCCGGCGTCTGGGTCGCCGGGCAGGCGGTCGTGCGCGACGGCCGCGTCACCGGCGCGCGCCCAGGCGGTGTCATCCGGACGCCGTTCCCCGGCTCAGGCTGACAGGGCGGCCCTGGCGTGACGCATGGGCGGCTCCTTCGGCAGCGTCAGGTGATAGCCCCGGCGGCTCTGAGCCGGGCGATCTCGCCCTCGTCGAGACCCCAGTCGGCAAGCGCCTCGTCGGTCTGCTGGCCGGCATAGGGCGGCGGGCGGCCGACGGCGCCAGGCGTGCGGCTGAAGCGCGGTGCAGGCCCTGGTTGAACGAGCCCCTCCACCTCCACGAACGTCGTGCGGGCCGCGTTCTGCGGGTGGTCTGGGGCCTCGGCCATCGAAAGCACCGGCGCGAAGCACGCGTCCGAGCGCTCGAGCACGTCGCACCACTCCTGGCGTGTCCTCGTCCGGATGAGCTCCGCGAAGCGCTCCCGCATCCCAGGCCAGCTCGACCGATCCCAGCGCTCGGCCTCCGAGATCTCCTCGACACCTGTGAGGCGAACAAGCTCGGCGTAGAACTGCGGCTCAAGCGCGCCAATCGAGATGAACCGGCCGTCGGCCGTCTCGTACACGCCGTAGAACGGCGCGCCGCCGTCCAGCCGGTTGCTCCCGCGCTCGTCGACCCAAGAACCGTCTTCCCGCCATGCGTAGATGAGCGTCGAGAGGAGCGCCGACCCATCGACCATGGCAGCGTCAACGACCTGACCCTGCCCTGAGCGGCCAGCCTCGAGCAGCGCGCACACAACCCCGAGGGCAAGCAGCATGCCGCCGCCACCGAAGTCGCCGATGAGGTTCAGCGGCGGCACGGGCGCCCCCCCCCGCTCGCCAATCCCGTAGAGGACACCGGCAAGCGCGATGTAGTTGATGTCGTGGCCCGCGGCATGGGCATAGGGGCCCTCCTGGCCCCAGCCCGTCATACGGCCGTAGACGAGCCGCGGGTTGCGCGCCAGACACTCGCCCGGGCCAACGCCAAGCCTCTCGGTCACGCCGGGCCGGAACCCCTCGATCAGCGCCTCCGCGCGCTCAACGAGGCCGAGCATCGTGAGAACGCCCTCGGTGTTCTTCAGATCGACGACCGCCGAGCGCTTGCCCCGCCCCAGCAGATCGCGCGAAGGCCCCTCGGGATTCGGATCGAAGGAGGCCGGCCGGTCAATACGAAGCACGTCCGCACCGAGATCCGCGAGGACCATCCCGGCAAAAGGTGCGGGGCCGATTCCCGCCAGCTCGAGTATCCGTACGGTCGCGAGTGGCCCAGCCATCGTGCAGTCCGTCCCACCGGCGCCAGCGGCCGCAGGCGCCGGGGCACGCACGATACCACGCCCTCATGCGCGCAGACCGTCGCGTGGACAGACGCCCGCGAGGCCACCTCGCACAGCGGCCGGCGGGAGCGGGCGCGGGCGCCCTTCGCCGGCTGACGTGCCAGGGCAGGAACAGCTGCCGGGACGCCGCGCAGCCGGCCGGCAACGATCGCCGGCGATTGCCCGGCCGGCTCCCGCCCAGCCACTCCACGCTGACCCACACCTAACGAGCGCGCACAGTCGCGCGCAGAAGCCAGCCCGCTCTGCCAATGCGACCGCTCCGGGCCGATCCGCGCGCCTCCCTGCGGGGGCCCTGCAGGAAACAACGGCAGAGTTGTGTCACCTAGACGCGCCGTCAGTAGGGCACTCGGCCCTGCAGAAGTGGTGCATTTCCGTCGCATTTCTGTGACAACCCGTGACAAACCTACGCGCTTTTGTGGGCTACACCTACGCGCTTTTGTGGGCTACCCTCTCCCGGGTAGTGGGCGGGAGGCGGGCTGTCTCTTCACAACGTTCAAAACGGCCTCCGCTGCCGGCCACGACGGCACGCCCTGGCACCCCCACGCCCCCTCCCCGCTCAACCCCTCGGCGCGAGAGCCACACAGCCCCGCAGACAGCCCCGCGGCGCGAGCCGCGAGGGGACAGGCACCCGCGTGCCGCTCGACCTCCCGCGGCGACAGCCCCACGCCCCCCCGAGGCGAGCCGCCGTGACAGAAGCACCCCTACAGGGCAACGCGCTGGCTTGCCCAACTACACCGATACCGGCGGCGAACTGGCGAAGCAGTAGGAGTCCAGGACGAGGCTGTGCACAACCTCAAGCTCTCCCCGATCGCGCGGCGCGCAGACGAGCAGCCGGGTTGGCGGAATGCGCCCCTCGCGCGACCAGGGATGGAGCTCAGCCCACCCTGACTCGATCGCGGCGTCTGCCTCCTCCTCGGGAAGGCTCAGATGCAGGCTCTGGTCACGCTCGGGATGGAGATGCGCAAACTCGCGCCCGATCAGGAGCGCCTCCGGCGGGCCAACTGCCGCCGCCTCACTCAGCACCTGCGCTCGGGCGCCCAGAACCGAGATCCTGCTCGGCTCCTCGCTGACCTCGGGGAGGGCAAACACGCGCTCGGCGAGCTCACGCCGGAGCGACGGATCGGTGGACTGCTGATCGAGCTGCTGCTGCGGGTTGCCAACCAAGACCCGCAGCCACAGCCCAGCACGGGCTTCGGACGTGCCGTACTCACCGCAACGCCCTCGACCCCGCCACGGCTAGCACAGACGCGGCCTACACCGCCGGCGATCGCGCAGCGAGATGCTGTGCGGGATCTCGCGAGGGTGACCGACGGGATTCGAACCCGCGACCACCGGGACCACAACCCGGGGCTCTACCAGCTGAGCTACGGCCACCGCGCGCTTCAACGATAGCGCAGCGCAGGGATCGCAGACGCTTGCCGCCGCCGGTCAGAAGAGCGTGAGGGCGGGCTCGGCATCGCCGTTCAGAACGGCGAGATCGACTTCGACCCACCCGATCTCTCGCGACTCCGCGAGCGCTCGCGCCTGGGGCTTGACGAGGGACGCAGCGAGCACTCCGCGGCACCCTGCAAGCTCAGGGTCGATCCGAAGACGCTCCAGATAGCGGGTCAGCTGCTCGACGGCGTCGATCGTCCCAATGCGTTTCACCTCGACGGCAACCCACCGGCTGTCCTGGTCGCGGCACATGAGGTCGACGGGACCGATGTCGGTTGGCCACTCCCGGCGCACGAGGCGAAGCCCTTCGGCACAGTGCCACGGCGCTGCCGCCAGCGCCTCCTGGAGATGGGCCTCGACGCCCTCCTTCTGGAGCCCGGCGGCCTCCGCCATCTCATGCTCGACATCGCTCAGAACCTCTGCGACGTCGATCTCGAGCTGCTCGTCGCCCTTGAGCTTGCGAACCACGATGCGCTCGATCGGGCTCCCCTCGACGTCGATCGCGGTCGGGGGCGTCATCCAGTTCAGCGGCTTGTAGCCGCCGCTGTCGGCGTGCACCATCACCGAGCCGTCCGACTTGAAGACAAGCAGGCGCAGCGCCTCCGACAGCACTGCGGACAGCCGACCGGTGTACCGCACCTCGCAGCGAGCGACGATCAGGCGCACGGCCGGCAACCTACTGGCTCAAACGGACAGTGGTGAAGCTAGATACAGCGGATGACCACCTCACCCGCGGCGCCCCTGTCATGATCACCCGCGGCGCCCCTGTCATGGTGCCGGGCGATCGAGCGGCGGGCCGACCGTCGGGGCCCTCCATCTCAGGCGCGATCGACGCTGACCGGGCCGACCTACCCGTCGCGGGGCTCGCGCCCGTCCGCGGTCTTGCTCACCGGGCCACCGGCCTCCAGCCAGCCACCGAACCCCTCTGCGATATGGCTGACCCGCTCGAGGCCCATGTCCTGAAGCGTCTTGGTCGCAAGCGCCGAGCGCCAACCGCTCGCGCAGTGCAGCACGAAGTGCTTCCCGGAGCCGAGGACCTCTTTGTAGTAGGGGCTCTCGGGGTCGACCCAGAACTCGAGCATGCCGCGAGGGGCGTGGTAAGACCCCGGGATGAAGCCGTCGCGCTGGCGCTCGCGAATGTCGCGAACGTCGACGATCTGCACGTCGGCGTCTCCGGCAAGCGGCAACGCCTCCTCGACCGAGAGCGAGCGCACCTCGGCGTTCGCCTCTGCCACGAGCTCCTTGACCGTCTTCCTCACTCCGCTCCTCCCGTACTCAACCAACCCATGGTTAATGGACGAGACCATTGATGACGCAGACCGGAGCTCTCTGTCGAGTCGTTACCGGCTCCAGACAAACACGTCGGCTGTCGGCGCGCCATCGGCACTGTGGGCAGAGCACGGCTTCATGGATCGCCGAGCCTCGAAGCAGCGCCGGACGGCCACCACCGGGCGTCGCTATAGTCACTCGAGGCTTCGAGGAGCGTTGCGACGCGGGTGTTAGGCCTGCGCCAGGCTCGGAGCGCCCGGCCCAGCCGGATCGAAGAGAACAGCGCTCGTGAGATTCTTCCGCGAAAGGAGGCCTGATATTGGGCGCCATATCGATTGAAGAGACCAAGCCCGACTACATCGTTGCCGACCTCGGCCTCGCCGACTGGGGCCGCAAGGAGATCTCGATTGCCGAGACCGAGATGCCCGGCCTGATGGCACTCCGTGAGGATTACGAGGACTCCAAACCGCTCGCCGGCGCACGCATCGCAGGTTCGCTGCACATGACGATCCAGACCGCCGTCTTGATCGAGACACTGCAGGCGCTCGGAGCGAGGGTGCGATGGGCCTCGTGCAACATCTTCTCGACCCAGGATCACGCTGCCGCAGCAATCGCCGCGAGCGGTACACCAGTATTCGCAGTCAAGAGCGAGACGCTCGAGGAGTACTGGGACTACACGCACCGGCTGTTCGAGTGGCCCGACGGTGAGCACGCAAACCTCATCCTCGACGACGGCGGCGACGCCACCCTCCTCCTGCACCTCGGTGCTCAGGCCGAGAGCGACCCGGCGGCGATCGAGAATCCGACCAGCGAGGAAGAGACCATCGTGTTCGCCTCGATCAGGCAAACGCTCGCTGGCGATCCGACCTGGTACTCAACACGGGCAGCTCAGGTCAGGGGCGTCACGGAAGAGACGACGACCGGGGTGAAGCGCCTCACCCAGATGGCGAAGGATGGCACGCTTGCCTTTCCTGCCATCAACGTCAACGACTCGGTGACAAAGAGCAAGTTCGACAACCTCTACGGCTGTCGCGAGTCGCTGATCGACGGCATCAAGCGGGCAACAGACGTGATGATCGCCGGCAAGATCGCGGTCGTGTCCGGCTACGGCGACGTCGGCAAGGGCTGTGCCCAAGCATTGCGCTCGCTCTCGGCGCAGGTCTGGATAACCGAGATCGACCCGATCTGCGCCCTGCAAGCCGCGATGGAGGGCTTTCGTGTCGTCACCCTCGACTCCGCAGCAAGCGAGGGCGACATCTTCGTCACCGCGACGGGGAACTACAATGTCCTCACCCACGATCACATGACGCGAATGAAGAATGAGGCAATCGTCTGCAACATCGGCCACTTCGACAACGAGATCGACGTGGCATCGCTGCGCGGCTACCGGTGGGAGAACATCAAGCCGCAGGTCGACCACGTCGTGTTTCCCGACGGCAAGCGCATCATCCTGCTCGCTGAGGGCCGCCTGGTCAACCTCGGTTGCGCCACCGGCCACCCGTCGTACGTGATGAGCTCCTCGTTCGCCAACCAGGTGATCGCGCAGATCGAGCTGCACCGGAACCCGGAGGAGTACCCCGTCGGGGTCTACGTCCTCCCCAAGCACCTCGACGAAAAGGTCGCTCGGCTCCAGCTCAAGAAGCTCGACGCCGAGCTCACTGAGCTGACTGACGAGCAGGCGACCTACATCGGCGTGGAGAGGCAGGGACCCTACAAGCCCGAGGACTATCGCTACTAACGGGGTTGGGCCTGGGCTGCGCTCGCCGGCGCGGCCGGTCTCGCCCGGGACACCGCGAGCCTCGGCAAGCAGCAGCTCTTCGCCCGCGTGCGGCCGCAGCCGAGGGTACTTCGCGTGAGGCGTTCACCCGACACGCCCGCCGGTATAGGCGCCGGTATAGGGTTACCTCGGGCGAGACGAAGAAGACGGATGGCCGCTGAGAGGATCACGATCGACCTGGCGATGAGCGCCGCCCGTATCGAGCACGACATCGAGACGCTCAGCGGGCCCGCCTACACAGGCTCGGACGACGCGATCAGGCGTTACGCCTACATCCCCGAGTATCGGAACACGCTCGACTACTTCACCCGCGAGCTCAAGGCTGCCGGATTCGACGTATCGCTCGACCCGGTCGGCAACCTGATCGCGCGGAATCGCCCAAAGGGCGAACCCGCGTTCGGCGTGGGATCGCACTGCGACTCCAACCGCAACGGCGGTCGCTACGACGGCACGCTCGGCGTCGTCACCGCGCTCGAGATCTGCCGGATCAGCACCGAGCTCGGCCTCAACCTGCCGCTCCAGCTCATCTCGTTCCTCGAGGAGGAGTCCTCCGGGTTCGGCCAGGGGGTTCTCGGCAGCCGCATCATGACGCAGCAGGTCACCGACGAGGACCTCCGCGAAAACTTCCGGGCGCTCGACGACGGGCGCTCGTTCTGGGACCACGCCACCGAGGCGGGCTTGGAGCCCGCGCGCTGGCGCGAATGCGCCGAGGGGCTCGACGGGCTCGTCGGCTGGATCGAGCTTCACATCGAGCAGGGCCGCGTGCTGCAGGACGAGCGGCAGCAGGTCGGCATCGTTACCGCGATCGTCGGCATCACCTGGGTTGACCTCACGTTCCACGGCCGCGCCGATCACGCCGGCGGCACGCCGATGGGCTACCGGGCCGATGCGGGGCTCGCCGCCGCCGAGACAGTCGTCGAGCTCGAGAAGCTGGCCAACGCTCAGAGCATCCCGACAGTCGGAACCGCAGGCGTTGGCGAGTTTCAGCCTGGGCTGCACAACGTCATCCCCGGAGAGGCTCGCCTCGGGCTCGACATCCGCAGCATCGACGAGTCGGTCTACCGCGCCGTCGTCGCTGACATCGTTGCCTTTACCGAGCAGGCCGCCGAGGCGCGCAAGCTGACACTCGACGTGGAGATGCAAGACCTGACTCAGGCAACGGGCATGGACGAGGGCGTCGTCGGCGCGCTTGAAGAGGCCGCCGCGGCCAGCGGCCATCCCTTCCGGCTCATGTCCTCGGGCGGCGGCCACGATACGCAACACGTCGCCCCACACGTTCCGAGCGCGATGGTCTTCGTGCCCTGCAAGGACGGGATCAGCCACTCTCCCGATGAGCTGGCCAACCCCGCCGACGCGGCCGCCGCGGCCGAGATCATGCTGAACGCGATCGCGCGGCTGACTGCGACTGCTTAGGAAGGTTCGGCGTTCTTCGGTGGGCGGGGTTGGTCTGCGGCCTCGGCGGCGTCCTGCTTGCCATGCGGAAGCTGGCCTGTCATAGCGGGGGCCTGTCGCAACTCCCGTCTGCTGGACCGTCCTGTTCACGTTCGCTGTCCTAACAAGTCCGCGAGAGTGTTCGTTGTGTTCGCAGACAGTCCGACCGGAGAAGAAGTGGTGGCAGACAGACACACCGACCCGCTCAAGGACTGCCTTGACGACCGGCCAGTCCAGCGTCACGAGAAATGCTTGACGCGTTTGCCGAGCAGGAGAACGAGCTGAGAGTGAAGACCCGGCTGACCTGGACCCGCGTGTGGTTGTCGGTTTAGGTTGTTCGGGTGTTTAGGCTTTCTCGCCAGGTGGCGGCGAGTTCGGTGGGTGTTTGGTAGCCGATCCCTGAGTGGGGTCGGTGGTGGTAGGCGGTGACGTAGTCGTTGATGGCTCTCCTTGTGTGGTCGAGGGTTTCCCATTCGGCGCGCCAGGCCAAGCGTTTCTTGAAGTGGCCAAACCAGGACTCGATGAAGGCCTGGGATTCGGGGTCGCGGTAGCCGCCGCGTCGGTGGGTGATCCCGCGGCTCGATAGGTGTTTGCGGAAGCCACGGGAGGTGAATTGGGTGCCGTTGTCGGTGCCAAGCGTGAGCTGGTCGGGCTCGATCGCTCGCGTCTCGAGCGCGCTCTCGAGGCAGGCGATCGCTTCGGTCGTTCTAGCCCGATGGTCGAGTGTCCAGGCGGTGATCTCGCGCGTGCAGCAGTCGATGATCGCGTGCAAGTTCACCCAGCCGTGCTGGCCTGTCCAGAGCTTGGTCATATCCATATGCCACAGCTCTTCGGGACGGGTGACCTGGAAGAAACCGGGTCGGGGCCGCCGACCAAGATAGCGGGTCGGTTGCAGGAGTCGGTGCTGGTGCATGATCCGTTGCACCCGCTTGCGATTCACCGGCTCAGCGAGCTCGCGAGACGCGATCGCAGCGACCATCCGCGTCCCATCGGCCGGATTCGCGTTCGATCTCCACGATCGCCGCGTCTGCCTCTGAGACCCTTCCTGGGCCGGCCTCGATCGGTCCGCGCCGGGGAACGCGATAGATCGCCTGGCGTGAGATGCCTGCCACTCGCGCGACCACCGCCGGTCGGCGCCCCTGAGCGACCACGGCACGGGCTCTGGACACGCGGACGCTCACGTCCAGTCCCGCAACAGTTCCCCCGCAACCTCCAGCTCGTACGTCTTCTTGCCCAGCGAGCGCTCGAGTTGCGCAATCCGTTTCTTCGAGTCTTTCAGCTCCTGCTCGCGCGGATCCCTGCCGCGCTCACGCGACGAGCGCAACGCCTCCGTGCCGCCCTCCAGGAGCTTGTCACGCCACCCGTAGTACAGCGTCTCCGAGACCTCGTGCTCACGACACGCATCGCGCACGCTGCGGTCGCCACGAAGACCGGCGAGCACGATCTCGGCCTTCTGCCCGGGTGTCCGCAAACGCCGATCTTTCCTCTCGCTCATAAGACCAACTCCTCAATCTCATGAACAACCATCCCCCCAAACCCACCAGCTCAGGCAACCGACAACACGCCAGCCGGGTCCAGGTCAGAGTCAGTGTCGAAGGCATCTATAGGTGACCTGCTCCTCTGAACTTTGGTGTCGGGGCAGGGTGGTTTGGCGTAGGGGCAGTCGGTGGCGCAGTTCTGCAGGGCGTTGGGGGTGGCAGCAGACGACGTACTGTCGTCGGCGCAGGTGTGGGTCACGTCGCGACCTGCCTGGACATTGCCTCTCCAGGGGTTTCTTGCCGCTGAGGCCGCGCTAGGATATCGGTGTGTCCCCGGAGGCCGCCTGGTTCATGCTGCACAGGACCAGGGCGGCGCTCCGCGGCGGCTAGAAGCCGCCCGGTCGGGGCGGATGAGGCCCCTGCTAGCGAGGCTGGGGAACACGCGGGCGGCTGAGAGGCCCCGGGCACCGGTTGCGGAGTGGGCTATGCCCAGCCGTTGGTAGTGTGGGGCGCACCCAGCCCGGACCACAGCGAGCCGCACAGACCGTGCTCGAGCAAGCAGAAACGCTATCTGTCGAATGGGCAGCGGCGTGACTCAAAGCGCTGCATTCCAGAGACCGGGTATGCCGACGGCGATGACGAGCGCGGCGGTCCTGCCATCATGTCCTTGGAGAGTCAGGACGAATCAGTTCTCGCGCCGTGCCTCCTAGACGAGTACGAACGTGGAGCGAGGATAGAAGATAGATCCTAGTTCGATCGGATCAATACATACGGTAGTGCCCTTGGCATCCTGCCGACCCGGTCGGCGCGCCGCAACCTTGCTACTTCCGTGACTTCCTTCGAGACGAAAACCAAGACGAAAGCAGCGGGATCAGCTCCTTGGCTGCCGCCGCAGGACCGAGCTGGATCTTACAGTCGACTCGCTCCACAAAACTGGCATAGACGACGAGCGCCCACGCGAGGGCGTCTTCCGCCGCCTCCGGATTGGGGTCGTGCAGAAGCACAGGCGGCCTGTCATACCCAGCAGGGATCTCGGCATCGAAATATCTTTGGAGTGTGCGGAGAAGCGAATAGTGCGCAGCCTTGCTTCCCTCTCAAAAAATCAGGTCGTAGAGGTATGTGAACCCGATGGCCTCTGCCATGTGGTAGCCGCTGGGGAGGTCTCGATTCGGATCGCGGTTTTCGAGCAGACTTTTGAGCTTCCGCTTGGTCTCGGCTAGCTTTTTCTCGGCTGACGCTCGGAGATCAGCGAGCGCTTGGTGATCGGGAGCATGAGGGTCTTCGAGCGCACGAACCTGCCTGACCTCTTCGGTGAGGTCTTTCCGTGCGAGTAGCAGAAAGCGCGTTTCCCTCTCGACCGTATCGTCTGGATCTGGCTGGGTGGCAGCCTCACCCCTTTGCGCCGCGGGGAGCTGCGGTGTCTCGGCGCTCGGCCGGCGACGCGGCAAGGGTGATCGTGTCGGTGGTGGGTTTTGTCGCTGGCTTGCCGGCGGCGGTTTAGGATGAGGTGTTGTGGCATCCGGTGGTGGAGGAGCGACGCTGCGGCAGGTGGCGATTGTTGGCGGAGGCGTCTCGGGGCTGGGGGCGGCGTGGGCGTTGCACCATCACCCGGATCGTTTTGACTTCCGGCTGTTCGAGGCCCAGGGCCGGGTCGGCGGTAACGCTGTCACGGCCGATATGCCTCAGGAAGGCGGCGGCTCGGTTCCTTTCGATATCTCCGTTACCGCCTGTATCCCGTCGGTCTATCCACACGTCCTGTTGCTGATGGAAAAGTTCGGCATCGAGCTGGTCGACACCAGGTTCAGTTACAGCGTGGGCTACCAGGGCGGTGTGTACGCCCACGATTTCGACTCCGAAACCAGGGTCGGGCTGCAAGCCGAGATCGTGAAGTTCCAGCGTCTCCTGGGATGCCTGCACAGGTTCGGCAGGCTGAGTCGCTCCCAGTCGAGGTTCCTGAACACCCTGAACCCGTTCAACTACGTGAGCATGGGGACGCTGCTGAACCTGGCAGGATTCTCCGGAGAGTTCAGGTACAAGATCCTGAAGCCGATGTTCGTCAACTTCCTGATGGCGACGAACGTTTTCGACATGCCCGCGTCGCTGTTTGCGAGATATCTCGAGTTCTTCGACATCGAGACCGCCACGCCCATGAAGACGTGGGACCAGGGGACACGGCGCGTCTACGAGAACCTCTCGGCCGACTTTCGCGACAGGATCTACCTCAACCGGCCCGTGCGGAAAGTGTACCGGAGCAAAGACTGCGTGGTCGTCGAGCTCGAGAACGGCGCCCGGGAGACGTTCGACGAGGTGATCTTCGCCTGCAACGCCAACCAGACGCTGATGATCCTCGACAAGCCGACACTGCTAGAGCGCTACATCCTCTCGTCGATACGGTACGAGAGCGAACTCCACAACCATACCGTCGTGCACTGGGACTCCTCGGTCCTTCCGGACAACGAGACGAAGCCGATAGAGACGCGCAGCACCTACATCGAGCAGTACGGCGCCAGGCCGGACAACTACGAGATCACGTACATCATGCACAACCAGCAGCCATGGGCAAGCCGGTCTGACAGGCCTTGCCTGGTGACCTACAACCCGATCAGCGAGATCGATCCAGAGAAGGTCATCGGACGGTGGTGGTTCCAGCACATCGTTCACGACGTGCGCCATGTCGCATGGCTCGTTCCGTTGTTCCACTTCGTTCAGAGCAAGAGACGGACCTGGCACTGCGGCGCCCACACGCTGATCAACAGCCAGGAAACCTGCTTCGTCAGCGGGCTCGCCGTAGCAACACAGATCGGGGCGGAGTACCCCTTCGACGATCCCGACGCGAGACGGTTGTTCAACCACTACGGACGCGTCATGCACGGTCGGCACTTCAGAAAAGCGAAGCGCCGTAAATCACACGCCGCCAGCGGCAAAGACTGAACGACCCAACGCTGTCCGAGCCCGCTCGATTCGGTGGCGGGTTGTCCGGTGCGAAACGCTCAAGCCGGCTGGGGCTGGGGATCGTGCAGGAGGCCGGCCTCGAGAGCAGGGCAATACGCGGCGGCGACGCCTGCGATCTGCTCCCGCGACGCGCCGTAGAGGCTCTCGCTCATCGTGACGATCGCGAGGTCCGGCAACCCGCAGGCCCGAGCCGTCCCCTTCGCCATGTCGATGAGCACCTCGGTGACCAGCATGACCGTCGGCACGCCTTCGGCCTCCGCCGCCACCATGTCGCGCACACTGCGCGACGTGCACGTCGCTCAGTCGCCGACTGCTATCACCAGCGCGCTGTACCGGTCGGCCATGGCCGCCGCCCAGCGCGCGGGCGAGGGTCCGCCCAGGGGCGGCCGGGCGACCCGCGCGAACGACAGCGACCTGTGCTTGCGGCTTAAGAACTCCGCTGCCGCGTCGAGCATGCCCTGACCCCACATGGCTCCCGGGTTCAGCATGCTGTCCACCAGTCCGAGCTTCGCCTCTGACAACGACGATGGGCGCTCGGCCGCGGTCTTCGTCTCGTACGCGTCCGCCACTGGATCGATGTAACGCGAGCTAATGCTACTCATGGTCACCTCAGCCTTTTCCTCGAAGCGATCTTTTCACTCCTCGACCTTCTTGATGACGATCTCTCCGAAGCCGAAGCAAAGCGCCGTATAGCCTCCGTACGGTGCGCCGGCGACCGTTATGAGGACACGCCCCGGCGCATCGACGATCGAGATCGGCTCATCGGAGTACGCGTCGTCCTGCCAGGGCGGAGGCATCACGTCGTCCATGAACCCAAAGAGGCCTCGCTCTGAGAGCCGCTCGCGTGGCACGCAGGCGCGCTCGAACAGGAACTGCTGAACGTCTGCCTTCGACCAACCCGCGTCCGAGATGAGGTTGGCATGCTCCGGGGCCATCACGAGCCAGAGATCCTGGCGAAAGAAGATGTTCGTCGTGCCGGGTATCGCTGCCGATTCCGCAATCGTTCTGAGGATGAGCTCTGGTTCCGTTCGGCCCATGTCGGCGATGCAGAGCGGAACATCCGCTGCGTAGACCGTGACTGTGGAGTCTTCGGGGGCGAAGCCGCGCTCGACCGGAAGCTCTGGCCAGGGCGAGAGGTCGACGTTCTCCGTGTAGCAGTAGCTGTACTTGCCCGGATGGCCGATCGTCGAGCCGTCCAGCGCACGCTCGTCAGAATGTCGTATCGGCCGAGCGCCGGCGATGTTGCGCAGGCAGAGGTTCAGCGCACGGCCGATTGTGGCGTTCGCACGGCTCCCCGAACCGAGCGCTCCAGCATCGCCGTTCATCTCAAGAGCCCGCGCGATCGGCCCGCTGACGAGGACGAGAGCAGCCATCGGATCGACCGCCGTCACCATATCGTCGAGCCAGAAGCCCTCGTCCGCTACTGCTCGAACTGACGCCTCGACCACCGGGAGGTACTCAGGAAGACATCCAGCCATCACGGCATTCGCCGCGATCTTCTCCCGGGTGGCGATCCCCCCGGCCGGCGGTAGCGCTGCAATGACCTCATCGCGCCGGCTCGAGAGCTCGCCGAGCATTCGCTCCACCCTCTCGTTCGTGGGGGGAACCACCGGGAGACCGTCCGTCCAGCCCAGCTCGTAGCACTCTTCGAAATCTTCGATCTCGTCCATCCCTACGCCACTCTAGCCTTCTACTCACTCAAGCCACGGAACCATTCGAGCCGGAAGCGGATACCGTGGGCGCCGGTGGTGATCGACGCGGAGGCCACCTCCGGTGGAGGCGCCTGTTGCAGACCCGCAGCAAGGCTCTCCCAGCCTTGTACCTCGCTTACGAGACGATCCCAGCAGTAGAGTTCTGCCCTCTCGCGGCGACGACGCATCGACGGGCGCACCAATCGAACAACGGAGAGAGGGAGAGACATGTTGGACACGTTCTCGATGCTCGTTCAAGGCCTCGACCATCCGGAGGGAGTGACGTGGGGACCAGACGGCCACCTCTACGCTGGAGGTGAGGCTGGTCAGATCTACCGGGCGAAGCTAGACGGGCGAGTCGAGCAGATCGGAACGACGAGATGCTTCGTCCTTGGTCTGGCGCTCGATGCAAACCTGCGCGTCTATGCCTGCGACCTGTACCACCACAAGGTGTTCCTGTTCGAGCCGTCAACGGGGGGACTAGAGATCTACTCGTCGGGCACCGATGAGGCACCACTAAACCAACCGAACTACCCAGCGTTCGACGATGCAGGGAACCTCTACGTGTCGAGCTCCGGCGACTGGGGGCCAGACGACGGAAAACTCTTTCGGATTTCGGCGACCGGCGAGACGTCGATATGGTCGACAGAACCCGACTGCTACACGAATGGCTGTTGCCTGGGCGCTGACGGTGACGCAATCTACGTGGTCGAGTCGCGACGTCCACTCGTCTCGCGGATTCCGATTCTCGCTGATGGATCAGCAGGCGCGCGTGAGATCGTGACGGAGCTCCGGGGCTGCGCTCCGGATGGAATCGCCCTGGATGTCGACGGATCGCTCTATGTGTCGTGTTACTCGCCAAATCACATCTACCGCATCACTCCGGATGGCGTCGTCGAGCTGCTCGTTGAGGATCCCAGCGGCACCATGCTCTCGACTCCGACCAACGTGGTGTTCGCCGGTGACGATCTCGACCGGCTCGTCGTCGCCAACGTAAGCCGGTTTAATCTTGCAATCACGCAGCTAGGCGTACGCGGGCTGCCGCTGCGCTATCCGGCGATCCGACGCGAGACCGTGCCGCCTTCTCCGTACATCCACAGGTTTTAACATCACGGGCCGAGAGTCGCTGAGCCGTGTGGCCCTGACGCCGGTGGGCGCTGCAGGATGCTCGACTGACCCTCTGACCGCTCCCACATCGTATGCGTTGCCTCGACATGGGGTACGCGTCCGTGATCTCGACGACACGGCAACTGAGGGCGGCGTTCACCTCACGCGCGAGCCTCTTGAGGCACGAAGCTGGTGCCCGTTGAGAACCCTCCGTCGACCGTGACCTCCGAACCGGTCATGTACGAGGCTTCGTCGGATGCCAGGAAGAGCACGGCATTCGCCGTGTCGGCGGGCTCGGCGAACCGCTTGATCGGATTTCCCTGGAGGTACGCCGGCCCCATGACCGGATCCTCCACCACGATGCCGCCGATGCGAGTATTCGTCAGGCCGGGATTCACCGCATTGACGCGCACCCCCTGCGGCCCGAGATCGAGGGCGGCTCCTCGTACAAAACTCACGACGGCACCTTTCGACGCGCAGTAGCTCGAGTTGTTGTTGCCGGCAAAGTGGGCGTTGATCGAGGCGATCGCAATGATCGAGCCCCCGCCGTTGGCCACCATGACTCGGGCAGCCTCCTGCGTGCAGTAGAAGACCCCGTTGACGTTGACGTCCAGGACGTGCTGCCAGCTCTGGTCGTCGATCTCGAGGACGTGCGCGAGATGTATTACACCGGCTGCAGCCACCATCACGTCGAGCTTGCCGAAGCGAGAGACGCACTCGCTGACCGCGCTCTGCACATCCTCACGCTTCGTGACGTCCCCAGCCACCGTTGCCAAAGCCCAGCCGCTTTCCTGAAACTCGGCTGTGGTCTCCTCCAGCACGTCCGCATCGACGTCGAGGGCAACGACATCGGCGCCTTCCTCGGCGAAGCGCTGTGCGATCCCCTTCGCAATCCCCCGTCCAGCTCCGGTGACGATCACTGCCTTCCCCGAGAACCTCATCAGCGCCTCCTCTGTCTCGTGTCTCTCTCTATAACCCTGCGACAACCAGCTCCTCGCAGAGCTGCGTGGGATTGTATGGGCGCCGTGTCGAGCTTGATCGCCGTCAACGGGTGACGCCGGCACCTCACACCCGTTCGCGGCCTGAAGGCAGATCGTCGTGGCGGGCCCTTGCTGATCCGCGGCCCGCTTTCGGTTGCCGGCCCAGAAGATGACTCGAACCGTCGCGGGACGTCAGCCCAGCAATCAGATACTGCCCGTTTCGCGTATGGTGCGGACGCCGGACGCGTGCCAACCGTGTCATGGCCCTGCCATCGGAAAGGAGATGACGCGATGCGGCTCGCTGGCAAGACCGCAGTTGTCACAGGAGGAGCCCGGGGAATCGGCGCAGCGACAGCCGTACTTCTTGCGCGCGAGGGAGCGTCGGTTCTCGTCGCGGATGTGAATGGAGCCGGAGCAGATCGTGTCGCCGACACGATTCTCAAGGATGGCGGCACAGCCGAGGCATTCCGGGTCGACGTGACGGATCCGGCGGGCGTCGACGAGATGATGGATCGTGCCATCGAACGTCTGGGTGGTCTAGAGATCGTCTTCAACAATGCCGGGATCGAAGGCGAGATGACACCCATCGAGCAGACGCCGATCGAGGAGTGGCATCGGGTCATCGACGTGAACCTGACCGGCACGTTCCTTGGCTGTCGGGCCGCTGTTCCGCGTATGCGTGAGCGTCGGGGCGGGAGCATCATCAATGTGGGTTCGATGATGAGCTTCCTCGCCCTGGCGAATGCCGCGGCATATTGTGCTGCTAAGAGTGCCGTCGTGATGCTGACGAAGGCAACAGCAATCGAGACCGCAAAAGATGGGATTCGCGTCAATGTCGTGTGCCCGGGCGCCGTGGCGACTCCGATGCAGCAGCATGTGCTCGAGGGTCTACGAGGACACGCATTCGAGACCGAGGAGGAGCTCCAGACGGCTCGCACGGAGCTTGCAGCAGGCCACCCGATGCGGCGCGTCGCCGAACCGGAGGAGATTGCGGATGCGGTGCTCTTTCTCGCCTCGGACGAATCCTCATACCTGACCGGCTCCGAGCTGCGTGTCGACGGTGGGCTCACGGCGATCTGCGCGGCGGTCGATCACTGGGCCGACGCGCGGGAGAGCAGCAAGTAACCGCAGTTCAGCGCTGTTCACCGAGGCCGGTCCGAGGTGACTTAGCCAGCCTCCTCCCGCGAGCTTGCCGGGACATCTTGGTCTTCGGGAGCGAGTTCGAGGTCGCCTTCCGCGGCGCGCCAGCAGCGCGTCTGATGGCGGTCGGATAGCACTCGAAGCTCCTGGAATTCGCTCTGGCAGCGCTCGAGCACGAACGGGCAGCGCGAGGCCAGAAAGCAGCCTTCGGGCAGGTCGATCGGACTCGGTATCTCGCCCTCAAGACGAACGCGTCGATCGCCGCGCCCAACCCGCGCGCGCGGGTTGGGCGTCAACGTCGAACCGAGGAGCCCCTGCGTGTAGGGGTGGCGAGGTCGAGCGAACAGCTCGTCGCGATCGGCGATCTCGACGACCTGGCCGAGGTACATGACGGCGACTCGATCGCAAAATCTTCGGACCAGAGCGAGGTCGTGGGAGATGAAGATGTACGAAAGGTCGAGCCGCTCCTGGAGGTCACCGAGCAAAGTGACGATGTCGGTCTCGGTCTCGGGTGGTAGGGCGGAAGTGGGCTCGTCGAGCACGATCAGCTTGGGCTCCGCGGCAATCGCCCGGGCGATGGAACATCGTTGCTGCATCCCGGTTGAGAGTGCTCCGGGAAGCGCGTCGGCGACCTCGGGGCGCAGCCCGACGAAGCCGAGGAGCTCGACGGCGCGCGCGTGCCGCTCCGCCTTGGACATGCTCGTGAAGTTCCGCAAGGGCTCGGTTATCTGATTGCCGATCCGCCAGAGCGGATTGAGTGACTCCATCGGTTCCTGATAGACGATCTGCATGTCCTTTCGCAGCAGCCGAAGCTCGCGTTTCGACAGCGCGCCAAGCTCATGCCCTTGAAACTCGATCAGGCCGCCGCTCGGCTCGAGCAGGCGAAGGACGCACCGACCCAGAGTGCTCTTGCCGCTGCCGCTCTCACCGACGATGCCGAACGTCTCACCACGCCTGACCTCGAACGAGACGTTGTTACATGCTTGCAGAACGCTCTTCGACCCATGAACCCGGAAGTGCTTCTGCAGGCCGTCCACGGCCAGCAAGAGATCGGCCGGGTCGCCAGCGACTCGCGAGTCGCCGTCGCCGCTAGACATCCGTGCCTCCGTCGCTTTCCGCTGGCGGACGCGCAGCCTGCGCAAGGGCCGTTACGTCTGCAGCGCGATGGCAGCGGACCTGATGGCCATCGTGGAAGTTGCTCAGCTCGGGATGCACTGTCGAGCACCCGGCATCCGAGCTCGCGAAGGGACAGCGAAGGTGGAGACGACAGCCCGGGGGCACCCGTCGCGTATCGACCGGGAGGCCGCGCAGCCTCACCGCGCGGTGGTCGTGACCGACCCCCTGAGCCGCGAGCAGCGCGATTGCGGCCGGATGCGCGACCTCTTCAAAGAACCGCTCCACCGGCGCGTGCTCGACGACCTCGCCGGCGTTCATGAGGTAGACCCGGTCGCAGTAGTTGGCCACGACCCCCATGTCGTGGCTCACGACGATCATGCCCAGCTTGTGTGTCCGCCGCAACTCGTCGAGCAGGTCGAGTATCTGCTCCTGAATCGTCACATCGAGCGCGGTGGTCGCCTCATCGGCGATTAGCAGCTTTGGCGATGGCGAGAGGGCCATAGCGATGAGCGCTCGCTGTGCCATCCCTCCCGACAGCTCGTGCGGGAACGAGTTCACCCGCCGCTGCGGATCGTTGATCCCTACCTGTTCGAGCAGCTCCAGCGTCCGGCGCCGAGCTTCCCCGGAGGATGCTCCGGAGTGCACCTGATAGTGGCGGTCGATCTGCTCGCCGATCCGCTTGACGGGGTTGAAGGCACCACGTGGATGCTGGACGACGAGCCCAATCTCCCGCCCTCGGTATGCACGCCACTCGTCTTCGGTCAGGCTCGATCCCTGCGAGACGTCGAAGAGCTTCTGACCCTCGAACTCGACGCTGCCGCCGACGATCTGACCGCTGCGCCGAGTCATGCCGAGCACCGCGAGCGCGAGCGTCGATTTCCCGCAGCCGCTCTCGCCCACGAGACCGACGACTTCACCGGCGGGGACCTCCAGACTCGCACCGGTGACCGTCCGGTTGGCGCTTCCAACCTGCCGATACTCCACCGAGAGGCCACGAACCGAGAGCAGCATCAGACTTCCCTCAGGAATACGGCTCGCAGAGCCTCACCGACAACAGCGAATCCGAACACGGTCAGGGAGATCGCGACTCCCGGGAAGAACGATATCCACCACTCGCCGATGATGATGCTCTCCGCTCCACTCGCAACCATCACGCCCCACTCCGGCGTCGGAGGCCGCACTCCGGCTCCGATGAACGACAGGCCCGCCGTGATCAAGATCGCAAAACCGATGGTGATCGGCACCTGGGCGAGCGCAGGCGACAGCCCATTCGGTAGGACGTGCCGAACGGCGATGTTTAAGTCCGTGGTACCAGCTGCCTTCCCTGCCTCAACGAAAGTTCTCTCCCTCAACGACAACACCTGACTTCGGACGAGGCGCACATAGATCGGAATGTTGAGCAGTGCGATCACGAGCACGATGTTCTGGAAGTTCCGCCCAGTCAACACGACAATGATGATCGCGAGCACGTAAAGCGGAAACGACTGAATCAGATCGGCGATCCGCATCACGAACTCGCCTGGCCAACCCCGGTAGTACCCCGTTAGCAGGCCGATCGCCGACCCGATAAAGAAGGCAATTGCCGTGGCTACCAGAGCGATCGCAACATCGATGCGCGGTGCAGCGAGCACGCGAGAGAAGACGTCGAACCCGTTCGGATCCGTCCCGAACCAGTACGTCGTACTCGGCGGCAGATTTGCATTCGGCGTCGCTTCCTCGAGTGGAAACCGAGCCAGGTACGGTCCCACAATAGCGAGCAGAACGGCGACGGCCACCAGAAAGAGTCCGATCCGAACCAACCAACTTCGGCGCAGCAACTCCTTGACCTGCGCTCCCATCCCTGCCGGCGGCAGCGGCGCGTCACCCGATCGCTCACCGCCCATGTCTGCCGCATCGCCGACCGCCCCGTACTCGCCAGGCTCCACGCTCATCCGGGCTCTCCGTAGCGGACGCGCGGGTCGAGAACCGCATACATGACGTCGAGCAAGAGATAGATGAACAGGACGAAGGCGGCCATCACGCTGACTGCGGCTTGGATTGCCGGAAAGTCCACCGAGAGAGTCCGATCCAACGAGTAGCGCCCCATCCCCTGCAACGAAAACACCGTCTCGATTATCACGGCTCCTCCGAGAGCAAAACCAAAGAGGATTCCCGTCACCGTTAGCGTCGGCGCAAGCGCGTTGCGGAAGATGATGCGGCGCCGAAGCTGACGAGGTGATCCTCCGGCTTGGGCGTAAAGCAGATAGTCAGAAGCATGGACGTCCATCGCAGCCTGACGCATGATCTTCAGAATCGGTCCAGTGAGGACAAATGCGAGCGTGATGACAGGCAAAGCGAGGTGCTTGAGCACTGATACGAATACCTCTATATCCCAGTCGAGTAGGCTATCGATCAGCACAAACTTGGTCGGACCATTCGGTGGAATAAGATGAATGTCGAGAAGTCCAAGAGGAGCTGGGAACCACCCTAAGATGAAGAAGAAAATGTAGACGAAGAACAGTCCCCACCAGAAGTCGGGTTGTGCACCCGCAAAGAGGGCATAGACGGTCGTTCCCTTATCCGCCTTTCCGACCGGTCTGGATGCGACATAGAGGGCGACAGGAATCGCTATAGCGATTGCTACCATGAAGCCAAGAATGATTAGCTGTAGTGTTATGGGAAAGCGCTGAGCTATTTCCTCGAACACGGGGTCACCGGTGGTCCAGGCCTCACCGAAGTCAAGCCGGACGATGCCGCCGAGGAAGTCTCCGAGTTGACTTCCGAGCGACGCGTCAAGACCAAGCTCCTCCTTCACTGCAGCACGACCCTCCTCCGTCGCGAAGATGCCGACACGCTGCGTGACGGGATCGACCGGCAGCAACCTGAGCAAGAGGAAGGCTCCCACGACCACTAGGATCAACTGTGGGACCAGGAGCGCAAGTCGCTTCAGGATAAACCTGGTCATCTCAGAACCTGGCGCAGAATCGCCGCTGGCAGCCACGCTCGGTGGGCCATGGCCGCGGATGCGTCGTCAGGACGTGCGACCGCTCGAGTGCTGCGACAGGCCCCGCAAGCGATACAGGGCTCGCCTCTGCACCCGGCCGCAGCACACCCCGAATGCAGGGGTAACAGGCTGCTGAAGCATGCCGCATACTCGCGGACTCGGGCCGAACACTCCACGCGGCGGCGGAGACGCTACACGGTCTTCAGCGAATGGAAGTAGATGATCAGGTCCGCTCGGGGGCTAAAGCCTGTGATGTCCTCCTTCACGGCGACCTGTAGCGCGGGCTCGAACAAGGGCACCCACGGGAGATCCTCGATCAGGATGTCCTGGATCTGTCCGAACAGCTCCAGGCGCTCGTCTCCAGTCGACGTCTTTGCTCGCGCGAAGATCTCGTCCAGCTCGGGGTTGCTGTACCCCGTTCGATTGACGATCCCACCGGTGATGTAGAACAGCTCGGTCATGTAGCTCGGATCGGTCCCGTGTGCATATTCCTGGTCTTTGAGAGCGAGCGCGAGCTCCCTCTTGGGGCCGCTATTTCGATCGTCGAACTCAACCGCAGGCAACGGCTCCAGCGTGATCTCGATACCGACCGCTGCCAGCGCCGTCTGGATCTCGATCGCCATCGGCTCCAGGAAGCTGGACCGCTCGGCCGTGTAGTACAGAACCAGGCCGGGACCCTCGAGACCCTCGCCGTTCGGATAGCCCGCCTGCGCCAGAAGGTCGGCCGCCTTCGCAGAATCCGTCACGTACCTACCGGGATACGACTTCGCCCCGGGGAAGGTCGACGAGATGAGACCATCAAATCGTCTAGCGGTGCCGAACAGGACCTTCGACTGGATCTCGTCGTAGGGCATTGCGTACGCGAGAGCCTGGCGAAGCAGGCGCTGCGTGTCGACATCGCCACCGGCGGCCCACGGCTCGATCTCCGTGCTGACGCCTACCGACAGCGTCGCGTTCGATTCGGTCCACTCAAGCACCTTCGCGGTGTCTGACGCGCGAACCTCCTCGAGCTCACGGGGAGTAAGCTCGGTTGCGACGTCAGCATCGCCGCTGAGGATCGCGGCAAGGCGGTTCGCCGACTCGGGAAGCGCACGGGCGATCACCGTCGTGAACTGGGGCTGCCCGCGGTAGTAATTGGGGGTTGCCTCGTATGTGATGCTGGAGCCCTTCTCCCAGGCGCCTATGAAGTACGGGCCGAAACCAGCCGTATCCGTCTGGTCGAGGAACTCCTGCGCGAACGGGTCGTCGGCAGTGACGTGTTTCTTCGCCTCTGTCGAGTCGTACGGGTACTGGCTGAAGATCGCGAGCACGCGCGGGAATAGCTCGTTGGGCGCGAACTGCTTGAAGCGCACGGTGTAGTCGTCTATCTTGACGACCTCGTCCTTGAGGCTTGTGTCGGCGCCCTCGTCGAAGACCTCGGGGCCCAGAATCGACATGAAGTTGCCAAGGAACCAGCCAATCGGGGCCGTGTTGCACACGCACTTGTAGCGCTCCCACGACCAGATCACGTCATCGGCGGTGAACTCGTTCCCACGATGGCTGAAGACACCCTGGCGGAGTTTGATGTCCCAGAGGAGGTCGCCGGCGGGCTCGATCGACTCTGCGAGTCGCATGTCGAACGGCGCGGCAAAGTCGGGGACGAGCGTCCCGGTGCCGTCGTCGGTACGTCGGTACTCGATCAGGGGCTCATACACGTTCGCATAGGTCTGCTGGAACGATCGTCCAACGCCGCCGCCTGCACCGTCGGAGTCGAGAGCAGGCGCGATGGTCGCCTCGAGTTGGACGAGAGTCGTCCTGACCTCCGCCTCGGCGAGCTCGGGCTCCGGAGCCGGTTCCGGAGCAGGCGCCGGCGGCGCCTCCTCGGGTGCGGGCGCTGGCTGTGCGCTGTCATCATCGCCGCCACATGCTGCGAAGAGGGCGCCTAGCCCGACGCTCGCTGCGAGCGCCATGCCTCCCTTTATGAGCTGAGCGCGTGTCATCCCGCGCTGCTCCAGCTCGTGATCGAGTCTCCTTTCGGCGGACTTCAAGACCTCCTGCTGGAACTCGCTCAGCTCGTCTCGGTCTGTGCCCTTCCCCGACATAGCTCTCCTCCTCTTCAGACCTGCCCTCTCGGGCTCGCGCTCACTGCCACCTTCACTACTCTGTGTACGAAGTAGGCCATTCTCATTCGCGCTGATCGAAGCTTCTTGGCGCTCACCAAAGTACCACACCACCGCAACGATCACTGCGCCGTTAGACCACTTCAGCCTCCGCTTGCTCCGCAACGAACGCTTCGGGCACCGGTGTCTCGTCGCCGAACTCGGGCATGACCTCCTCAGCGAACAAACGCATCGACCGCAACACCCGGTCATGCTCCAGTCCGCCGGTGTTCATGAGGCAGCAAAAGCGCTTCACACCGACATCGTCCCGCAGCGCTCGAATCACGTTCCGCGCCCCTTCCGGGTCCGAGACGAGAACGTTTCCTGACGCGTTCAGCTCCTCGACCGGCGGTACGGTGCTGTCGCCGCTTATCAGCACCTCCTCATAGGCCTCGTAGCCCTTTGGTGCCTTCCCCTCGAAGCCGGGCGTCGCTTTGAGCGCGTGCGAGAACTGGAACTCGATCGCCGTCCTGCTGTCGTCAAATGCCTGTTCTACCGTCGGCGCAAGATGAACCACCATCGTCACCGGGATATCTACCTGTGCTGGCATACGGCCGTTTTGAATCATCGTACGCGCACCCGATATGATGTGCTTCTTCAAATCCTCGAGCGGCATCAGCGCTGGCGCGGTCATGATGTCGAAGCCCTTCTGAGCGGCAAACTCAAACGTCGATGGACTGATGGCAGCGATCATTACCGGCACAGGCTGCTGAAGTGGCTTGGGAAACACTTCAACGTTGTTGACCTGAAAGTGCTGGCCCTCGTACGAGAACGGCTCCCCTTTCCACAGCCCGACGATGATATCGAGGCTCTCGCTGAACACCTCTCTGCTGGTTGACTGGTTGGAACCCTGATGTGCAAATTCGCGAGGCTGATAACCGCGGCCGACTCCGAAATCCAGACGCCCACCGCTGAGAACATCAACCATCGCGTATTCTTCGGCAGTTCTGACTGGATAATCAAACGGAAGGATTGCGACGGCAGTGCCGATACGGAGCGTCTGAGTTCGTTCCGCAATTGCCGACATCAAGACTGGTGGACGTGACATGGCTCCGTAAGAGCTGCCGTGATGCTCCGCGAGCCAAGCGAATGTGAAACCCAGCTCTTCCGCGTATTGGCACTGTTCAAGGATCTCCTCGTACTCGCGCCTGTAATTCCCACGTGGGCTGCTACCGAGAAAGAAAAGGCCAAACTTCATTGGGTTCCTCTCTAATGTGCCGGTGGCGGCCGGCCTACGTCCGTCGACGCGCGGAACCACTAGCGCGTGAATGGGCTCGCGCGGGTGGCGCGATCATAGGCCGGCAGCGGCCCTCTTGTCAAGGATGTCACAAGCTTCGCGAAGGTGAGTTCTGGCGATCCGCGCCCTAGTGGCACCCGAACGGAAGATCCGGCCGATCGGCCATGAATCCACCCGTGTCGACAGGGTTTCCGGCACCCCAGGGTGGCAACCGCGGCACCCCCGGCCCCGACACCGTCTGAGCGATCCGCGCGCGGCCCAGGCGCCGTGACAGCTCGAAGAAGCGGGGCCCCGCTGCACGGATCGGCACGAGGAGGTACCGGCGTCTAGCCGGTCTTCTCTGGATCTCTAGCCTGGTCGAGGTTATCGGCCATCGCTCCCCACCTCTCGGCTAACTCGACACGAACGCTCGCGCGCTGCCCTGGCTCGAGTGCACGCCGCTCGAGGTCATGCGCGAGCACAGCCGCTTCACCACACAGCCGCGCCGGCTGCCAAAGGAGTGGGGCGACGCGGTCATGAGCGAGAACGCGCGCGGGTTCTATCGGCTACCGCCACTGTCGCCAAGGCCGCCTAGCCTCGCCCTGCGCCCCAGGGTAGGGTACGCGCAACCCGGAGGTGCAGGATGGCTAAACGAGCTGGCGTCGTGCTCGAGCGCGACGACGTCACGATCCTCGACACGAACGCAATGCCGTGGGAGGACCACTTCTACGGCGGCACCAAGACGAAGATCCTCACGCGCTTCGACGACGGCGCGCCACTGGTCCAGATCGTGTGGATTCCCGCCGGGCTTGAGACGTTCGGCGACGCTCCGGAACGCCACGCCCATGCCGTGACCGAGCGGCTCCTGGTGTTTGCGGGCGAGTTCCCGATCATCGAGTACGAGGACTTCGAAGACACGGTCGGCGAGCGGGTCGTGTTCAAGCCCGGCTGGTATCTCGATCGGCGTGCGGGCAGCGTCCACGGCGCCGACCCCGCGAACCCGGCTCCGGTCGGGTTCCTCTGCATCGAGTGGCGAGAGGGCAGGAGCTACGTCGGCGAGGACGGCTCCGAGACGGAGGTCCACCATCTCGACGGACCAGTTTCCCCAAAGCCACAGGCGAACGACCCGGCGAAGACCGGCGGCGGCGTCTACGAACGAGACAACGTGACGATCCTCGACACGACCGCAATGGCGTGGGAAGACCACCACTACCCTGGCTTCAAGGCCAAGATCCTCTCCCGTGACGCGAACGGGGCGCCGAGCGTTCAGCTGGTCTGGATGCCGCCCGCGCTCACCTCGTTCGACGAGAAGGCCGCGCGCCACGCCCATACGAACGCCGACGAGTGGGTGCTCTTGCTCGCGGGCGAGATCTCGATGCGCGAGTATGAGAGCTTCGACGACACGGTCGGCGAGACGGTTGTCTTGAAGCCCGGCTACTACGTCGACCGGCGCCGCGGCAGCGTACACGGCGCAGATCCAGCGGACCCGTCGCCGGTCGGGGCGCTCTGGCTCGCGTGGCGCACGGGGCCGCACTACCTCGGCGAGCCGGGCGCCGAGAACGACATCGACTACCTCGAGTAGCTGCCAGCGGCCGCCTAGCGAGCGAGGAGCGGGGAGCGGTCACCGCCCCGGCCTCGACAAGCGATGAGCTCGAGAAGCACTAGCTGAACACGCCGATTTGAAGGGCTTGGTGGTGAGCCCTCTGCGCGCTCGCCGGTACGCGCGGCCGTAGAGCTTGCCCACGTTGCCCACCGTGCCGGCGAAGCGTTCAATGCTCCTCTGGCGGGCTCCCGCGTCTGTGAGGGTCGCGACGTTAGGCCGTTCCCGCCACGCCTAACAGGTGGCCCGCTCTGCGAGGTCGAGGTCATCTTCGCCGGCCACACACTCGAGCAACGATGACCCTTGTTCGGGCTGGTGTGATGACAAGCTCTCGCTGATGGCCCCAGACGCGGCTTCCAACCGGAATACCGTTCTCCTCACGGTCGATTTCGACGCGATGTCATTGTGGACGCCCGGGGAGACGTTCGCGTCCGCACGGACAGTCGGTCACCGTTGAGCGTGACCCGCGCTCTCCTCGAACGCCGCTGGGGGAAGCTCCAGGCGGCCATGGCCGCGTCGGACATCGATGCGCTCGTTCTCGCGGGTCGTGGAGTGCTGACGTGCTATGGACTCGTCGCCTACGCAACGGCATATACACCGCTGATCCGTACCGCGTACGCGCTGCTGGGCCGGGAAGGTGAGCCCACCGTCTGGCTTGCGAGCGATGTGGACGCTGAGGCTGCGGCCGAACGGTCCGGTCTGGCAGACATACGCATGACAGGGGAGATGCACGCGGCGCCAGGTGCCAGGCCGACGGCCGCCCTGGTGGCGGCCGAGATCCGTGCTCGTGGAGCGACCCGTATCGGCGTCGCCGGCCTAGCGGACATCATCCCGCGCTCCGAGGCGGCGCTCCTCGAAGAAGGCCTCCACGGGGTTTCGGTAACCGACGCAACCGCCCTCGTGAAGAACGTCAAGCAAACGAAGGACGCCGACGAGGTTGCCGGCCTCCGCTCAGCGCTCACCCTCGCCACCGAAACGTACGACGCTGCGCCGGCAATGCTCCAACCGGGCGCGCCGGCACAGGGCGTCGTCGCCGAGCTCGAGCTCATGTTGCGTGCGGACGGCGCCACGGAGCTCCTGGTCTTCGTCCACGCAGGGCTCCATATCGTCAAGCGGGTGACGGACACCGTCCTGAGCGAGGGCGACCTCGTCACGGTCTGTGTGGAGGTCGCAGATCGGTACGGCTACTGGGTTGAGATCGCGGGTCTCTTCTCGCTCGGTGAACCATCGGAGCCCGCGCTGAACCTGACGGCCGGCTGCTATGAGGCACTCCGCCTCGCCGGCGAACGGCTACGCGACGGTCAGCCCGTCGCGGCAGCGACGATCGCCCTCGACGAGGTAGCTGAGCGCCGCAACCTTACGACACAGCTCGGTCTTGGACACGGCATCGGCATCGACCACGACCTGCCCATCCTCCATAGCGAGAGCGACGCGGCCTTCGAGGCGGGCCAGGTGATCAGCGTGCACCCGAGCCTGTCTGACGCCGAGCGCGGCATCGGTGCGCTGGTCGCTGACGCGTTCCACGTAACGCCGACCGGAGCTCAGCGACTCAGCACCCTACCTCTCGAACTCACCGTTGTCCGCTCGGACGGATGAGACGGTGAGCGTCGTCGTTTGGCCGGAAACTTGAGCTCAACCAGAGTGCGTCCAGCTGTCAGCCGAGTGGCGCCGATTCGATCGCGTGCGCAGCCGGCAGAACCTCGTCCGCAAAGCGGTCGAGTTGCTCGAGCATGCCCTCGGTTGTGCCGGAAGGCGGGTCAAAGAGGATCGTGATGTGCGAGTATCCGTGGGCGGCGAAGTCCTCGAGGTCAGAGATGATCTGCCCGGCGTGCCCGGTAAGCGTTGGACGTCTGTCTCTTCCCGTAACGGGGTCTGACTTGTCCGTGATTCTCCCGGAGGCGAGCCCGAGGAGCTGAAAGTCATCGAGGTCGCGACCGACACGCGACCGACACGGTCCGCCTCGTCAACGATCGCCTCCCGCACATAGTCGTAGCTCACGGGGCTGGCCGGGGGATTGCGAAGGGAATCGCGCGGCGATTCGCTGAGGAAGGAGCAGATGTCGTGGCGTTCGACCTTGACGCGGATGCGCTGGCAGAGACGGCAGCTGAGTTTCAGAAGAGCGGCTGGAATCTGACAACCGTGGCCGGGAACGTGACGAGGCGAGATGATGTCCGGGGTGTGGTGAACGAGTGTGTCGCTCGGTTCGGCAAACTCGACGTGATGGTGGCCGCGGCGGGCGTGCTCCACCTCGCGCACGTTCTCGAGATCGACGACAAGAGCTAATAGTATACCCTAGACGTCAACGTCAACGGGGTTTTCTACTGCACCCAGGAGGCAGGCCGTGTGATGGTGGCTGGTGACGGTGGCGCGATTGTCGCAATCGCCTCCATCAACGCCCACTGGGCCGGCAACAATAACTCGAGCTACTGTGCGTCTAAGGGTGCCGTTGTGAGCTTCGTGCGCGCCGCGGCCCTGGATCTCGGGGCTCAGGGCGTACGCGTCAACGTCGTCCACCCGGGACTGACAGATACCCGCATCGGCGGAATCGTGGTCCACGACCCGGTCATGGGGCCCGCGTTCCTCCAGGGAAACCCGATTAAGCGCTTTGCCGAACCCGCCGATACCGCCAACGCAGGCCTCTTCCTCGCATCCGAGGATGCGTCGTACATCACCGGCTCGCAGATCACGGTTGACGGCGGCTTTACAACCGGCACCGGCTTCGTGCCCGAAGAGGCACGCACGTGATGCGACGCCGCTCGAAGCTCACTCGGCGTTGGACATCGCAGGCGAGCGGCGCGCTCGGAGGCAGCGTGCGGCGTTGGGCATCGCCGAGGGGTTTGTGCATTCAGGTGGCCTTTGCCGGCGCATCGACTCGGCAGGTTCGCTGACCCTTGAGCCCGGCGTGATCGAGACCGCGCAAGAGTTGGGCCCGCCGGCAAGACCTTTGTATTCAAAACCGGTGGATATATGGAGAGAGCGGAAGGGTCTCTCGTCGGATCTCCGGATAGCGCAGTGGAAGCCCAGGCACGCCCAGCTCCGTAACGGCGAGGTGGAACCGGCTCACGTTGGCGACAACGAGCCGATCGAGATCGTCACCGGCAAAGACGATGTTGGTCGGCGCCGAGAGCATCGTGCCGCTGGGATCCTCAACAAGGAGCTCGACGACACCATCCGGGCTGATCCGATAGATGCGGTTGGGGGAGTAACACGACACGTAGAGTGATCCCTCGACGTCCAAAGCGATTCCGTCCGGAGCACAGCCCACAAGCTCCGTCACGATCTCCCGCGGGCCGGCCGATCCGTCCGCGAGAACTGGAATCCACGAGACCAGCGGGCGTCGCGACTCGACCACGTAGAGTGCGTTGCCGTCGGCGCTCAGGCAGCAGCCATTTGTATAGCAGTTCGGTTCTCTCGACCACACCGACGTTTCGCCGGCTGCAGAGATCCGAAAGATTCTTCCGTCATCCGGCCCCCAGTCACCGGAACTCGACACGTAGAGATTCCCTTCATCGTCGAACGCTGGGTAATTTGGCTGGTTGAGGGGCTCCTCATCGGTCCCCGCCGAGTAGATCTCCGTTCCTCCAGTCGAAGGTTCGAACAGGAACACCTTGTGGTGGTAGAGATCGCAGGCATAGACGCGGAGGTTTGCATCGAGCGCCAGACCAAGGACGAATCCCCGCGTCGTTCCGATCTGCTCGGCTCGACCCTCCATCGTCGCCCGGTAGATCTGGCCGGCCTCGCCCCCCGCATAGAGGCAGCCATCTGGTCCCCACGTCACTCCCTCGGGATGGTCGAGACCTTGTACAAGCATAGCGAAGCTGTCCAGCATGTCTTCCTCTCTCGTGCTCTCCGATTGGCGCGTCCACGACGCGTTCGTCGCGGCCAGAGGTAACTCTAATGCCGAGCAGTCCAGCAGGACCGGGCGAGGTGGATCGCGGCGTCTGCGATGGCGCGAGCGACGATAGGCTTTGCGACTGCGCACATCGAGAGGAGAGGAGCCAGTGGCTTCGCAACAGGAGCCAGGCCATCCGCTGAAATTTGGCGTCTGGTACGACTTCCGCAACCCGCGGCTCTGGCCTCGCTCGTATGCACGCCTATACCGGGAGAGCCTTGCTCAGATCGAGTGGGCAGACGAGCTCGGCTTCGAGTCGGTCTGGCTCTCCGAGCACCACTTCACGGACGAGGCGTACCTGCCCGCAATGCTCCCGATGCTGGCCGCCGTCGCGGCACGAGCGAAGCGGATGCGGATCGGAACCGCGGCGTTGCTCGCCCCGCTCCACCATCCTCTGCGTGTCGCCGAGGATACCAGCGTCGTCGACCACTTGTCAGGAGGGCGGCTCGAGCTTGGTCTTGCGCCAGGCTATCGCCCAGAGGAGTTTGAGGCTCTCGGAGTTCCTCACTCGGAACGCGGTTCTCGAACAGACGAGCTAGTCGACATCCTCAAGACTGCCTGGCGGGGAAAACCGTTCTCGTATACGGGTCGCCACTACACCCTCAGGGACGTTCAGGTGACACCGGCACCGTTCCAGAGGCCACACCCACCCCTCTGGATCGGGGGTGGCAGCCGAGCGGCAGCCCGACGAGCCGGGCGGCTCGGCTGTCATTTCATGCCCGACTGGGCGGCGAGCCCCGCTGTCCACGACGTGTATCGAGACACGCTCGTCGAGAGTGGTTACCTGCCGGAACGCTTTCGCGTCTGCATGAACCGGCAGATCTACGTCTGCGAGGATCCCGAGGAAGGATGGCGCGAGGTTGGTGAGCACTACCTCTATTCGTTCAACCGCTACAGGGAATGGTTCGCTGCCGCCGGCGACTTTCCAGAGCTTGGCGCGCCTCTGGCGAGTAGCGACGAGCTACCTCGAGATGTTCACCTCGTCGGTACACCTGAAATGGTGATCAAAGACATCCAACAGATACAGAAGACCTACAGCTTTGAACGCTTCATCTTCTTCGCGAATCCTCCCGGACTTCCCATCGAGCGCGGCTCGCAATCCCTCGAGCTCCTGGCGCAAGAGGTGATGCCCCACTTTGCTGATACTCCTAGCGGTTGAGTTCGAATTGCTCTGTCTGCGAGAACTGGTCTCCACCGGCGCGTGCCGCTGTCGCTCGTGGTGACTCGCACGACTCGATCGGCGTCGGGTCGAGGCTGGGCGCAGCCGCACAGTCTCCGCGGCAAGGATGCAC
This sequence comes from Actinomycetes bacterium, assembly GCA_026708005.1. Classification (GTDB taxonomy): domain Bacteria; phylum Actinomycetota; class Thermoleophilia; order Gaiellales; family Gaiellaceae; genus JAPOVR01. The sequence continues at coordinate 96,312 of JAPOVR010000032.1, forward strand.
CGCCCCAAGGTTGGGAACCAGCGACGAGACCGCTGGGCGGCCACACCGACCGTAGCGATCGTCTGCCTGCCTGATCGTCGCCGACCTCGGCGCCCCCGCACGGGCTTGGGCGCTCGCTCGGGAGGCTCGAACCCGTCGTAGCCGACCACCATCGGACCGTCGTAGACGATCGCGATCGGTCTCGCCACCTTCGGCTCATGTGCTGACTTGCCCCGGGCCGTCTTGAAGCTCGCCCTAGCCGCTTTGAATATACTCGCCGGCAGGAGTTCCCTACTGCCGCTGGTCCGGTACCGATGATCAAGACGAAGAAGCGCTTTCTCCCACCAGCTGGCGTGTTCTGTCCCTCAATGAGCAGGCGGTTGGCGCGGTATCGACATGATTGAGCTCGAAGATTTTGAGGCGTGCTACGAGTTGGGCTGGACCGACGGTCTGCCCGTGATTCCCCCCACGCTCGAGAGGGTGGAGCGAATGCTCGGCGAACTCTCGCACCGGCGCGACGAGGTCATCGCGGTGCTACCGCCGGCGGGGGGGATGGCCACCCTGGAGAAGATCGCGGCGAATGCCGTGATGGCAGGGTGCCGCCCTGAGTACCTCCCCGTAGTCGAGGCAGCAGTTCGCGCGGTGGCGGATAAGGGCTTCTGGCTCGACGACATGGTGACGGCTGTCGATCCGATGGCCGCTCTCGTCCTCGTCAGCGGGCCGATCGCGCGGGCTCTGAAGATGAACGGCGACGCCGGAGCCCTCGGGTCGGGAAGCCGTCCGAATGCGACCATCGGCCGCGCACTGAACCTCTGTCTGCGCAACCTGGCCGGCGCTCGGCCCATCCGCCATTCGGACGAGCGCGCGCTTGACGGATCGACGATCGGGCATCCAGGGAAATACAGCTATTGCTATACAGAAAACGTCGTGCTCTCTCCCTGGCCCGAGCTTCCGACCGAGCGTGGTTTCGATGCAGATGACTCCACGGTCACTCTTTACGCTGCAGATGTACCAGTCTGCGTCGTTGATATGGGTAGAACCGAGCCCGAACTTATACTCCGGACAATCGCCGAGTCAGCTGCAATCCCTGGCACCACGAACATCTTCTTTCGCCAGGATCTCTGGCTTGTGATGGCGCCGGAGCATGCCAACCTTATTGCTGATGCGGGTTGGACAAAGGCTGATGCTCAACAGTTTCTATTTGAGCACGCAAGCATCTCTCGCGAACGTCTCACAAACCGAGGTTTATTCGGGTTCATGGATAATGTGATGAAGCCCTCCTGGCAGGATGACAAAGATAGCGATAACCCGATCTCAATCGTCGACGCTCCTGAGCGAGTGCTGATAACCGTAGCAGGAGCACCGTACGGCGGGTATACGGCCCTGTGCTTTGGCTTCGGCGAAATCGTCATCAATAAAATTGACACGAATAGAGGCAGTTAAGCACTCCGATGCATGATGTGAGGTGAGCAATGAGCAGCGACAGTTCGCGCTACATCAATCCAGTGTCGGATGCTTATGAGGTGAAGAGCGAAGCTAAACGTTCGTCATCCCTTTCGGACGCCACTGTGGGCCTGGTCGATAGCATGCTGAACCCAGGAGCCATGTGGGGCCAAGGCATCCTCGACGCCGCCGAGGAATTCCTGAGCCGCACGCAAACGTCACTCACCTTTGCGCGCGTTGCCCGGACCCCGGTCGGTGGGCCATCGCCGGCGCGGTGGGCGACAGCGATGGCTGAACAGTACAGCGCGCTCGTCACAGCAGCCGGCGACTGAGCCACATGCACGTCGCGCAGTGTGCGCGACATGGTGGCGGCAGAAGGCGAAGGACTACCCACGGTCATGCTCGTGACCGAGGTGCTCATCGACATGGCGAAGGGGACGGCTCGGGTGTGTGGGCTGCCAAATCTCGCCATCGTCTCGATGAGCGAAAGCCTCTACGGAGCATCGCGAGAGGAGGTTGCGCGCGTCGCTGCTCCGTACTGCTCTGACGTCGAGACCGGGCTTCTGCGTGATCTCTAGAGAGACTTACTGGACTGTGTAACACGCTGCACCCAAGCGGGGGTACGATCCGTTCTACCGAGGTGGCCCAGAGCGAGGAGGCTCAGATGGAGACTGAAGCGACCGCTGACATCGCGGGCTCAACGCTTCGAGACTCCCTCGATTCGGGTCACACCTTCCCGGGCAGGTGGTTCACGGACGCCGCAATCTTTGACCTCAAGCAGGAGCGCGTCTTTCGTCGTAGCTGGCTCTACGTGGGTCTCACGAGTCAGATTCCAGATCCGGGTGACTACTTCACGGGTCGTGCTGGCCGGGTTCCTGTCGTCGTGGTTCGAGACGAGCACGGCCAGATCAACGCCTTCGTAAACGTTGGTCGCTATCGCGGGTCGCTGATCGTCCAGGAGGAGCTCGGACACCGTATGACGCTTCAGTGCCCCTACCACAACTGGACATAGAGGCTTGAGGGGTCGCTGCGGAATGCGCCACGGTCCGACCGCAATCCTGAGTTCGATCCGCATGGCATCACACTCGCCCGACTCACATCGAATGTCTTCGACCCGCTCATCTTCGTCAGCCTTGACGCAAATACACAACCGTTTGCCAAGATCTTCGCTCAGTGGATAGAAGACGTGGAGAGCACCTCGGCACGCCTGGACGTCGCGCTCAACTGCCGCGAGTCGATCAGTCACGAGATTGCTAGCAACTGGAAGGTGCTCTGCGAGAACAATTTCGAGTGCTACCACTGCCCAGCCAATCATCCGACGCTGGCCGCGATTCAGGACGTCGGCGAGGACTTCAGCTGCGAATTTTGCGATAGGTACTTCCGTTACGGACCGCGTCCAGACACCGTCCACAGCATTCAGAACAGAGACTCGCTTCTCTACTTCCTCTGGCCAAATCTCTTCATCTTCTTCATCCCTGGCGTGAGCGGGGTCGTCCGCCAGATCCAACCTGTGTCGTCCGACCGCTCTCTCGACGTTCGGCGCTACTGCTTCTCGGATGCAGTCGACGATGATGTCAAACCTGAGACCGTTGAATTCTGGAAGCACGTCCTCGCACAGGATGCGGCTCTCTGCGAGAACGTCCAGCGCGGCCTCGGCTCTGGGCGATTCGGCCAGGGTCGACTCTTGCTCCCCGTCACGGATCCTGCCATTCAGCGCTTCGAGTGCATGCTTCACCGATCTCTGAGCGACGGCGACTGACCCAGCCGATTTCGGCTCGGACGGTAGCGATGTCTGACCGCTCAACCCCTCTCGCATCCGGAGCGTAGTGAGACCGTCAGACGACCCGGCGCACAAGGAAGCCGCATCGATCCAGCCTAATCCGCGCCATTCAGCAGCTTGATCCTGCAGGCTCGACTGAGTCAGCGAACTCGACGACGACGCCCGTGGCCAGCCAGTATGGGTATGCGCGGCTGGCAGGCCGGACTCGGTGGACACCGCGCCCAAACCGAAAAGCGCCTGTCATAATCGATCGGTCGTGGATGCGCTCGCCGGTATTCGGGTCCTGGATTTTACGCAGGCGTGGGCGGGGCCTGTGTGTACTCGGATGCTGGCTGACTTCGGCGCGGACGTCGTGAAGGTGGAGTCCGAGGCAAAGCCTGACCTGGGGCGGATTGTCGGCCCGTATGTAGCCAAGGAGCCGGATTTCGATACCTCTGGGTACTTCATCGAGTGGAACCGGAACAAGCGCTCACTCCGGTTGAACCTCCGGGAGCCAGACGGTACGGCGTGGGCTCGTCGGCTCGCGTCGACGTGTGACGTCGTCGTGGAGAACTTCGCGCCTGGCGTCATGGGGAAGCTCGGGCTCGATTACGAGGCTCTGCGTGCAGTGCGTTCAGACATTGTGATGCTATCGTTGTCCGGCTTCGGCGCGACAGGGCCGCTTCGCCGCGCGCCGGCCTACGGCCAGCAGATTGAAGCGATCTCAGGGCTGATGTCAGTGACCGGCTACGTCGAGGGGCCACCGTTGAAGCCCGGGATCTCGTTTCCAGATCCGATATCGGGTGTGGCTGGTGTGGTCGCGGTACTGGCTGCGTTACGACGGCGGTCGCGGACGGGCTCCGGATGTTGGCTGGACCTGTCGATGCTCGAGCTAACGGCCGCCCAGCTCTCGGAGCCGTTGACGGCAGCACAGGCGGATGGAGTGTCACCGTCGGCGGTGGGTAACGCGAGCCCGTATTTCGCGCCGCACGGCGTGTACCGATGTCGCGGACAGGATCGATGGATCGCGATCGAGTGTCACACCGAGGAAGAGTGGCGCTCGCTGCTGTCGCTCTTGGGTGAGTCGTCCTGGTCGACAGATCCTCGCTTCGCTGATCTGGCGAGCCGACTCGCGCATCGGGAGGCGCTGGACGAGGTGATCGCCCGGTCGACACGCGAGGAGGACGCCGAGGAGCTGACCGCTCGTCTGCAGGCGACGGGCGTGCCCGCGGCGCGCATCTCGACGATCGCCGACCTGTTCACCGACCCGCATCTGCACGAGCGCGGCTTTTGGCTCACCGTCGATCACAGGAAGGTTGGCCGGCTCGAGACAGCAGGACCGCTGGCGCGGCTCGAGCGTACTCCGGCTCGGGTGCGGCTGCCGCCGCCGCTGCTCGGCGAGCACACAGATGAGGTATTGGCGGAGGCCACGGCGTTTTCGACCGCACGGGTGACGCGGCAGTCGGAGACGCTGAGCAATGGCGCCGCACCGCTCGCGGATCTGCGGATGGTTGAGTTGTCGAGCATGATCGCGGGCCCCTACTGCGGCAAGCTGCTAGCTGGACTCGGCGCGGACGTCGTTAAGGTCGAGCCTCCCGCGGGCGACCCACTGCGGCGACTTGGCCGGACGGACGCCTCTGCTCCTGGCGAGCTGAACCCGACCTTCCTGAGCCTCAACGCTGGCAAGCAGAGCGTCACGCTTGACGTGACTGCCGAGGCCGGGCGCCGGACGTTCTTACAGCTGCTCAAGACAGCCCACGTGCTGCTTGAAGACCTCGGGCCTGGCTGCCTGGATGAACTCGTCGGCGATCCGTGGCGACTCAACCCGCGCTTGGTCGTGACGTCGATCACCCCGTTCGGACACAGCGGCCCGCGCAGCAACTGGAAGGGAGGAGACCTGATCGCCTGGGCCTCTGGCGGCATGGCGCACATCACCGGTGAGCCCGACCAAGCGCCGCTGCAGGCCGGGGGTTTCCAGGCCTACCACCTCGCTGGACTGCAGGCTGCCGCGGGAACGATGATCGCGCTCGCCCATGCAGAGCGCACCGGCCAGGGACAGCGCGTCGATATCTCCCTCGAGGAGTCGGTCGCCGGCGTGATCGAGTCCGCAGTGACCGACTACCAGTACGACGGCACCGTTCGAGGGCGAATGGGCACTCGCCACCCAGCCGCGCACGGGGTCGGCATGCAACGACTCGCCGACGGCCGGTGGCTGTTCGTCGGCACCTGCCCGACTGCCGCAATGTGGAACGCCGTGCGTGAGCTCATGGGTGATCCCGAATGGGCGCGCGATCCCCGCTGGCAGAGCCATAGCGAGCGCCGAGCGCACGCCGACGAGATGGATCGCCTCGCCAGCGAATGGTTCGCCTCGGCTACCAGCGAGACAACCTTCGAGCCGATGCTCGAGCGAGGGATTCCCGTCGGTCTCGTCAATGACGCCCACCAGGTCCTCGCCCTACCCCAGCTCACTCAGCGGCAGTTCTTCGAGGAGGCTCTCGGACCCGCAACAACCTCGCTGAGAATCCCAGGCACACCCTGGCGCTCACTCACCGGCGACCGCAACTGAGCGCTGCACCCCAGCTCGCTGAGCATAAGCACACTTTCGGCCACGAATTCGGCCTCCAGCTGACGCCTGAATAGATCGAGCGTCCGTTCGCAAGGTGAACGCTTACCCGTGGAGTCACGATCCGACGAGGCGACTCGCCACGAGACACGAGCCCGTGCGCTGGTGGCCCGAGGCTCGCGCTCCCGGTTTGAGGTGACTGAGGTAGCCACGGGCTAGGGTGAGCTCTGTGACTTACTGGCGTATCACTCGCAAGATGTGTGCTGCCAGACGAGCACGAGTGTCGGTGCCGGCGCGATGGTCGCCGTCGTCGGCGGCCTGTCATAAGCGCGGAGGGGAGCTAACAGATGGCCGTTGAGTTCACCAAGGACGGCGGGATCGGATTCATCACACTTGATCGCCCGCCCGTAAACAGCTACGAGATCACCTTCATGGGCGAGCTCGGCAAGACCGTGGACGCCGCCGCCAGCGACGATGACGTCAGAGCTGTCGTACTGCGGAGCGCTCGGGAGAAGTTCTTCAGCGCGGGTGCCGACGTCAAGGCGTTCAGCACCAAATCGCCCGAAGAGAACACGAAAATGGCTCGTGCGGCTCATGCGGTGCTGGGCACGATCAGTGCGGTGCCGAAGGTGTTCATTGCTCAAATCGATGGGCACGCTCTCGGCGGCGGGCTCGAGATAGCACTGGGGTGCGATCTGCGCTTCGGTTCGGATGGCAGCTACCAGGTTGGCCTGCCTGAGTCACAACTCGGACTCCTGCCCGGTAACGGCGGCACCCAGCGCCTGTCACGGCTGATCGGTGCGAACCGCGCCCTCGACTTGATGGTCAGCGGCCGATCAGTCGGCCCGCAGGAGGCGCTCAAGCTCGGCATCCTCGACCGTGTCTTCCCGGTCGACCAGCTGGAGGACAAGACACGGGAATACTGTGAGCAGCTGGTCGCGGGCGCTATCAAGGCGATCGGCAACATCAAGCGCGCGGTCAACGATGGGCTGACACGGCCGCTCGAAGCGGGTCTGGCCCTCGAGCTCGATCTGATCGACGAGCTCTTCCGGTCGAGCGACGCTCAAGAGGGTGTCGCCGCGTTCACCGAGAAGCGCAAGCCCGAGTTCACGGGTAGCTGACAGCCGTGTTGCGACCTGACCGCTGCCTCCCGCCGTCGCTTTGACTGGCCGGTCATCTTATGGAGGTCCGGTCAACTCCTACACACCCGCTGGCCTTGTCCCGTCCAGCCTTCCAGAATCGGTTGGGCTCGACCAGACTCTCGACGAACTGGCAGCAAGCAGCGACCGACGGCGAGGAGCATGAAATGCCCGCAAGAGCATCTTCATTAGCGATCTCAGCGGCAAGAAGATCTCGGAAGGGCAGGGTGCGAAGATCCGGATCGGCTTCGACGATGCATGCAAGGGCAGCTACGAGATCGACGCCACACGGGAAGAGGCTCAGGAGCTAGCCGAGAAGGGCCGCAAGGTCGCCCGCAGAGGCAGAAATCCGAAAGCGTAGAGGGCCAGCTCCTCCCGGCAACTCCGCTCTCTTCGACACCGAAAAGAGGCCTTAACCCGAGGGCTCTTCATCCACGGATAGCTGTCGACGGCTTCTTCAAGGCGCCCGCGCCGACCCGTACCAACTGGCTGTGGTCGTGGCGTTGGGGACAGTGGGCCGGTCTCCAGACCGACCCCAGACCGCGACCGTTCTGCGCCCGAAGGGGGCGATGGCCTGAATCATCGTGAAGTGGTTCCCCATGCGGGTTTGCGGAGCAGGAGATGGCCCTCGTGGCCCCCGCCCTCATCGCCCTAGTCTGCGCTGCGCCAACCCCCTGCAGCCGCGCCTCCTAACTACGTCGCCTAGCCCGGCTGCCCCACCAGAGCGCAGATAGAGAGAGGCCCTCGGGGTTGCCCCTGAGAACCGATGCTTCCCGTTCACACCAGCCCGGTAGAAACACACCCGCGGTCCCAGGCTGCACCCGCTCCCGAGCGGAGCACGCACCTGCGCGTTGGGATCGGCCGCGCGATGGAATCCGGCAGGAGCCGCGTCCGCACCCGTCCAGCGTCCTCTGGACGCTCCGCCCGCACTGGGGTACTTTGGCGCCCCGACCCGGAACACCGGATCGAATGCCTCCAACCCTGCCCAACCGCTGACGTTTTATACCTCGACCCGGTCGTGCTGCGGATCAGACCGGCAGGAACTCCCGCAGCGCCTCGCTGAAGGCCTGGGGCTGCTCGAGGTTCGAGAGGTGAGCCGTCTTCAGCTCGACGTAGCGGGAGCCTGGAACGCACTCGTGCATCGCGTGCATCGGGCCTGGCGGGGTGCCGGTGTCCGCCTCGCCGGCGATGAACAGGGCCGGAACAGCGATCTCGCCGAGATGAGGCTCGTAGGCGATGGCCTTGATCGCTGCGATGCAGCCCGCGTAGCCCTCGACAGGCGTCTTGGCGATCAGCGCTCGGACGCGATCGAGGACGGGCTCGCCCCGCTCGCGCATCGGCTCGGTGAACCAGCGCTCGATCGTTGACTCGACCAGCGGCTGCATCCCCTGGTCACGCGCAACCGAGACGCGCTCGTCCCACATCGGCAGCACCTCGGCCGGCATCGACGCGACCGCGTTGGCAACGGTAATGCTCTCGAGCCGATCGGCGTGGGCAAGCGCAAGGCCGAGGGCTGTCATGCCGCCGAGCGAGAGACCGGCGAAGTGCGTGCGCTCGATGCCGAACGTGTCGAGCAGGCCGACGACGTCCCCCGTGAGGTCAGCGAAGCTGTAAGGGGCAGAAGGAACCGACGAGCGGCCGTGGCCCCGCGTGTCGTAGCGGAGGATGCGGTATGAGTCGGCAAATGCGGCAACCTGCGGATCCCACATCGTCAGATCGGCGCCCAGCGAGTGCGAGAACGTCAGGTACGGGGCGCCTTCCGGCCCGCTCAGCTCGGCCTGAAGCTCGACCCCACCGACCGCGATCCGTTCCATCTCCTACACCCTAGATGCTACGGCCACCGTCGATCTCGAGCGTGACGCCGGTGATGAACTCGGCCTCATCGCTCACGAGATAGAGCGCGGCCTGGGCCACATCGATCGGCTTCGACATCCGCCCGAGCGGAATCCCAGCGACGAACGGCGCACGGTTCTCTGGCGTATCCGGCCTTCCCATGAACGTCTCGAGCAGGCCGGTCTCGCCAATCACCGGGCAGAGCGCATTGACCCGGATGTTGTCGGGAGCCAGCTCGACCGCCATCGACTTCGTCAGCGTGTTGACCGCGCCCTTCGAGCCGTTGTACCAGGTGAGGCCCGGCCGGGGGCTCAGCGCGGCGATCGACGAGGTGTTGAGAATGCAGCCGCCGCCCTGACTCCGAAAGTACGGCACGACCTCAAGCGCGGCCAGGTAGATCGACTTCACGTTCACCTCGTAGATGCGGTCGAACTCGGCCTCGCTCAGCTCGAGTAGCGACGCCTTGCGCTGCCCGACCCCGGCGTTGTTGACGAGGATGTCGAGCCGCCCTAAGGAGCTGATCGCCTCGGCGACCATCGCCTTGATGTCGTCGCGCTTGCTGACATCCGCATGGACGAAGCTGGCCGTGCCACCGCGCTGCGCGATCGCCGTCGCTGCAGCTCGACCAGCATCGCGATCGATCTCGGCAACCACGACCGCCGCCCCCTCCTGGGCAAACAGCGCCGCCATCGCCTCGCCGAAGCCCGACCCGGCGCCGGTAACAACCGCGACCCTCTCGTGCAGGCGCATGCACCCTGAGCCTAACCGAGCCCGGGAGCCTTTAGGCGAGCGGCTGCCGACTCGTCAACGCCCGCGTGCGAAGATGCGACCCGCCACGTCAAGCCGCTTCGGTCACCTTACCGAGAGGCTGCCGTCGCCGCGGCCGCGGCCGCGGCACGCCGGAGCGGCGAGGGCTCAACGCGGAGGAGCTTCGCCAACCAGACCGGGAGCACCCAGTTCCACCGGCCGATGATCGCAACGGACGCGGGGACGAGCATGGCTCGGATGATCGTGGCGTCGAGCAGAATGCCAAGCGCGAGCGCAGTTGCGAAGATCTTGACTTCGGTACCGGGCGTCGCGGTGAGCGCGACAAAGGCCCAGAAGAGGATCAACGCCGCACTCGTCACGAGCCGACCTGTACGCCCGATGCCTTCGACGACCGCCGTTCGCGTCTTGCCAGTGCGGTCGTAGACCTCGCGCATCCGGCTGACGACGAAGACATGGTAGTCCGTTGAAAGCCCGAACAGGAACGCGAACACCATGAGCGGCACCCAATTGGTGATCGAGCCGGTCGGCTCGATTCCCCAGATCAACCCCGAGCCATAGCCTTTCTGCCAGATCAGCACCATCAGCCCCCAGGCCGTACCGACCGAGAGCAGGTTGAGCGCGACGGCCTTGAACGGCAGCAGGACCGAGCGGAACGCGCGAGCCAAGAGCACGAACGTCAAGAGAACGATCAGCCCGATCATCAGCGGGAAGTTCCCGTAGATCGCGTCGATAAGGTCCGAGCTCTGCGCGGCCTGACCGCCAACACCCGCGCTGCTGCCGGTTGCAGCGAGCGTGTCGCGCACCCGGTCGAGGGTGGCGCGGCCCGCGCGGGAGTTTCCATCGTCGGCCGGAACGACGGTCACGAGCGCGGTGCCCTCTTGCCGCCACTCGGGATCAGTCGGAGCAACCGCCCCAAGCACACCACGGGTACCGCTAAGCGCCCGGGCCACGGCCTCGGGATCACCATCGCCCACAAGCACTTCGAAGGGTGTGAGCGGGCCGGCGCCGATGCCGGAGGCCTCCAGCTGATCAAAGGCCTCGCGGGGGGCTCCGGACTGGGCAAGCGATTCGGCCCGTGGGACACCGAGCTGAATTTGGAAGGCGAGGACAACGAGCGCGACGAGCGCAGCGGTCGCCAAGACGAAGACCACCCGCCTGCGACGAACGACGATGCGGGCCCACTCCGTCCAGAACCGGCTTGCGCGGTCTTCACGCCGGAGTCGCGGCCAGTCGACGCGCGGCCCGACTGTCGCGAGGATCACAGGTAGCAGCGTGATCGCGATCGCAGTGCTGACGAGCGGTATCAACATGCCTGCGATGCCGATGCTGCGCAGGAACGGCACCGGCAGGACGACGAGCGCGAGCAGAGCGATGGCGACGGTCGTTCCGCTAAAGACGACGGACGAGCCCGCGCGCTCCATCGCCCGCTGAACGGCCTGCTCGTTGCTCACGCCGGCGCGCCGACGCTCCTCACGCCACCGGATGACAACCAGCAATGCGTAGTCGATCGACACGCCAAGGCCGATTAGGGCAACGAGAAACTGGACGATGAACGACACGTCGGTGGCCTGTGCCAATGGCCAGATCAAGAGGAACGTCGTCGGAATCGCAATCGCGGCCAAGAGGAGCGGGATCAAGGCCATGAACGACGCGAACACGAAGGCGAGGATGACGAGCGCGCCCGCGGCTCCTACCAGCACCTCGGCCAGCACGCTTGGCCCGGTCTCGCCGCTCTCCTCGGCAGGGGCGCGTAGGACCTCGAGCCCCGTCACGGCGATCGGAGCGCCGCCCACCGTCACACCTGCAAGCGCCTCTGCGGCGGCCTTGGCCTCGGCTTGGCCCGCGCTGAAGCCGCGTCCCTCTGGAATGACGACGATCGCATAGGTCGTTCGGCGATCGTCGGAGACGAACGCGGGGTCGCCTGTCGAGGCGAAGGAGACGATTCTCGCCACGGGCAGCGCCGCCTTGACGCGATCGAGCGCCTGCCCGAGCTCTCCGACGATGCCCGCCGAGTCGACGGTCGTGCCCTCGGGCAGCGTGACGACCGGAACGATCGGCGCGTCGGCGCCGCCGCTCCCATAGAGGCGCAGCACCTCGCGATTCGTCTCGAAGCTCTCCCGGCCCGGAACGGCGAACTCCTGCGAGAGCGAGTCGATGCTCGGCCTGACCGCAGCGAAGGCCGCGGCTGCGATGATCAGCCAGGCGAGAACGACCGTCTTCTTGTGTCCGAGGACCCAGCGGGTGAGGGTTGCCACCGGCCTGTTATAGCTGCGCCCAGCAGCGCCCGCTAAGGACATGTCACGGACAGCGTTGATCGGTCAGCCTGATCCAGGGCTCGCGGTGTCAGCGCCAGGCACCGCCTTGACGCAGGCGAGGATCGCATCGAGAATCGGACGGGAGGCCGCGCGGCGGCTCGAGCTGAAAGGAGCCGCATGGCAGAGACCACCACCACACAGATGCCACTCGGCGCCACCTGGGACGAGGTGCGCGAGTGGGACGAGCGCTACTACCTCCACCCGTTCAAGGCGGCCGACGAGTACCACCCCGTCGCCGTTGAGCGCGGCGAGGGCTCCTATCTCGTCCTGGCCGACGGCCGCCGGGTACTCGACTTTCTCAGCCAGTACTGCTGCGTCAACCTCGGCCAGGCGCAGCCTCAGATCGCCGCGGCAATTGCCGAGGCCGCCTCGCGCTTTGCCTACTTGTCCGAGCCCTGGACCAGCGACTACCGCGCCAAGGCCTCGAAGCTGATCGTCGAGGATCTCCTCGGGCCTGACGGCTGGGCCGGCGCCGTTCGCTTCCTCTCGACGGGCAGTGAGGCGACCGAGATGGCGCTCATGGTCGCGCGGCTCTATACCGGCCGTTCGCTCGTCGTGACCCAGGAGTTCTCCTACCACGGCTGGACCGAGGGATCGGTGGGCACGACCGGCGTGCGCGGCATGCGCGGGAACCTTTCAACGGCCGACGGCGAGGTGCGTGAGGTTCCGACCGCGATCGATCAGCACAACTACGCGCTCGCACCGGCGCCAAGCCACTGGCCAGAGTGGACAGGAGAGCTCGACGATGGGCGGCTTCCGTGCGTCGCGCAGACCGAGCGGCTAATCCAGGAGCTGCTCGGGCCTGAGAACGTCGCGGCGTTCATCTGTGACGTGTCACAGGCCCCTGGCATTCACCCGCCGCCCCAGTACATCCCGCAGATCGCCGAGATGTGCCGCCGGCTCGGCGTGCTCTGGATCGACGACGAGGTCCTCTGCGGCTTCGGGCGAATGGGCACCTGGTTCGGCTACCAGGCGTTTCCGGGCGTGGCGCCAGACATTATGACCATGGGCAAGGGCATGATGGGCGCCGCGGTGCCCGCGGCCGGCATCGTTGTCAACCGGGAGATCGCCGAGTTCCTCAGGGAACGGCGGTGGTGGAACGCGATCACGATGGCGGCGCACCCCGTCGCGATGGCAGCGCTCGTCGCGAACATCGAGCTCATGCTGGAGGAAGACATCGTTGCCCACGCCGCCCGCATGGGCGAGTACCTCGGCCCGCGGCTGCTCGACCTGGAGGGCCGGCATCCCTCGGTCGGCCACGTGAACGGGGCCGGACTCTTCTGGCTCATCGAATTGGTCAAGAACAAGGACACGGCTGAGCGCTTCGTCCCGGAAGATCGCCGCACGATGGGGACCGGTGACGTCGACGCCTGGCCGGTGAGCCGCATTGCCGCCTCCTGTCTCGAGCGTGGCGTCTCCATCAGCGGCTTCGTTCCGAATACGCTGCGGATCGCCCCGCCGCTCACCGTGACCGGAGCCGAGTGCGACGAGGCGCTCACCGCCCTGGACTTCGCTCTCAGCGAGCTTGACCGCGACTGCACGTAGAACCCTAGACCCTCAGCACCTCGAAGAGCCCTTGCTGGTGCTCCCTCGGACGAGGAAGCGGCCCCTGAAGGGCTCGAGACCCGCGCCTGTGCCCGCCCGAGCTCAGCTCGACGAACCGGCCGAGCACCGCGACTTCCAGACGCGCACAGGCGCCCGAGCTCAGCCTGGCAGCGACCGCTTGTCGAGGAAGCGCTCGAGCACGTTGCGGGTGAGCCTCGCCACGTCGTTGTCGTAGCCGTTCCAGGAGAGGCTCGAGCACCACGTGATCGAGCCCGTCGAGAAGACGGCGCCCCCGCCGGGGTGCGTGAACAGCGTCATGTCGGCGCGCACATCCGGGTCCTTCGTCCCCCCGACGCCAGGCGTCGAGACGGGGATCTCCTCGACAACCCGCAGCATGCCGTCCGTGTGCGCTTCCGAGGCGGCCAGCAGCAGCGTCTGCGGAGGCGTACCGAGGTCAAGCTCGTAGCGGTCGAGCTCGTGGCCGGCAGCGCCGCCGCCTGCAAGACCGAAGTCACCGATGATATCGCCCTCGATGCCCTCGAAGACCCAGGCTGCCCGCTCGTCGCGGGCGTCGGGCAGCAGCCGAAAGTACGACGAGCAGTCGAACCCCTCCGCCGCGAAGCCCACCGCGGCGAGCTTCTGCGGCGCGCGCCCGCGGTATCGCCACAGGCCGCCGGGCCGGCCCGTCGAGGCATGCCAGCCCTCGCCAGGCTGCCCCTCCCAGGCCCGAATACCCGCCTCTCCGCGGCGCACCTCGATGATGTGGGGCTTCTCTGGGTGGAACGTCGTCACCCAGTAGAAGCCGTTGCCGCCGAGGTACATGAGGCCCCCACCGCCGGCGACGAAGCCCTCCAGCGCGTCGAGCATTCCCGGCGAAGTGTACTCAGGGTGTGTCCCGGTGATGATGACGTGGTACGGCTCAAGCAGCTCGACCCCCTCACGATCGAGATCCTCGTCGGTGGCGACATCGAACTGCTGCCCGTCGGCATCGAGCCAGTCGATCAGGTTGAGGTCGGCATTGAACCCCCACAGCCCCGATGCGATCGGCGAGAGGTACTTCGGTCGCATCGTCAGGATCGGCCTGAGCCGAGACGAGTAGCACACGCCGCTGCCGTCGGCGTGCGAGTCGTACATCGAGAGGCCAAGCTCACGCCGCTCGGCGAGAACGACGTCGCTCTCGCACAGCATGATCGCGTGCCCGAGGAGGTACTCGGCGGCTCCCGCATCGGTGCCCTGGTGGTCGTTGGCGTACGCGAGGTAGGTCGCTGTTGGCAGGAGGACGAGCGCCTTCGCGGTCGCGGTCCCCTGGGGCGGGCGCACGACGAACGGCACGTACTCCTCTGCCTTGCCGGCGCGCAGCCGCACCGCATAGAGTCCGCTCCGCATCCCGCGGGGAACCGTGAACGCAAGGTCCGGCTCCCAGCGTGCGTCCTCGAGATCGTCCTCGTGGAAGTGAATCGCGCCGTACTCAGACGGGGCATGGACGAAGGAGTCGGTCCAGCCCGACCAGCTTGCTCCGGTCATCCCTCGCGCAGGCAGGTTGACGCACGTGCCGTGCAGGCCGTTCCCGGAGACGTCCTCGACATGGTCGGACGGAATGCCCTCTGGCCCGATGCCCACGCTGAAGTCCCAGGCGGCAACGGCAGCCCCAGCAGCGTGAACGGCCGGCGCCTCGAGCTTCCCGTTGAAGTGCCTTGCGGGAACGACCCGGCCATCCTCGGCCGTCTCGCACGCCGCGAGCAGGAACCTCGTGTTGGCTGGTGCCGCGATCTCGACGGCGGCCGCTCGCTCCGCGCGCTCGCCGGCAGGCGCACCGAGCGGTCCCACTTGCGAGTTGAACGACGTCACCTGCGGGTCGCACCGAACGCTCATGAAGCCGGAATCCGCGTCGCACTCCCCTTCGATCTCATACCAGACGCGCTGCACGAGCGGCCTCTCGGTCACAGCCTGCGCGGCGTTGCCCTGGCCGTCGCCGACGTGAAACGCGAGGCGGCCTGCCTCGTCGAGCATCAGCGCATAGCCGGCTGAGAGATCAGCACGCCACCTCCCCATAATCACCTGCTCGCCGCTGCCAGGCAGCGTCGGCCAGACGAGCGCACGCAGCGACAGGCTCCCGCGCGCGGCAAGCCTGCCGTCCGGATCGTCGATGCGCACGTAGGAGCCTGTCTCGATCGGCTGCACTCGGCCCGGATAGGCCCCCGCGAGGTCCGAGTCGACCACCACCTCCTTGAACCCCGGGCCGGACGGGTCGGCGCAGCCGCAGAGCAGCCTGACGAGCGCGGCCTCGAAGCGCTGCTCGCCCTCACAGCTCACGTGGAAGCTGACGGTCTCGCCCGGGGCTGCGCTGAAACGATCGGGGTAGGCAAGCACGAGCGGCCGGCTCATCCCGCGTCCTCCCGAAGCAACTTGAGACGCAGCCGAAACACGGCGTGCTCGGCCTCTTCAACCGTGCGGTACACCTCACTGCCAACCGGCACGGGACGCTCTTCCCTCACACCCGTGAGCCGAGCCAGCCGGTACCGTGCAAACGGTTGGTCGCAGAGGATCACCACCTTGCCGGCCAGCGGGCCTCGCCGCAGATGCGCCAAGACATGCCCCAGGCGATCGGAGTGCCGCCCGAACGGATTGGCGGCATGCTCCGCGACGAGCTCCTCATCAACAAGCTCCAAGACCTCCGCCCGCGAGCGCTGCGCGAAACGCGCGCGCGCGTTTCGCGCCCGATCCTCAGCGGACGCGAGAGGATTCCGAGACTCCGCTCCCGAGCCCACCCCGCGCTACTCACCTCCCCGATCGGACACCGTCATGTCACCCTAGCGCGCAACGCTATTGCCCGCAGGCACGCACACGAGAGGTTGGCTGAGCCCAACCCAGCTGCTCGTCTCGCCCGCATGAGCCTCCGTCAGTCGACGACGGGCAGCGTGATTCGCGAGGGGTGCGCCTGGTTGTGGAGGACGACCTGCGTCGCAACGACCGCCGCCGCCGGGCCCTCCTGCCCAGGGATGCCGCCCGTGTTGAGGTTACGATCCCACTGTGGGAAGTCTGAGCTCGACACATCGACGCGCAGCCGCTGGCCGGCCTTGATCCGCCATCCCACCGGGCCGAGGCGGATCTGGTACTCGACGATCTCTCCGGGTTTCACCGGCGTCGGATCGCTCGCCGAGCTCCGATAGCGAGCGCGAACGATGCCCTCCTGGATGTTCGTCGAGGAGGGGCAGCAGGTGTCCTCGTCGACCACGCACAGCCGACACGTCCAGTCGGTGTCGACAGCGCTCGTGGCCGCATAGAGCGTGAGCACGACATCGCCGAGCACGTCGAGGTGACGCTCGAGCGGCTCGGACGTGTAACAGAGAACACCCCGAGCCTGCTCGTAGATGCCTTGCGGCGCAGGCCCCTCCGGCGAGATGCCCTCGACGCAGCACGAGTGGCCCCCGAAGCTCAGCGAAGGGTTGCCCGGGTCGTAGATGAAGGTGTCGGGCAGCTCGTCGCCGGGGGGCTCGGTCGAGAGCCAGCCGTCGCCGGTTGCCGTGTTGGCCCGCCCGCGCGAGTGGAGGAACCAGTCGGTCGGGCGCGCGCGCGACGGCGGCCAGCCGTCGAGATCGTGCCAGCCATCGCCGACGACGTACACGGTTGCGGGCGCGTCGAGCGCGCCGTTGTCCTCCCCTTTGAGGACGTGGTCGAACCAGCGGAGCTGCCAGTCGTCGACGATGTTTGAGCCAGCGTCGCCACCGGCGCCGACGAGGGGCTTCCATGGCCCGTGAAGCCATGGACCGATCACGAGCTTCTGCGCGACGGCGGCGTCCTCGCTCCCTGCGCCGGCGCGCAGCCCGGCGAAGTTGTCCGCCGTGCCGTTGATGAAGACATCGTACCACCCGCCGACGTGCAGCGCGCTGACCGTGATGCGCGAGTAGTCCTCGTCGATCGACAGAGGTCGCCAGTACCCGTCGTAGCTCGGGTGCGCCAGCCAGTCTTGCCAGTAGTCGGTCTCTACGAGACTCGGAATGGCCGTCAGCGGCAGCACCCAGTTGAGCTCTGGCATCTGACCGAGAGCCGCGAGCTGTGCCTGCATCCCGTCCTCATCGCCCTGCCGCTTCAAGCTGGCCAGCTCGAGGAGCATGGCCCAGAACGCGACGAAGGCGATGCGGAGCGCCCCCTGATCGTACGTCCAGCCCTCATAGGCCTGTGCGGCGGCGAAGCCAGGGCTGATCGTCACGAGGCTCGGAGGCCTCAGGCAAGCGGTCTGGAGCTGCAGGTAGCCGGGGTAGGAGAACCCGTAGGTGCCCACGCGCCCGTTCGAGCCCGGCAGCCGCGCAGCCCACTCGATCGCGTCGTAGCCATCGTCGGCCTCGTGAACGAAGGGGTACCAGCCGCCCTCGGAGCCGCCGGCCCCCCGGCAGTCCTGTACGACAACCATGTAGCCATGTGCGGCATACCACGACGGGTGAGCGAAGCCGAAGTTCGACTCGGCGGCCGTCTTGTCGTACGGCAGGCGCAAGAGCAGCACGGGGCTATTCTCAGCGCCGCGCGGGCGGTACACGTCGGCGACGAGCGTCGTACCGTCGCGCACAACGCACGGAACGTCGTTCTCCACGACAACATCCGGTAGGCCGGGCATCCCTCTACCGCTCATCACAGACCTCCTCTGTTGCGCTCCAGAGCGCTCTCTCGCCTCAACGACACCCCGGCATCACGCAGCAGCCGCGCACGGCCCGTGCTCCAAATGATCGCTGTGCCGGGTCACAGCTCTGAGCCGCCAGCCGCCTCAACTCACACGACGGAGGCCGACTCGGAATCGAGTTGAGGTCCTGGCGTCCCGCGCGCTGCCAGCTCAGTCAGGAAAACGTCCGCATCGACGCACTGCTCGGGCGTGTGGACCCCCGGTGCATGTATCCGACCTTCGCCAAGCCAGATCGCTCCAAGCGCCAGCGCGTTGGAGACGAGCGGCGAGACGTCTCCGTAGAGGCGGTAGATCAGCCGCCGCGGCCGACTTTCTCGCACACCCTCCACGATGACGTGGACGGCGAACGTAACCGACTCGGGTGAGCCCGAAGCGGCAGCCCTCTCGCGAAGGTAGCCGTGGAGATGCCGCGCCAGGAACTCCCGGCGCGCGATCTCGGAATCACCGATTCTGATCGGTCGGTCTGAGGTGAGACCAAACGCGGCGCTGGCCGCCAGCAGATCGTTCGCGATCTCAGGTGCAAGGCCGAGACGTACCGTGGCCTCGCGCAGGCCGGGAAATGAACGGAGGAACATCGAAGGTTCGGGATGGGCAATGAGGCCGGTCCGAAGCACACCGAGCGGCGCCCCGAAGTCGTACGGCTCTAGCTCGGAGAAGCCGGGAACGAGGGTTGGCGCCCCGTCTCGCACAATCGAGATCTCGCCGTCGATCAGGTCGAGCAGGTGCGTGACGTTCGCGACACCACCAAGCGAGCTCTCGGTTGTCCCACCGTGAACGACGTGCACCGCGTCGACGAGATCGAGCCGCTTCGAGCCGCTCCCAGCGACAAGGTTGGTCACACCGGGACTGCAGCCGAGCCCAAGGATCACCGTCACGCCGGCGCCTTCGGCGCGCTCTGCAAGCTCGAGCGCAGCCTTGGAGGCCGATGCGTCATCGCAGAGATCGACGCAGGGCTTCCCTGCCTCGATGGCGGCTTTCGCTACACGCAGGGCGTAGTGGTAAGCGGGGCCTGCCGCATTCACGACGACGTCGTACGCGGCAAGCGCAGCCGGCAGCGCGGAGTTACTGTCGAGATCACCCGGCACGGGCACGCACTTCCGCCCGACCGTGGCGACAACCTCGGCCCCGCGTGCGCGGTCTCGACAGCCGACACCGACGGACGTGACACGCTCGTCGGCAGCGAGCACCTGGACGGTCTGCGATCCAAATGTGCCGGTCGCGCCGAGGACGATAACCCTCACTCGCCCGCCAAGCCGCACCAGTCAATCGTCATCACGGCGAACGCGCTCGCGCAGTCGACCAACTGCTCGATCGGGACGTACTCGTTGGCACCGTGGGCGCCCATGACAAGATCGCCCGGACCAAACGTGATGACGTCTATCCCGTACTGCTGCTGCATGTAGCAGCCATCGTGCACGCCCTTGAAGCCCGAGAGGACGGCATGCTTGCCAGTTGCCGTCTCGTAGGCCTCGGAGAGCACCTCGCACGCGGGATGGTCGAGAGGCAACGAGAACGGCGGTACGTCATAGCGCTCCGCGATCCGCACAGTAGGCGGATGCGCAACAAGCCACGGGTCTCGGGAGACCCACGCGTCGATCTCGGCCCGCAGGTCAACCTTGATCTCCTCGACATCGACCCAGCCCGGATAGAGGACACCCCCCTCAATGCGAGCATGGCCGGGCACCGAGCCCATCCAGTCGCCCGCCTCGGCGCGACCGACAGCGATGAAGAAGGGCGCGACACCCTGCCGGTCGATCGGCAGCGGATAGCCTCCGCCCCCCATCAGCGGGTGGCGATAGCTCATCACCCAGCGGCGCTCTAGCTGCTCCAGCCGATTGAGCAGCTCGCGCAGGTACTTCAGCGCATCGACTCCCACCGCCTCGCCCTGCGGTATTCCGTAGCGCTGGGGCCACGACATGAGGTTGCGCTCGCTGATGTGTACCTCCTTGCCTTGGATCTCAATCTCGATACCGAAGAAGCCGCCTGAGATGGCGTGGAGCTCGTTGTGCGTTGGCTCGGCGACAATCGTGAGATCTGGCTTGCCGCGCGCCTCCATCTCGCGCCGCATCGTCGGAAGGCACCCGAAGTGCGGGTGCGCCGACTCCTCACCGATGACGACTGTCGAGATCACGTCCCCTGCGAGCTGAAGATCGAGCTCTTGGAGTGCCCGAACCGCCCAGAGATACGCGGAGATGCCACCCTTCATGTCGGTTGACCCGCGTCCGTAGAGGTTGCCATCCTCGACGACCGGATCGAACGGATCGCGATGCCAGCGGTGTTTGCGCTCGTGCTCATACACGGGAACCACATCGCAGTGACCGTTGTAGAGGAGCGATCGCCCACCGCCGGCACCCCGCCACACAGCCGAGAGATTCGGGCGCTCCTGGTCTGGATCGTCCGAGTGTCGTGTGACCTCGTCGTAGCCCCCATCGCGAAGGAACGGCTCGACGAACTCGTCCTGTACTTGACGCTCCTCGGTGAACACAGACGGGTACCGAACGAAGTCCTTGCAAAACTCGGTCAGCTCGTCCGTGTGCTCGTCGATCCACGCGAGCGCCAAGCGGCGGGCTTCAAGCACGGCCGCGCTCGGCTCCGCCTGCGGTGGCTCGCTTTGAGCTGCGTTCATCACCGCAGCGCCTGGATACTCGTCGCGGGATTCCCGGGCGTCACGAGCTTGGCGAGCGATGGGAAACCCGTGCCCATGGCGGTCCAGCCCCCGTCGACCGTGATGTCAACACCGTTGACGAACCCAGCTTCCTCCGTGCAGAGCCAGAGAGCGAGCGAGACGACCTCTTCCGACTTGCCAAAGCGCCCGACCAGCGTGAGCTCCTCGGCCCTAGGCCCGAGAACCGGGTCCTGCCGCAGCGGCGCATTCGCAGCCGTCTCGATGACTCCTGGCGAGATCGACACGCACCGAACCCCCCGCGGGGCGAACTCGATCGCCCAGCAGCGCGTCATCGCTCGCACCGCAGCCTTCATGGCCCCGTGGGCCCAGCCTCCTGGCGCATTGCCCGGCATCACCGTCCCAGCCCCGCGAATCCCGGCCACTGACGCGATGTTGATCACGATTCCGCCGGGCCGTATGCGGGGAAGAGCATGCTTCGTCGGGAGAAAGACGTTCGTCAGCTCGTTGCGGATACTGGCGTCCCACTCCTCCATCGTCGTCTCCTCGACCAGCGTCACGATCGGAGACGACGCGTTGTTGTAGAGAACATCGATTCCTCCGCAGCGTCGGACGGCACGCGCGATCCAGGCCTCGACCGTCGCCTCGTCGGAGAGGTCTCCGACCATGAAGTCCGCATCCAGGCCCTCGGCGCGCGCGAGCTCGACTGTCTCCCTGCCGCCCTCCTCGTTCACATCGGCACCGAATACGGTCGCGCCCTCGCGCGCGAACGTCAGACAGGCAACCCGGCCTTGACCGCTTGCCGTCCCCGAAATCAGGGCAACCTTTCCCTCGACCCGCCGCCCGCCCATGCGTCGCTTAGGGCGAGATCCAGGCGTGTCCCGACAACGAGCCGGGGCCCGCAATCGGGGGCGGGATGTACACGTGCTCCTTGGCGATCCAAAACGTGCCTGTCGTCTTCGCATAGTTGGGAACGTCAGCCCAGGCTTCACCCATCGCCGGCGAAGCGGCCGCCCGTTCGAACTCCGCCTCGTCGTCCCACCACTGCTCGACGAACGCGTCGGCCTCGAGCTCCCCCTGGAGCTTCTGCTTGACCTCGGACACGACGTAGCCCCGCAGGCCTTCGCACTGGGCAGAGATCGGCGCGTGGACGTCCCGCCAGTAGTTGAAGAAGTCCTCGGTCTCGAAGTCGTCACGCTTGTACGCCGTTCCTATCACCTTGATCACGCTACGCCTCCAATCTGGCTGTTGGCTGGCTGGTCAGCTGCCGCAGACGCTCGCGTTTCTGCAGACCATGGTGTCAGTCAGGCACGTGGTAGGCCTGCGCCGTCAACCCACCGTCGACGATGAGATTCTGGCCGGTCACATAGCCAGCAGCGTCGGAGGCAAGGTAGAGAAATGCCTCGGCGATGTCGTCTGCAGCCGCGAGCCGATTCATCGGGACCGCGGGGAAGCTCGCACGGAAGCGCTCCATGGCCTCGTCGCCAACGAGATCGAGCGACCGCTGGGTGTCGGCTGGACCTGGGCTCACGCAGTTGACCCGGATGCCGTTAGGAGCAAGCTCGACCGCCATTACCTGGGCAAGGGCAACGAGGGCCGCCTTCGTGGCGCAGTACGGAGCAAACTCAGCGCCTGCACCCATTGCGTTCACGGAGGTCGTAAAGAGGATCACCCCGCCTTTCCCATCTTGCGCCATCGAACGTGCCACGCGCTGGGCAATGACGAAGATGCTCATGAGGTTGATGCGGACCTGCCTCTCCCACGACTCGTCGGTCAATTCGAGGAAGGGCTCGGGCCACGACATCGCCGCGTGGTTTGCAACGAGAAGATCGATTCGCTCGACGCCCCCGAGCGCCCGCTCGACCGCGTGCTCGCAGACGTCGGTCTCGGCAAGCTCGGCCTCGATCGAGACCGGGCGAGCCCCCAGCGACTCGACGTCGCTGGCGACCGCGGCGAGCCGCTGCGCGTCGAGCTCGACCAGGCATACGGCCGCCGCGCCTTCGCGAGCTAGGCCGAGCGCAGTGGCTCGCCCGAACCCGCTGCCGGCACCGGTGACGATGGCTGTCCGCCCCCGAAAGCGAAGCTCCATGCCGATTAGTATCCCTCAACGTTGCAGCTCAATGCCACCGTGCGACCGCTCGCGGTGTCCCGTTGATAGTGGCCTGCCCCGGGACCATCGGACGGTCCCACCGCTGGCGAGGTCGAGCCGATCGGGGCGTCGCTCCGGGAAGATCAGCCACTCGCGCTCTGCTCACAAGGAGGTCCCTGAATGGCCAAGGCTGCTATTGACGGCGCGGAGCTCTGGTATGAGCTCAAGGGCTCGGGACCCTTCCTCGTGGAGATCGGCGGAGCCGTTAGCGCGCACGAGGGATACGCGACGGTTTCCGATGCCATGACCGAGCACTTCACAGTCATTGACTACGACCACCGCGGCTACGGCCAGAGCGACCGCCCCAAACAGCGCTACACCATGGCAACGTGGGCTGACGATCTGTCGCAGCTGCTCGATGCGATCGGCGTGGAGCGAACCCACGTGCACGGAGGCTCGATGGGTGGCTTCATCGCGACGCTATTCGCTGCTCGCTATCCCGCACGGGTCGACCGACTCGTGATCAGCGGTGCCGTCGCGAAGTGCGATGAGATGGCGCGTGCGCAGCTCGAGGTCTGGAAGGCGATCGCGCGCGCCTACGGTACGGCCTCGGACGAGCTTGCGTGCGAGCTGGCAACAAAGGGGCTCTCGCGGCGGTTCCTCGACGAGAACTTCGGACCCGACGACCTCGCAGCCATCCGTGACGTGGTTGCTCGCAACGTCGACACGGACGTGTTCTGTGATGCGTGCGACGCAATGATCGAGACCGACGTGACCGTTGAGCTCCCACTGATAGAGGCGCCGACGCTTTTGCTGTGCGGATCGGAGGACTGCCTCACGCCGCTTGAGTGCGGGCCCAACGGTGTTGGCATGCGACGCATGCAGCAGCTGATTCCCGGCGCGCTCCTGCATGTATTCGATGGCTGTGGGCATGGCAACCTGATCGAGCGGGCCGACGAGTCGATCCGCGTGATAGTCGACTTCCTCAAGCGCACGTGATTCTGCGCGAGGCCTTCGACTACGAGATCTCGGCGCTCTCGCCCACGAGTGCGCACATCGATCCAAGCCACGTAGCAGCCTACGAGACGCTGGTGACCAAGGGCGCGGACGGGTGGACGCACCCGAAGCTAGCCGAGTCGTGGACTGTGTCCGACGACGGGCTGGAGTGGCGTTTTTCTCTGCGGCGTCGTGCGAGGTTCCACTCCGGAGCTCCATGCGACGCCGCGGCTGTCGTGGCTGCACTGGAGCACCTGCGGTTCTTGTTTCCGCTCGGGCAGCTCTGGTACTGGGATCCTGTCGACTCGATCCGAGCAGAGGGCGAGGACGCGCTCGTGATCGGCCTCCACTACCCCT
This sequence comes from Actinomycetes bacterium, assembly GCA_026708005.1. Lineage (GTDB taxonomy): Bacteria > Actinomycetota > Thermoleophilia > Gaiellales > Gaiellaceae > JAPOVR01. The sequence goes on from JAPOVR010000032.1 coordinate 120,396, forward strand.
ATGCGCGACTGCCGTCGCTGCTCTGGGGCACCCACTCGACGATCTACAACGAGGCGCTGCGTGCGGCCGACCCAGACTCCTTCGGAGAGACGGTGGCTGACGGGACCGGCCCTTTCCAGCTCGAGTCGTGGGCGGCAACACGGCTTCGCCTCAAGCGATCCGAATGCCACGACGGACCCGCACCCCCGCTTGACGCGATCGAATGGATCGCGATTCTCGATCCCTCCGAGCGGCTCGCCGCGCTCGAGTCAGGGCGGGTGCATGTCGTGCACAGCCCTCCGATGGACGAGATCGATCGGCTCAGAGGCGACGAGCGCTTCCGCGTGGTCGAACACCCGCAACCCTCGAGCCTCTACCTCGCGCTCGACTGGCGGCGTGCCGATCTCGGATTCGACCACATCGACGTGCGGCGGGCCATTGCGCTCGCCATCGACCGTGAGGCGATCGTGCAGGAGGTCTTCGACGGCCACGGCACGGCAACGTGGGGCCCTGTGCCACCGGGGGACGAGTTCTACGAGCCCTTGGTCGACCACGGGCGCCGCCGGGACGTCGAACGGGCACTTCAGCTGCTCGGCGGACGAACGATCAACTGCGAGTGCGTCGTCCAAGACGACGCGTTCATCGCGCACGCCGGCCGGCTTGTCGCATCCCAACTCGCAGCAGTCGGCGTGCAGCTCCAGCTGCGGCTCGTCAAGCCCTTCGCGCCATTCTACGAGGCGTGCGCCGCCGGGCCACCAGCCTTTCTTTCGAAGTGGCTCTGGCCCGACGCCGTCGATGCCCTGATCGGGTTTACGTCGACCCGCTGCCGGGGCTTTCCAAACTGGCAACACGCCTCGATCCCCGCTCTGGATGCAGCCTTTGAGGCGTGGCTCCGAGGGGCGACACGAAGCGAGCTGCACAAGGCGGCGCGCCGTGTACAGGCAATCGCCGCAGAAGAGCTCCCCTCCATTCCGCTGGTGACGCCCAACGATGTCTGGGTGCACGCCAGCCCTGTGCACGGGTTCGAGCCGCACCCGGGCGACCTGTACCCACTCTACGACAGCGTCTCGCTTAGAACCGCGGCGTAGTCGGGCCCACGCATGGCAGCGGGAACGCCGATGCAACCCACCGTCCAGCCGACCTCTCGGTCGACCGATGGAGCACCGAGAAGCCAGGCACGCCGGCAGGATCAGACGGCTTCACACCCCGACCTCACGATGGGGATGATCGACCGCCATGGATGCGAATCGACACGCGGGCAAGGCTGTTTTCATCACCGACGGCAGAGGCGGGTTCGGGGCAGCGGCGGTGTAACACTTCGCGAGGAAGGGGCAGCGCGCATCTACCTGGTCGATGACCGCCTCGACCGCATTGCCGCAGAGCTGGAGCCGCTCGACGTGACTGTCGGCAAGATCCGGGTCGATGTCTCTGAGATCGCCGCGTGTGAGCAAGCCGTCCGCGAGGCGCACGAGAACGCCGGCCGGATCGACGTCCCCATCTCGAAGGCAGCGGTCGCGAGCCTGGCGCAAACGACGGCGATCTAACTGGTCTCGCACGGCATCCGAGTCAACTGCGTGAGCCCTGGGCCGAGCGATTCGCGGAAGTCGGTCGATCTCGTCGGCGAGCAACTCGCGGAGCAGTGGCGACAGGAGGGCTTTCCCGTCGTACCCATGGGCCGGCTCGGCGCCGCCAAGGATATGGCCGCCGTGCTCTCGTTCCACGTCTCCGACGACGCCGCCACGTGACCCGCATCGACCTCATGGTCGACTGTGGACTCACAGCGCACGCTTGCACAGTTCCGCCGGCGTAGCCCGACGTGCTTGAGGACACACGAGACCGGGTTGTGCCGATAGCAAGTAGCGCCGATCGCTTGACATTCGCGTAGACGACGCAAGAAGATGCGGCAGAGAGGGTGTCGACGTGCATGACCCTGGCTAACTCTGTGGCCTGAACTGCGTCTATGTCGGAAAGCAACCGTTCACGGAGCACAACCAAGCACAAGGAGGACGCGGTGAGCGATCGATCGCACCGGCCGGACCACGATCCACCAAACGGGGGCGAGGAAGGAGTCGAAGAGCTTGTCAACGAGTACATCAGGAAGCGCATAGACAGGCGGCAGTTCTTCAAGCGCGCCGGCGTACTCGGCATCTCCATCACAGGCGCCGCTGGACTTCTCGCCGCGTGCGGGGGCGACGACGACGCGGCCGCGCCTGCCCCACCGTCACCTGCGCCTGCCCCACCGTCACCTGCACCTGCGCCATCAGAGCCAGCGCCCGCCCCACCGTCACCTACACCTGCCCCACCAGAGCCAGCGCCCGCCCCACCGGAGCCGGCGCCCGCCCCACCCGAGCCGCCGCCACCCGCCGGAGGGCCAACCATTGGCGGAACGCTTATCGAAGGCTACGACCGCGACTTCACGAAGATGGATGCCATCCGGACAGGCTGGGCCGATCCTTCGTGGACCGCGCTGTATGAGTTCACGCTGATCCGTGACGCCGCGGGCCTTCCAGTGCCTGCACTCGTGGACAGGTGGGAAATCTCCGAGGACCTGCTCACGTGGACGTTCACGATTCGCTCAGGGCTGACCTTCCACAGCGGTGCCCCGCTCACGGCCGATTCGGTCGCGAAAGCGTTCAACCTCATGCGCAACCCTGACACTGGCCAGAACGCCATCTTCTGGCCGGCAGGCACCGACGCCGTCGCCGTTGACGAGACGACGGTTTCGATCAGTTTCGAGGGGCCGAATGCAGCGTTCCCGGAGACGTTGGCGACTGAGTTCTCGATGATCCCGAATGTCGAGCTGCGGGAGCAGGTCGGAGACGATTTCGGCGCAGCGGTGCTCGATGGCTCCGGCCCGTTCACGCTCGCGAACTTCGCGCCCGGGATCGAGGTTCTGGTCGAGCGTTGGGACAGCTATCCCGGTACCAACATCCCCTACGTCTCGAACCCTGGTCCCGCCTACCTCGACGCGGTGCAGTGGGTCCCGATCATCGAGCCGGGTCAGCGCGCCAACGAGATCGAGACCGGCAACGTCCACGTCGTCAAGAACCCAGCCGGACAAGACATCGCCCGTCTCGAGTCGAACCCGGATCTCACCACCATCTCGTTCGCGTCACTGTCGCAGTTCACGATGAACCTGAACCACACCAAGACCGAGATCGGATTCGACGATGTCCGTGTGCGGCAAGCGATCTCACACGCAATCGACCGGCAGGCAATCGCCGAGTCGCTCTTCTTCGGACAGGCCGAGGCGACGCCCGGGCCGATCGCGAGTAACTGGAAATGGTACGAGCCTGCAGTCGAGCAGTTCAACACCTTCGACCCAGAGCGGTCGAAGGCACTGTTGGACGATGCAGGGTGGCTCATGGGAGGGGACGAGATCCGCGAGAAGGGCGGGAATAAGCTGTCGTTCACGCTTCAGAGCAACGCCGTCAATCAGCCGACGGCGAAGGGCATCGACGAGGCGATCGTGCCGATGCTCGCCGATGTCGGAATCGAGATGAAGCGCGAGACTCCGGACGTGGTCATCGTCCGCGTGCTTGACGCCGAGAATCCGGTCGATGCATACACGTTCGAGTGGCTCTGGTCTGCACCCATAGACGTGCTGGTTTTCTTCTGGAACTTCCCGAGTCTCGACTACGCGTTCGCGCTACACCCGGACAGCGTCGCGGCGTTCGAGAAGTATCAGACGGCTACTGACATCACCGTGATGGAGGAGGCGGGGCGCGAGCTCCAGGTCGCGTGGGCGGAGCAGCTGCCTCAGATCCCGATCGTGACGTTGAACAACGTCTACGTGCATCACAACGACGTCATGGGTTACACACCGCTCCAGTCGATGCTGTACCCCCTCTACAACGACGTCTACCTGGCCTCGTAGCTCTGTAACACAGGCGGCGGGCAGTATGCGATCAGGCGTACCGCCCACCGCCTGCTGATCTCATGACCGCCTACGTCCTGCGCCGATTCGTCTACGCGATCTTCCTGCTGTTCATCGCGTCGCTGTTCGTGTTCTACGGGCTGCGCGTCGCGCCAGGTGACGTCACCGACTACATCAGGACGGTCACGAGCGGTCAGGAATTCGGCGAGACACTGCGAGAGCAGCTCGGCCTGAACGAGCCACTGCCGGCGCAGTACTTCGTCTTCGTCAAGAACTACCTCTCCGGCGACCCCGGCAACTCGATCATCACCGGCGCACCTATCACCGAGATCCTCAAGGACTCCGGTGTCAACACGGTGAAGCTTGGCGCCTCGGCGATCATCATCGTGTACCTGCTCGCAATCCCGCTCGGGCTCTTCGCCGCCTGGCGACGCAACTCGCCCCAGGACCAGACGATTCGGTTCCTCGCCGTTCTCGGCATGGGTGTCCCCAACTTCTTCCTAGCCATCCTGCTCATCCAGCTCTTCGCGGTGAAGCTCGGGTGGTTCCCGGTCGCTGGGCCCGGCGGCTTGAGACACCTGGTCCTGCCAGCTGTCGTCCTGGCACTCGAATCGCTCGCGATCAACATCCGGCTCATGCGCTCGTCGGTGCTGGAGGAGGCGGCAAAGGACTACATGCGCACGCTGCGCGCGAAGGGGTTGCGACAACGTCGGATCATGTGGGCTCACGCGCTTCGCAACTCGCTGGTCCCGGTTGTTGCCTTCGCCGGTATCGTCATCCCACTGATCCTCGGCTACACGCTGATCGTCGAGGTGATCTTCCGCTTCCAGGGGATCGGCTTCCAGCTCGTCGAGTCAATCCAGAACCGCGACTACGCGCTCGCCCAGTCGCTCGCCCTGCTCTTTACCGCAGTCGTGATCTTCTCGAACTTCCTGGCCGACATCGGGCACCAGCTGCTCGACCCACGCGTGCGCGAGCGAACGGTGGCTCGCTGATGCGAGTCCGGGAGCTGCAGCCCTGATGGCAACGCGACCCGCCGACGTTCACACCGGAGGTGCTGCGCTTGCCGCAAGCGGCGCTGAGGGACGTCTCCGCGACGCGTTCGTCCTGCTCTGGGCAAACAAAGTGGCACTCCTCGGCCTGGTGCTGACGATCTTGTTCCTGCTCATCGGAATGGCCGGCATCGTCATCCTGCTGCACCCGGGACTGCATCATCTCTGGGAGGACCAGAACCTCCGGGCCGTCCTGGTCACACCCGGCAGTGAAGGGCATCTGCTCGGCACCGACAACTTCGGCCGCGACCTCCTGTGGCGAATCGTCGCGGCAACCGGGCTCTCCGCCTTGATGGCTGTGGGCGTGACAGCATTCGTGATCGTCGTGGGGCTCGTGATGGGCTCGGTTGCCGGCTTCTTCGGCGGCCGGGCCGACACGGGCATCACCGGGCTGATCGACCTCACGTGGGGCTTCCCGCTGCTTTTGGTCGCGGTGATCTTTGCCGGCATGGTCGGCAAGGGTCTCAACGCGGTCGTCGCAGCCGCTGCGGTCATCCTCTGGGCCGGGTTCGCACGGATCATCAGAGCGCAGGTCAAGACGCTCCGGGAGCGGGAGTTCGTTGAAGCGGCGCGCATGCTGGGAACGCCCGCGTGGAAGATCCTCGTTCGCCACATGTGGCCCAATGTGCTCGGCACAGTGCTCGTCATGGCGTCGTACTACGTCGCGATCACGATCATCGTCGAGGCAGGCTTCTCGTTCATCGGCCTCGGAGTCCAGCCGCCGACTCCTTCGCTCGGCGGCATCATCGCGGAGGGCCGTAACTTCTGGAGCGTCTCGATCTGGCCCAGCGTGATCCCAGGCGCAACGATCGCTCTCATCGTGCTCGGCCTCAACTCGCTCGGCGATGGGCTGCGCGACATCTTCGACCCAAGGCTTCGCCGCTTCTGAGCTCAATGGAAGACGGTCGGACACTTCAAGAGCAGGCAGGGCCACCCCAGCGCGAGCCCCCGGTCTCGGGCGAGCCGCTCGTCGTCGAGAGCCTGACGACCGAGATTCGCCGGCGGCGCGGCTCATTCGCGGCAGTCGACAACGTCTCGTTCTCGGTGCGGGGCAGCGAGATCCTCGGCCTCGTTGGCGAGAGCGGCTGCGGGAAGACGCTGACGGCCCTCAGCATCATGCGGCTCCTGCCGGAGGCGGCTCGCATCACGTCGGGGCGGGTGCTCCTCGGCGGCCGCGACCTCCGCGGTCTTCGTGAAGCGGACATGCGCGGTATTCGCGGCAAGGACGTTGCGATGGTGTTTCAGGAGCCCATGACGAGCCTCGACCCGAGCTTCACGATCGGCATGCAGCTGATCGAGACAATCCGAGCGCATGGCGCAGGCACCAAGCGGGAGGCGAGAGATCGCTCGATCGAGATGCTCGAGAACGTCGGCATCCCCCGCGCAGCCACCCGACTCGACGACTACCCGTACCAGTACTCAGGTGGGATGAGGCAGCGCGTCATGCTGGCGCTGGCACTGCTCCTCGAGCCGGCCGTGCTGATCGCTGACGAGCCGACGACCGCGCTCGATGTGACGATTCAAGCGCAGATACTCGATCTCATCCTGCAACTGAGGGACGAGCACGGCATGAGCGTCATCCTCATCACCCACGATCTCGGCGTCGTCCACGAGATCGCCGATCGCGTTGCCGTGATGTACGCGAGCGAGATCGTCGAGACCGCCACGGCTGGCGAGATCTTCCGGAAGCCCCAGCATCCGTACACGCAGGGTCTGCTGCGGAGCCTGCCCGAGCTGGCCCGACGCGGCACGCCTCTGCCCGTCATCGAAGGCCGCGTGCCAGAGCTTGGCGCATTACCGGCCAGCTGTCGTTTCGGGCCACGCTGCCCAAACCGGATCACGCGCTGCGACGATGAACACCCAACACTCGAGAGGGCCAATGGAGATCGAGAGCTCCGCTGCTTCAACCCAACCGAGTTCGAGCTCAGGCTCGGGCACTAACGGCAGCCTTCTTCAGGTCCGCGGCCTGAGCAAGAGCTTCCCCGCCGAGCGCGGCGGGCTGCTAGGGCGCCCGACAGCGTGGCTCTCAGCGGTCGACGACGTCGACCTGGACATCGCTGCCGGCGAGACCCTGGCGCTCGTCGGAGAGAGCGGCTGCGGCAAGAGCACTCTCGCCCGCATGATCATGCGGCTGATCCCTGCGACCGCGGGCACCGTCGACTTCGCCGGCCTCGACGTCCTGAACGCGGACCGACAGGAGCTTCTGCGCTATCGCCAGCAGGCACAGATGATCTTCCAGGACCCGTACGGCTCCCTCGATCCGCGCATGAACGTCGACGCAATCATTGCGGAGGGCCTGGCCCGGCAGGGGCTCAACAAGGCCAAGCGCCGATCGCGCGTCCGCCAGCTACTCGATGTGGTCGAGCTCTCAGCGGACGTTGCCGACCGGTACCCGCACGAGTTCTCCGGCGGGCAGCGACAGCGCATCTCGATCGCCCGCGCCCTCGCAGTGAACCCAACGTTCATCGTCGCGGATGAGCCGGTCAGCGCTCTGGACGTGTCGGTGCAAAGCACGATGCTCAACTTCCTCCACGATCTCCAGGACCGTTTTGGCCTCACCTACCTCTTCATCTCACACGACATGTCGGTAGTGCGGCACGTCGCCGACCGGGTCGCCGTCATGTACCTCGGCAAAATCGTCGAGACGGCTCCGGTCGAAGAGCTCTTCGGAAACCCGCTCCACCCCTATACGCAGGCACTGCTCTCATCGGTCCCGACCGTCTCGCGGGAAGGCCCATCCGAACGTATCGTGCTCGAGGGCGACGTCCCGAGTGCGATCGACCCTCCCGAGGCGTGCCGGTTTACCGGTCGCTGCTTCCGAGTTATCGATAGCTGCCGGGCGGCAGTGCCTCCGCTCGAGGATAGTGCAGGGACATCTCATCACCACGTCGCATGCTTCAACTACGAGGCGCTACCCCGTGGACGTTCAGGCACTCAAGGCAACCACAGCTGACGGCATCGCGCTCCGCGGCGAGATCGTGCGCGGCAACACGACGTTCGTTGTGTGCATACACGACGTTGGAGAGGACATCGACGCGTGGAAGCCGATCCGGGGGGAGCTGGCCAAGCAAGGGTGGACAATCCTCGCGCTTGACTTGCGCGGGCACGGCGGCTCTGACGGCGAGTGGACGGGAGAGCGAGGAGAGCTCGATGCGGGTGTCGCAGTCACCGTCGCCCGCCGGCTCGGAGCGCAACACGTCGCGGTCGTCGCCAGCGGCAAAGGCGCAATCCTCGCGCTGCAGGCTCTCGAGCGCGCGCTAGAGGATGAGAGCCTCGAGCTGCCCGATTCGCTGGTGCTGATTTCGCCTGGACCGCTTAACGGGCTCAACCCGATGACGCTGCGCGGCGGGGGCCTCCCAAAGCTCTTCGTCTTCGGCGCAGAGGATCCGTACGCGCGCGACGCGCGCGTGCTTGCCAAGACCTCCATCGGCTGGAAGGTGCAGACGACATATGGGACCGACGCGCGCGCCGGGGCGCTGATCGAGATACGAGCTCGCTTGATCGTCGACAAGGCAGTGACGTTCCTCAGAGAGCAGGAGACGCTTCGCGGTCCCGGCTTGGAGCGAATGAAACGCCGGCTCGGTACTCGCGCCTCGCGCGCGGATGGCTGAGCCCACAGCATCTCCCATCAAGCGGGCCGACCGGCTGTTTTATCGAACGCGGCCGGGGCGTACAGCCCCGCGCTACGTCTCCCTAATCGCAACCCCCTCGATCTCGATCAGGACACCGGGGAGCGCGAGCGCCTTCACCTCGACGTACGTGTGCGCAACGGCATTCCATGAGGAGTGCATCGTCAGAGTCTCCTTGAGGAGCCTGCAGTAAGTACCAAGCGCCTCCGGATCGTCGACAGCGACGAACGCAGTGATCTTGACGACGTCGTCCCACGTGAACCCCGCTTCTCGAAGCACGACACCGAACGCGTCGAAGCAGAACCTCGTCTGCTCTTCGAGGTTCTCACCGACGATCTGCAAGTCGACATCGACCGGGGCCATTCCTGAGATGTAGAGCGTGTTTCCCGCAACAGCGCCGGCCGCGACCCCGAACTCGGCGGCCGTCTCGACAAGCTCTCTGGGGTTTATGAGACTGTGTGGCATAGCGGTCGATCCCCTCGTTTCCGCTGGCTGGCTCTCCTCCGACGAACGGCCACGCCCGCTCGCCGCTCATTCCTGTCTAGAGCCGGCATTGGCCGTGCGCTCGGACGTGCGCGTAACGCCGATCATCGCAAGGGCTGGGGCAGAACGCGAGCTGCTGCTTCCACCATCCGCTCGCAGCGACTGGGATAGGGTGCGAACAGCCGCGAAGACCCCCGAACGAGGAGCCGCCGTGGAGGCGACCGCAGCGAACCAGGCACTGCTCGATCGCGACCAGGTGATCGCGAACTCGAACAAGGTGAGGCTCTATCCGTTCGCGCTTGGAAAGACCGACGGCAATCGCGTGTACGACCAGGAAAGCCGCGAATACTACGACTGGGCAGGAAGCGTCTGTGTCGCCCTGACTGGGTATGGCCACCCACACGTTCGGTCCGCGATCCAGCACGCCCTCGAGACCGAGTACTCGCACCTGCTCGTCCTCTACCCGAGCGAGCCTGCTGTTACCCTCGCTGAGCGGCTCGTCGAGCGCATACCCGGGAGCTTCGACAAGAAGGTCTGGTTCGGCTCGTCGGGTTCCGATGCGCTCGACTGCCTCGTCAAGCTGCTTCCGCGTATTCCAGGCCGGCCGCGGCTCGTCTCCTACCTCGGTGCCCACCATGGGCTGACGGTAGGCGCGGGATTGATCTCGGGCGAGGGAATCCAAGCGAGATTCCTGAACGCCGGTCACATCACAAAGGCCCCGTACCCGTACCCATACCGGTGTGCCTGGGGGCCATGCGACTCAGAGGAGTGCTCGTTGCGCTGCCTCAAGTTCCTGGAGGACGAGGTGCTGAGCACCGTCTCGCCACCAGACGAGACCGCGGCGATCTTCTTCGAGCCCGTCCAGTCATTTGGAGGCGAAATCGTTCCCCCCCGCAACTATCCGCCTGCCCTGCGGGACCTCTGCGACCGGTACGGGATCAACCTGATTTTCGACGAGGTGAAGACTGGCCTTGGCCGGACGGGACGATTCTCCGCCGCTGAGCATTGGGACGTCGTCCCCGATGCCATCGCGCTCGGTAAGCCACTTGGCGGCGGCCTGCCGCTCTCGGCGATTGTCGCACGCTCCGAGATCCTCCAGGACCAGCCGCTGACAGCCGCCGCGCTCGCCGGCTCTCCCGTGCCCTGTGCTGCCGGGGTCGCGACGCTCGAGGTGATCGAGAACGAGGGCCTCGTTGAGAAGGCTGCGTCGATTGGCGCACGACTACACGACGGCCTCAAGGCGATCCAGGCTCACAGCCGGCTGATCGGCGACGTTCGCGGCCTCGGCATGATTCTCGGCGCAGAGATTGTCGCCGACCGCGCGTCGCGAGAGCCCTCGGCGCTGGATGCATCCCGTCTCTGCTACCGCTGCTACGAGCTCGGGCTCCTCGTGATCACCGTGGGACGCTACGGCAACGTGATCGAGATAACACCTCCGCTCACGACAACGCCAGCCGAGGCCGATGCAACGCTCGCGATCTTCGAGCAGGCCATCAGCGACATCGAGGCTGGCTGCTTCGACGACGCCAAGCTCCCGGCGAGCAGTTTTCCTTCAGTACATCCATCCTGACCGCGGCGCTCGCCCTCGGGCGAGGCTCTGCTCTAAACGACGAGGTCGCGCGACCACGCGCTCGCGCCAGCCCCTCGGCCCACAGGCGGAGGCCGCTCTACCCGACGTAGGCGACAGCCTCGAGCTCGATCAACAACCCCTCGACGGGGCTGGAAGCGATGACAGCGGTGCCGGCCGGCGGCTCGCCGCCCGAGAACGCCTCCTGGTAGAGCGGCATCCGAGCCTGCGTCATCTCGTCGTAGAGCTCAGCGTCGCCGAGCCACACCGTCATCTTCACGATGTCGTCGAAGCCAGCGCCCGCAGCACGGAGGACCGCGCCGACGTTCTCAAGGGCGTTCGCCGTCTGGGCGGCGATGTCATCCCGGCCCACGACGTCTCCCGCCGAGTCGAGCGCGCCCTGGCCGGAGGTGAACACCCAGCCGCCGCTGCGCACGGCCTGCGAGGAGAGCGACGATGGCCCACCGGTCGGGAGCCGGGCGAAGAGCTGCTCGGTCGGGACGACGGTCTTCTCACCCTTGACCGCGACCGCCTCCGTCTCCACGCGCATCGGCTCGGGCGGGAAGCCGACCACGATGGTCGTCGCGGTGGGATAGCCGCCGCCGCCAAAGCGCTCGGCAATAAACTCGTTTCGCACCTCGAGCATCGCGGGGAAATCGTCAGGTTCGGTGATGAACGTGTTGAGCTTGACGACGTCGGTGAACTCGAAGCCGCCCGCGACGACGATCGACTCGAGGTTCTCGAGCGACCTGCGCGTCTGTGAGGCGATATCCGGGCCCACGACCTTCGCCTCGAGGTCGAAGCCGGGCTGCCCCGTCGTCCAGAGCAGGCCCTGCGTCTCGACGCCGAGGCGCCAGAGCGGCTGCACGGCGAGCGGCAGCGGGATCAGCTTGGCGATCTCTTCGGTATCGAACGCACGCTTGTCGGCGCACGCAATTGCCTCGATCTCGATTAGGAGACCCGGCACGGCGAGCGGCGTGACGAGCGCCGTGGAGGCGGGATACTGGCCATCAGGAAAGTGCTGCTCGTAGTAGGGGGTGCGGACCTTCGTCATCTCCTCGTAGTCCTCGGGCTTCGTCACGAAGATCCGGGTCTTCACGACGTCCGAGAAGCTGAGACCCCCCTCCTCGAGGATCGCGCGCAGGTTCTCGTAGGCCTGCAGCGTCTGCTGCTCGATGCCTGAGGCAATCGCGCCGCCCGCGCCGACGCCGGGCTGCCCAGCGGTGAAGACGAACCCCTCGACGCCCGTCCCGAGCGACCACACCGGCCGCGAGCGGACCGGCGCGGGGATGTGCAGCCCGACCTGGTCGGTGTGGATCGCGCGCCCCATCAGCCCGCCGCTCCTGCCGCATGAGCACGGCCCAGAAACTCCGTGATCAGCTCGCAGCTCGCCTCCGGCTGTTCGACGAGGAACGTGTGCCCCGCGTCGAGAACTGCGAGCTCCGCCTGTGGGATGCTCTCGGCCAGGACCCGGCTGCCCGCGCCTGAAGGGCCCATGTCGATCGGGGTCATGATGTCATAGCGACCGCCGATCACGAGCGTGGGCGCGTCGATCGTCGGAAGGAGCGGCACGAGGTCGGCTGCCTCGATCGCCTTCGTGATCTCGGCGAAGACCTCGGGCGACGTCTGCGACGAGATCAACTTGGCGATGAGCTCGCGTGCCTCGCCCATGCGCTCCGACTCGAGGAACGGACGCGAGAAGAGTTGGAACATCACCAGATCGAGGAACTCGTCCCCCTTCCCGTACGCCTTCGCGACCGCGTGCCACACCCGCTTGTTCATGCGAGCTGCGCCGTCGTACGCGGCGAGCGAGCAGCTCAGCACCAGCCTGTCGAGGCGGCCGGGGTACTTCGCGGCGAATGGAATCGCGACCATGCCGCCCATCGAGGTGCCGTGGACATGCGCACGCTCGATCTCGAGCGCATCGAGCAGACCCGCCAGGTCGTCTGCCCAGAGCTCCATCGAGTAGGGGCCCACCGGCGCGTCGCTGTCGCCGAAGCCCCGCATATCGTAGTCGATGACCCGGAAGCTCCGTGACAGGAGCGGCGTCAGCGTCGCGAAGTTACCGCGCCCAAAGCCAGAGCCGTGGATCTGCACGACCGGCTGGCCTGAGCCGCGCTCCTCGTAGTAGAGGCGGATGCCGTTGACGTCCGCGTATGGCATGGTCGTCTCCTTCCTCGCCCGGCTGTCAGCCGGCGGCCGGCCGCGCGGAGCCTCCGGCGAGCCGACGCTCCGCCTCGGTGATCGACGCGTCCAGCAGCTCGATGGCCTCGTCGATCTGGGCCGGCGTGATCACGAAAGACGGCGCGATGATGATGCAGTCGCCCGCGTGCCCCCGGTCGCCCCCGCCGCCCGCGAACAGGGTGATCCCCTGCTCGAGCCCAACCTTGAGCACAGTCTCGGCCACCCTGCGGCTGCGCGCGTAGGGGCGCCGCTCACCCTTGTCGGCGACAAACTCGATGCCGAGGAAGAGCCCCTTGCCGCCCCTGACGTCTCCGACCGAGGGCCGCTCGAGCAAGCGGGCTGCGCGCTTGTGGAGGCACGTGCCGAGCCGGCGGAGCGCCCGATCAGGCGGTGCTCGCGCGCATACTCGTGGACGGCGAGCCCGGCCGCGCAGGCGAGCGGGTTGCCGCCGCAGGTATGCCCGTGCACGAGCAGGCCGGAGCCGGCGTTGAGCGCGCCGGCGATCTTCTCGCTGACGAGCACCGCCTCAAGCGGCGCGTAGCCGCTCGAGATGCCCTTTCCACAGACGATCAGGTCGGGCATGGTGTCCCAGTGGTCGACGCCAAAGGCCCGACCCGTGCGCCCGAACCCCGTGAGTACCTCATCGGCGATCAGCAGCACGCCGTACTCGTCGCAGATCGCGCGGAAGCGTGGGAAGTACTCATCCGGCGGGGTGGCGGCGCCGAGCGAGCTCCCGACAATCGGGTCCGCAATGAAGGCCGCGACGCTGTCGGGACCCTCCCGCAAGATCGCCCGCTCAAGCTCCTCCGCGCAGTCGATGCCGCACGCTGGGTAGGTCTTGCCGAGCAGGCAGGTAGCAGTATCACGGCTCGATGTGCGGTATCTCAAGGAGCAGCGCCCCGTACAGCTCCTGCCACGGTGCGCGGCCCGAGGCCGAGAGCGCGCCGAGCGTGTTGCCGTGGAAGCTGCCCCGCCGGCCGATCACCTTGTGGCGCTCAGGCGCACCCGCCTCGACGAAGTACTGGCGGGCGATCTTCAGCGCGGCCTCGGTTGCCTCCGGGCCGACCGACACGAAGAACGCCTTCGTGATTCCCTCGGGCGCCAGCCCGACGACCTCCTCCGCCAGCCACGTCTGGCCCTCGGTCGTGAACTGGGCACCATAGGCGAAGGCGGCCCGCTCGGCCTGCCTGTGGACGGCGTCCACGATCTGCAAGACGCCGTAGCCGACGGAGACGACGCCGGCCCCGGCCATCGCGTCGAGGTACCGCTTGCCGTCCCGATCGTAGAGGTAGACGCCCTCGGCCCGCTCGATAACCGGAAACTCGCGCCGCTGGTTCCGGTAGAGGACCGAGCTCAGCTCCGGTCGATCGACCATCTCAGCCGCCTGCCGTCCCCGCCCCGGCATCTGAGGCGACAGTGTCCGGGACAGCCGCCGACATCGCGTAAAAGCCGCGCCCGTCGAAGGTCATATTCGTGCCTGGGAACACGACGATCGTCGTTGTCGGCTCCTCGACGATGGCCGGCCCAGTGAACGCGTTCCCGGCCCGGACGAGCGATCCGTCGAACACCGGGGTGTCCAGGTACCGGCCTCGCTCGGCGAAGTACGCCGGTCGCTCGCCGACGCGCGTCGCTGACGGATCGCTGGCGCCGGCGGCACGAGCGGGCAGCTCAATCGGGGGCACCTTGCCGAGGACGGTGACGGCGAGGTTGACGAGCTCCGGAACGCCGGTCTCCCGCTCGGCGTAGGTATGGAGCGCCTCGTGCCGCCGGTGGAAGAGCTCGGCGATCTCGGTGAGCATCGTCCCATCGATCGGGCGGGGAGGAATCGAGACGGCGCACTCGTGCATCTGGCCGAGGTAGCGCAGCTCGAGCGTGCGGTTCACGACGACATCCTCAGGGGCGACCCCCTCCTCCGCGAGCTCCGCGCGGCCTTCCCGCTCCATCCTCTCCAGGATCGCGTCGAGCCGCGCCGGGTCGGCGTCGGCAAGCCTCGCGGCATACGAGGCCTGGTAGTCGTGCCGCAGGTCAGCGACGAGCGCTCCGAACGCGCAGAAGGCCGAGGCGACCTTGGTGATCAGGATCTCGGGGATTGAGAGCTCCGCCGCGAGGCGCCCGGCGTGAACGGCCCCGGCACCGCCGCCCACCACCATCGCGAAGTCGCGCGGATCGTAGCCCCGCTCGACGAGAACCTCCCGGATCGCGGTCGCCATGTTGTGGTTGGCCACCTCGAAGATCCCCTGAGCAGCCTCCGCATCCGGAAGCCCGAGCGGAGCTGCGACCGCACTGCGCACGGCTTGTACGGCTGCCGGCTGATCGAGCTCGAGCCGCCCGCCGAGCAGTGCCCTGGGGTTGAGGTAGCCCAGCACGACGCTGGCGTCGGTGACCGTGGGCTCCACCCCGCCGCGCCCGTAGCACGCGGGCCCCGGCACGGCCTCGGCGCTTCGCGGCCCGACCCGGAGGATACCGCCCGTGTCGAGCCAGGCGATGCTGCCGCCGCCGGCACCGACCGTGTTGATGTTGATCATCGGGATGCCGACGCGGTAGCGGCAGACGTCGACGTTCTTGACCGTGTCCGGCAGCTCGTCCTTGACGAGGCAGACGTCGAAGCTCGTCCCGCCCATGTCGACCGAGACGATGTTCTCGTAGCCGAGCTGTCGCCCCACCGCGAGCGCGGCGGTTGAGCCTGCCGCCGGCCCCGAGTTGAGCGCGTACACGGGCTTGCGCGTGAGCGCCGCCCCCGAGGCGAAGCCCGCGTTCGCCTGCATGTAGCGGATCTGGCCCGTCAGGCCGCGTGCGCGGAGCATCCGCTCGATGCGCTCGACGTAGCGGGTCAGGATCGGGCCGACGTAGGCGCTCAGAATCGTCGTGCTCGTCCGCTCGTACTCGCGGATCTGCGGCAGGATGTCCACCGAGAGCGCGCAGAACACCCCCGGAAGCTCCTCGGTGAGGATCTCCCCGACGCGCCGCTCGTGCGCATCGTTGAGAAACGACCATAGGAGCGACACCGCCACCGCCTCGACCCGCTCGTTCCGAAGCGTCTCGGCATGACGGCGCACCTGATCCTCGTCGAGCGCCGCGTACAAATCGCCGTCCTTCGTCACGCGCCCGCGCACGGGCAGCCGCAGGCGGCGCGGCACGAGCACGGGCGGCGGCGGGTAGAGGAACTCGTAGCGACGCTCCTTGAAGCCCAGGCGGATCTCGTGTGAGTCTCGAAACCCCTCGGTGCACAGGAGCGCCGTGCCCGCGCCGCGCTGCTGGATCAGCGCGTTGATGGCGACCGTCGTCCCCTGGATGACGAGGTCGCACCCGCCAAGCAGCTCGCCGCCGGCGAGACCGAGCGCCTCCGCGAGCGCATCGACCCCCTCGGCGATCGCCTCACCGGGCTCCTCAGGCGTCGAGCCCACCTTGTGCAGGCGAACCTCCCCGGCGTCATCGACGAGGACGATGTCGGTGAATGTCCCTCCGATGTCGATGCCGAGCCGGTAGGCCACCTACCGCCTCGACCCGCGGTCAGCTCCAGCCGCAACGCCTGCGTTCGGTCGGTGTCGAGCGTGAGCGTGTCAGGGTCGACGACGACGCCGTACTCCTCGCGCGCTGCGTCGACCGAGACAAGACCGTTGGCGACATCCGCCACAACGGACTCCAGCTCCCGCTCGAGCGCGCTGCCCACACCGCCGCCGCCGGCCGGGCATGTGCGCAGGCGCTGCCCCGCCGAGATCGGAACGATCCCGTGAGGCGGCAGCTCGGTCTCGCGCCCGTCCGCGATCAGGTACCTTCTGGCGAGCTTGACCTCGCCGCCGCTGGAGGCGGCACCGAGCAGGCCGACCGGCGGGTACTTCGTTCCCACGCCCCAGAGCACCAGATCGGCATCGTGGTCGAGCACTTCGAGCTCGAACACCGGCCCGAGCCCGCCGCGCCAACGGCCGGCCCCCGCCGAGTCGGCGCGCAGCTCGTAGCGGTGGATCTGAACCGGGAACTCGTGCTCGAGCAGCTCGACGTCGCCCGCGAGAATCCCGCCTGCTCCGGCGGCCGTGTTCACACAGTGCCAGCCGTCGAGGCCCCAGGTTGCACCGCCCCCGCCGCCCGTGCCGATAATCATGTTGAACGTGTAGTGCTCGCCGGTGCGCGGGTCGACACCCACCTGGTTCGTGCCCGCGCAGTGGCTCCAGCCGGCGACTGCCCGCTCCGGGGAGGTCTTGCAGAGCGCAACCCGGACGGCGTCCGCGATGTTGTCGCCGGCGGTTGTCGTCGCGGCCCCGCAGGCCGCGGGGTAGCTCGCGTTGGTCAGCGTTCCCGCTGGGCCGAGGTCGACCTCGATCGGACGGTACAGCCCCTCGTTGTACGGCACGGGGATCGCCGCGTACATCAGCACGCCGTAGTACACCGAGCTCAGGGTGTTCGCCCAGTAGCTGTTGATGTAGCTCCTGACCTGCGGCGGGCTCGATATGGCCACGCGCATCCGCTCACCCTCGATCTCGATCCGCGACTCGATCGTGAGCTCGCCCGATCGGCCGTCGTCCTCAACCGGCGAGCTTCCCTCATAGACGCCGTCGGTCATCGAGGAGATCGCCTCCCGCATGTTCTGCTCGCCGATGTCGAGGATCCGCTCGACCGCGGCGTCGACCGTCCCGCGCCCGTAGCGGCTCACGAGGGCAACGAGGTTCCGCTCCGCGATTGAGAGAGCCACAAACTGGGCGCCCATGTCATTTCGCTGCTGCGTGCCCGTGCGGACGCTGCCCACGATCAGGTCGATCACATCACGGTTAGGAATGCCGCGCTCGTGAATGCGAAGCGGCGGCATCCTGAGGCCCTCCGCGTACATATCCTCGGCGAGCGGGTTGTAGCCGCCGGCGACCGAGCCGCCCGTGTCGTCCATGTGCGCCTTGTTCGAGGCCCAGAAGACGAGCTCGTCATCGACGAACACGGGCTTGAACATGCACATGTCCTGGAGGTGGCTCCCCCCCGGTGACGGGGTCGTTGTGGTAGAAGACGTCCCCCCGGCTCGACGTCGCCTTCGAAGTACCCGGCGACGGCCTTCGTGGCGTGCATGAGCGAGCCGAGATGGACCGGCAGATCCTCGCCCTGCACCACCATGCGGGGCTCCGCATCGAACACCGCGTTCGAGAAGTCGCGCACGAGCTTCAAGACCGGGGAGCGCGCGGTGCGCTCCATCGTGAGCGTCATCTGGTTGACCGTCGAGGAGAGCACCCCCGACACGACCGCCAGCGTGACCGCGTCGACTTCGGCGTTTGCCTTGCTCATCGAACCTCCCGAGCGTCGCGGAGCCTGCGTCTCGTGCCCGTCCGGCTCAGAGGCCCAGCTCCTCGAGCATGGGCGGCCAGCGGTCCGCCCACGGGGCGGCCTCCTCGTAGGCGGCCGCCGCACGGAGCACCATCGGATCGTCCAGGTGGCTGCAGACGATCTGCAGACCGATCGGCAGGCCGTCGTCCGTCCAGCCGGCGGGCACCGACGCCGCGGGCTGCCCGGTCATGTTGAGCGGGAAGGTGAAGCTCAGCCAGTACACCGGGTCGACCCACCGTCCCTCGATCTTGTCCGGGCCCTGCATGTGAATCGGGAACGGCGGCACCGCGAGCGTCGGGGTCAGCAGGATGTCGTACCTGCGCATGAACTTCCACATCTTGTTGTAGACGGCCTTGCGGGCAATGCTGGCGTCGGTGATGTCCTCCGCCGCCCACTCCCGGGCGGCGAAGTTCACGATGTGGCGGGAGACGCGCTCGCCGTGCTCCGCGATCATCGCACGCAGGCCCCTGAGGTCGGTCTCGCCGCAGAGGATCGCCCAGAACGGTCCGTACGGATCCTCCCAGCCCGGATCGGCCTCCTCGACGACGCAGCCGAGGTCGCGCTCGAAGACCCGCACGGCGCTGCGCACGGCCGCGCGCACCTGAGGATCAACCGCCGCGTAGCCCCAGTCCTCGCTGTAGCCGACCCTCAGGCCATCGAGGCCCTCCTCCTTTCCCTGCACCACGCAGCCCAGCCAGTCGAAGTCGGCCTTCGGCAACGAGTGGCGGTCACGGTCGTCGGGGCCCGCCATCACCGAGAGCATGAGCGCCGCGTCCGCGACCGTCCTCGTGATCGGCCCGATGTGGACGAGCGACTCCCAGCCGGAGGCGCCCGGGTAGCGCTCGTCGCGGAAGCCGGGATACGTTGGCACCCGGCCGAACGACGCCTTCATGCCGAACAGCCCGCTGTGGGCGGCCGGGATCCGGACCGAGCCGCCGCCGTCGGTGCCGATCGAGACCGGGCCCATGCCCGTCGACACCGCAGCCCCGGAGCCGGCGCTCGAGCCGCCCGGGGTCAGAGCCGTGTTCCACGGGCTGAGCGTGGTCTCGAAGATCGGGTTGTGGCCACAGCCCGAGAAGCCGAACTCGGGGACGTTCGTCTGGCCCAGAACGACCGCGTCGGCCTCGCGAATGCGCTCGACCGCGACGTCGTCCTCGTCTGGAACGAAGTCCTTGTACGCGTACGAGCCGAAGGTCGTGCGCGTGCCCTTGACGAAGAACAGGTCCTTCATGCTGACGGGCACGCCGCCGAGCGGCCCGAGCTCCTCGCCCTCCATGAGCTTCTGCTCGGCCCGCTTCGCGTCGCTTCTGGCGGCATCGGCCGTCAGCGTTGCGAACGCGTGCAGGATCGGGTCGAGCCGATCGATCCTCGCGAGAACGGCCTCGGTCACCTCCACGGGCGAGAGCGCCTTGCGACGGATCTCCTCGGCGAGCGTGACAGCATCCATGCGGCAGATCTCGTTGGCAAGAGCCATGGTCGTTGCTCCCCTCTTCGTCGCGAAGCTCGCTGACATCCGAGGCAGCCGCAGCCGCCCACGGCGCGAGCCCGAGACTAACGCACGGTGGCCCCCCGAGACTTCCGGTGGGCAGGCGGAGCCCGCCACCGCCCTCAGTCGGCGAGCCTGAACTGCACGAGCGTCGACCAGCGATCTTCGCGCGCAACGTCAACCGGGCGGCCGATCGCCGCCTCGAGCCGGTCAGGCCCGACGAGCGTCGAGATCAGCTCGGCCCCTGCATCGAGCCGCACGAGCGCGAGGACGATCGGGAGGTGCCGCTCGAACTGCTCGTTGTGCGTGCGACGCAGGATGGCACAGCTGACGATGCGTCCGGTGCCGGGAGCCTCGAACCACCCGAGCGGCCCGAAGCAGCGTGGGCAGGCGATCCGAGGCAAGCCGGGGACGTGGGCGCAGGAGACGCAGCGCTGGAGCAGGAGCCTGCCCTCCGCCCCGCCTTCCTGGAACCGCGCGGCGTGATCGGGAACCGGCATCTAGTCCGCGCGAGCGAGGATCGCCCCCGCCGTGCAGAGCCCCTTGCCGTAGCTGACGAGCCCGAAGCCCGAGACGAGGCCGCACCTGGCGTCTGCGACCTGCCGCGCGCCAGCCTCGTGCTGGAGCTGCTGGACGGCCTCGACGACACCGATCATGCCGCCGCCTGCCCCGGACTGGCCGCACGAGAGCTGCCCGCCGCCGGTGTTGAGCGGCAGATCTCCGTGGATCGAGAGGTCGGTGGCCTCCAGGTACGCGCCGCTCGTGCCCTCCTCGCAGAAGCCGGAGCACTCCAGTTGGACGGCAACCATGATCGGGTAGTCGTCGTAGAGCTGGACAAAGTCGAGGTCGCCACGGCCGAGGCGGGCGTCCGCGAAGAGCTCGTTGGCATACTGCTCGAACCCGCCGGGCAGCGACATCAGGAGCTCCGGGTGCGCGTTGTGCGCCTCTCGCATCGCGCGCAGCTCGAGCGGCGGCCGACGGGTCGCCGCGGCGAGGTCCTCGTGGACGACCAGCACGGCCTCGGCCCCGGAGCAGGGCATGACGCAGTCGAAGAGGCGAAGCGGCTCGGCAATCGGCCGCGCAGCGAGGTAGTCCTCGAGCGTCAGCGGCGTCTGAAACAGCGCACCCGGATTGAGCAGCGCGTGCTCTCGCTGGGTGACGGCAACACGCCCGAGCTGCTCTCGAGTCGTACCGTAGAGAGCACGGTGGCGCTGCTCGACGAGCGCGAAGAGCCCGTTGGCGCCGCCGAATCCGTGGGGTGCGAGGTAGTCGCCCATCGCGGGCGTAAAGCTGTCGAGCATGCTGTCGTGGCTCGCGACCGTGAACACGTCGCCGGCGAGGCACAGCACGCAGCGGGCTCGGCCGGCGCGAATCGCATCCACGGCACGGCCGACCGTGACGACGCCGGACGCGCCTCCGAAGACGCCCTGCTCACCCCACGTGAGCCGCATCCCGAAGTGCTCGGCAAGCGTGACGACGTTCCCCGGCGGGTAGGAGAACGACGTCAGGGCCAGCCCGTTGACATCGCGCTTCTCGATCCCGGCCCGCTCCAGGCACCTCTGCGCCGCCGTCCAGAGATGCCACAAGAGCTCGTGCTCGGGCTCCTTCTCGTAAGGGCTCGACGCGTACGAGACGATCCGTGCCTCGCTCACCGAGCCCGCGCCCCCGCAGACAACGTTCCCGAGCTCACGCGCACCGATCGTCGCGGCATTCCCGCCGACGCCATCCCCGTCGTGCCCCAACAGCCCTCAGTCGGCGCGGCCACAGAAGCGCAGCAGGAAGACCACGGTCGCCTTGCAGTGGCTGACGACATCGTCGAGGTGCACACGCTCGTCGATGCGATGGGCGTAGTCGACGTCACCAGGGCCGAAGACCACCGCAGGGATGCCCGCGCGCGCAAACCACCCCGCATCGGTGATACCGCCTCGACCGCCGACCTGCGGCTCTCGGCCTGAGGCAGCCCGGATGGCTCCCATGAGCTCCTGAACCGGTGGCGCACCGGCGTCGGTGTCGGCGGGGGGCGAACTCGATCGGGTGCTCGGGCGGGCCCCACTCGAGCCGCGGCGGATGACGACGCACCCAGTCGTCGAGCGCCGTCGCCCGCGCGACGTGCTCCTCCACCTCCTGAACGATGTCCTCGCACCGCTCGTTCGGAAGGTACGTCACCGTCACGTAGGCGTCGCAGCGGTCGGCGAGGATGAACGCGTTCGCGCCGCCCTCCATCTGCACGACGTTGATGTTGCACGCCCCCGGCGGCACCAGCGGATGCGTCTTGAAGACGGCCCACTGCCGCTCGCGGTCCGTGAGCGCTGGGATCGCGCGCAGTGCCATCTTCTCGACGCAGTTGGCGCCCGAGAGCTCGCCGCCGGCGTTCGTGGTGAACTTGCGGGCAAGGAGGTGCAACGTGGATGGGCTCTCGACGGTGATGCGGCAGTTGATGACGCCGATCGACGCGATCAGGTCGCGCCCCCCGCGATGACTCGCCGACGATCGCGAAGTCCGCGCGGTGGCCGCGCTCGATCGCGCTGCGTGTACCCGGCTCGCCCGCCTCCTCGCCGATCACGCTCTGGAAGACGACGTCGCCGGCGAGCGACACGTCGTGTGCGCGAAGAGCCTGGATCGCGAACAGGAAGGACGCGGTCGCCGACTTGAGGTCGGTCGTTCCGCGCCCGATCATGTCGCGGCCATCGCGGCGCGGTTCATAGGGGTCGCTCGACCACTCCTCCAACCGCCGGTCCTCGCAGACGTCGATGTGCCCGTTGAGCGCGACGCTCGGCCCGCCGCCGATCCCCCGCCAGGTGCCGACGACGTTCGGCCGTCCCGGCAGCGCATCCCAACGATCGACCGCTAGCTGCAACTCGCGCAGGCGCGCCTTGACCCAGTCCTGCGCCCCGCCCTCGTTCCCGCCCGGCGGGTTTGGGGTTCGGAAGCGAACGAGCGCCGCAAGCAGGTCGAAGAGGCGCTCCTCGACATGCCGCACGAGCCGACGCTCGAGCTCGGTCAGCGCTGCGCTCACCGCTCGGGGCTGAGCCGAGCTGGCTCGGTTCGGATGACGAGCATTGGGCGGAAGCCTCTCCTAGGAGAGAGCGTCGAAAATATAGGGTGAAATTATGCCCTCCCCCCCGCGACTGGGGTCCGGGGGCGCGGCCAGTTGGAGGTGGGTCTCCGATGGCGGAGGGAGCGGTAGCGGCTGGTGGTGGGGTGCGGCTTGTGCGGGCTGTGCTCGATTCGCGGAGATTCGCGGGCTGGTGGTGGAGCTCGACCGGGCTGGGAGGCGTGGCCGGCCCGGGTATGGGGCGCGGGCGCTGTGGGAGTGTGTGTTGCCCGTAGCGTGTATGGGCTGCCGACATGGACGAGGACGGTGCGGCTGGTGGGGGAGCATGACGCGTTGCGGGCCGCGTTGGGGGCGGCCCCGTCTCTGTCGGCGGTTTACAGGTTCACGCGCCGGCTGCGGGAGACGCCGGGGCCGTTGCGGTCGTGCCTGGCCCGTGTGACGGCGAGGGCGGCCTGTGTGTTCCCGGGGTATGGCCGTGATGTGGCGGTTGACTTGACCGACCTGCCTGGGTTCGCGAACGGGCAGCGGCACCTCCGCAGGGGCGGCCCTGTGCGGGAGCGGTTCAGCGACCCGGAAGGTTCAGCGACCCGGAAGCGACATGGGGGCACCGTTCAGCGGTCTCGACCCGCCGGGGCGGCGGCTTCTACGGGTACAAGCTGCACCTTGCCGTGTGCTGCGTGACGGGCCTGCCGGTCGCGTGGGAGACCCGTGCCTCGAAAGAAGCCGACATGAGGGTTCTCCCCAGCCTGTTAGCGAAACTGGGGGAAGCCGGGGCCGGCCCGGCCACGGTCGCGATGGACGCCGGCTACGACTGCCAGGACGCGGGCGCCCTCCCGGTGGTCGCTGCCCGCAGGAACTCGGGCACAGGGGAAGGGCTGCTGCCCCGGCGGCTCCGGGACCTCTACCGGGGCAGGGCGGCCGTCGAGCGCGAGTTCGGCCGGCTGAAACACGAGCTCGCGCTGACGCCGCTCCGCGTCAGAGGCCGAGACCGTGTAGGCCTGCACGCAGACCTTGTGATCCTCACCCGCCTCGCCGCAGCGGTTGTATGAAACCGAGAACTCTGGAGACCCAGGACGCTCTTGCGCCTGCCAGGAGGGTTACTTCGCTGCCGATCTCGTGAGGGACCCGCTGGCTTCTAAGCAGAGAGATTACTTCCGCCCGTTTCCTTCACCCGGTAGAGACCGCTCTTTCTGACGATCTGGCCCGCCGTCAGTTGCTCCCCGTCGTCCTCCAGGGCCTCTGCGAACGACCGGAGCGGCTTCTCCTGCCCGCTCTCTTCCGAGCGGGTCCCGAAGATCAAGCTGTGCATCGAAGCCAGAAGCTTCACCGCCACGATCGTCCACACGGCGGCGGCGATGTAGACGACGCCGACAGTCTTCGCCATTTCATAGAAACTTCATAGAAGTATCACTCCCTGTCCCACGTCTCGAACGTGATTATGATGATCTGCGGCGTCATGGGAGAAAAGTAGAGCGCCTGCCACGACCGAGGGACGCTCCATATCGCAGCCCGATCCTCTCTCTCATGCGGCAGCAAGAGCGCGCTCCATCCGGTTCACTCCAAGCGGCAGAAGGCCGCCCGGTCATCAGCCGGGCGGCCTATATGGGAGAGGCCCTAAGGTTCGGCTCTGTTCCCGGGTCGGGGCGCGTTGTCCAAACATACGACGCACGGTCACGCCCCGACCCTTGGCCCCTCATGCGCACACTGCAAGCTGGGCAGCGGACCAGGCTGTTACCCGGACCCGACGGGACCCGGTGCGTCCCCGCGTCTGATCGCGTCCGCCGCAGCAGCGGTGGCGGCGGGCGCAGCCTTCGCGGCCGGCTGGTGGGCCAGCAGCAGCGGCTGCCCCCGGCGAGCAGGCCCGCCCCGGGCCGGCCCCGCTCACGTTCCAGCAAGCCATGCGGATCCGGCTCGACCGGCAGCCAACCCCGGCTGGCCCGCTCTCGACGCTCCCCAACCGCGAACCCGGCGCCGTGATCATCATCCACCCGCACCGGGAACCATGAAGATCATCAGCGGACGAGACAGAATCGACTTTCAAACGAACAGGCCGTGCGGATCCTGCGGCGAAGCCCTATAGGCGATACCCGAAGAATTCGGCGGGATGATCCCCTTGCGGTCGTTGAGCGACCACCGGGACGAGGAGTATCTTCCCGTGCTCCCCTTCGTATGTGTCGGGTGCGGTCTCGTGAAGACCGCTAGCCTCCAAGAGGACAGCCATCGGGGACTTCGTTTCCTCGACCGGTAGCCCGTCTGGCATCACGGCAACTCTACACCGCCGCCCGGGACTAGCCCACCCCCGAATTTCGCAGTTCCCTCCTAGGCCGGCAGCCGCTCGGGCGGGTACGTTCGCTTCCAGTACTCCCAGATCTCGAAGCCCGTCGCGAACCACACGTCGTCGAAGCTCTGCATGTACTCGAGCAGGCGGTCGAGCATCTGAATGCGGGCGGGCCGACCGATCCACTGCGGATGCAGCTGGAGCACGAGGCAGCGCCCGAGCTCGCGGAAGGCGTCGAAGTCGTCCTTCCACATCCGGTGGACGTGCTCGGCCGGCTTGATCGAGCCCATCTGCGGAATGAGCGCATACAGGAACTGCGGCGCGTCAGCGACGCTCCAGTGCGTCGGGACCTCAAGGAGCCCACAAGCCTCGCCGTCGATCATCCACCAGTAGGGGATGTCGTCGGCCGAGCACTGCGCCTGGTAGACGATCCCGCGCGAGAGCAGGATGTCGATCGAGTGGGGCGTCAGCTCACCTCCGGCCGGCACGAACCCCTTGATCTCCTGGCCGCTGAGATCGCGCAGAATGCAAAGCGCGCGGTCGAACTCACGCTCCTCGACAGCACGGTCGAAGGTGCCATCCGGCAGCGGCCCCAGGTCTGCGAGCGTGTGGCTGTAGCTGTGGTGGCTAAGCTCGTGCCCCTGCTCGCTGGCGGCCTGCACAACCTCGGGATAGCTCTCGGCAGTCCACCCCGGAACGAAGAACGACGCCTTCAGGCCTCGCCGCCGGAAGAGCTCGAGGAGCCGCCACACCACAGTGCGCACGCCGTACTCGCCGTTCGAGATGTAGACGAGCTTCTCGACGCCGAGACCCCGCCACACGGTCTGGCCATCAACGTGCACGTGCAGGCTCACGCAGCAGCGTTTGCCGTCCGGCCACTCAGCCCGATCAACCGTGCGGCGATTCGTGCTCCGCAGCGTCTCGCGCATGAACGGGGGAAGAACCGATGGCTGCTCGGTCATCTCGGCCACCTCCTGAGCGTACGGTGGTGGCATAGTACGTCCGGCAACCGCTGGAAGGGGAAGGTCAGCCTTCCCCCCGGTCTCGATACCGGGATTCCTTTCAGGCGACCCGGTCGCGCTGCAGCGATCTCGACCCCGGCCTGTCTTCCCCCTCCACGGAAGACACCGCAGAGGCCCGCTCGGCCGCGATCTTCCAGGCGAGGAACGCACGGGCGCCTGTCGCCGACTGGCGGCGCGATGTCGGTGGACGTCGAGCGGGAATCCCGAGTGAGCGCCGTCGGTGCACACGGCATGCGGAGACCCCTCTCACGCGAGCTCACCCGGATCCCCTGCGCTCGCCTGTCCCGGCCCGGCGCTGCCCTCCAGCGAGCGGAGGGCCGCGAGGAGAGGCTCTCCGTGCTCTGGTCGCCCCCGAGCTCGAACGGGACGAGCTGTCCGCCCGCGAACGCCGACTCGACCGCCGAGCGCAAGCGGCCGCCGCCGCTACACAGCTCGGCACCCGCCGGGTCTCGCCGAGCCAGTCCAGCAGCATCGCCGCGGAGAGGATCATGGCCGTCGGGTTGGCCCTCCCCGTGCCGATGATGTCCGGCGCGCTGCCATGGCATGGCTGAAACAGGGCATGCCCGCTCCCGATGTCGGCCGACGGTGCTATGCCCATTCCTCCGATGAGCGCCGCGCCAAGATCAGACAGGATGTCCCCGAACATGTTCTCGGTCACCATCACGTCATACGACCACGGCTTCGCAACGAGGTTCAGAGCCATCGCGTCGACATAGCAGTGGTCGGCCCGAAGGTGTGGATGCCGGGCGGCTGTCTCGTCGAAGATCTCCCGGAAGAACGCGTAGGACTGCAACACGTTCGATTTGTCAACGCACATCACGCTGCCCGGTCCTCCGCGGGCCCGCCGACTCTCGCCAGGGCGAAGGTGAAATCGAAGGGACGCTCACAGGCGGCACGGCTGATAACCAGGCTGTCACGCGCTTCGCCGGCAGGCTTCATCGTTCCCGACTCCCGCTCTGCGAACAGCCTCTCCGTCGACTCGCGGACGAGGACGAAGTCAACCTCGAGCGCGCGGGGGTCGGCGAGCGGCAGTGGTAGACCTGCGATCGCCTTGACAGATCGAACCCCGGCATAGAGGTGCAAGCGCTCTCGGAGATCGAGCTGCGGTGCGATCTCGCGGCCGTCCGAGATGCGCACGTGCGGGAGTCCCATGGCACCGAAGAGAATGCGTCGGCGCGCGTGACCTCGCTCATGGTCTCGTCGGGGAGCGAAACGCCGGTGCAGAACAGCCTCACCGCGCGCGCGGTCCTCGCTCAGCGAGGCACCTCCAATCTTCATCTTCACGACCGTGTAGCCGAGATCGAGATAGCTGCGCATCTCCTCCTGCAGCGCTCCCAGATCCTTGCCCGGGTAGTAGTAGCCCCCCGCGGCGTAGACGAAGGGGCTCTCCTCGGCCGAGCCGTTGCCGTAGCGGTCGGCGAGCACTCGGTAGAGGGGCTGCTCCTCGATCTTGGCGACGGCATCCCAGATCGCCATGTCGAGCGTGCCGACTGCGACCGAGCGCTCGCCGCGGCCGCCCGGCTTCTCATTGCGCATCATCGCCGCCCACATGCGCCCCGGATCGAAGTTGTCATGGGCGTCATTCAGCAGCGCCTCAGTCTCGGCAGTGAGGAGACTCGGGATCAGCCTCTCGCGCAGAATCGAGCGCTGCGCGTAGCGCCCGTTGGAGTGGAAGCCATAGCCGATAGCCGGCCGACCGTCACGCACGACATCGGTGACGAGGGCGACGATGGAGGCATCCATCTCAGCGAACGAGATGAACGCGTTACTGATGTCAGACCGCAGGGAGACAGCGCCCTCGCGGATATCGACGATGCGCATCCGGTCAGCCGGGTGTGGTCGACGAGCTTCGCGGCGAGCCTCGCGGCCGCCGCGGCCCGCGGACGCGCAGCACAACCCTGTAGATGATGACAACGGTGATGATCAGCAGGCCTGTCGTGACGTTCTTCGGATACGTGCCGACGCCTTCGAGTGTCAGCACGTTGGTGAGCACGGTGAGGATCAGAACGCCCCCGAGCGTGCCGATCAGGCCGCCGCGGCCCCCGAACAGGCTCGTCCCCCCGATGGCAACAGCCGCGACCGAGGTGAGGAGGAAGAACTGGCCGGCGATCGGGTCACCCTGACCGAGCCGGCCGGCCAAGGCGAGGCCGGCGAGCGCTGAGAAGATGCCGCAAAGCATGTACGCGCTCGCCTTCACCCGAAACGTCGGCACGCCCGACAGGCGGGCCGACTCCTCGGCACCGCCCAGCGCGTAGATGTGCAGTCCGTAGCGGGTTCGCCGAAGCACGAACGTCCCGATCGCGAAGGCCGCTGCCAGCACGATCGCCGATCGAGGAACGACGTCGACGGTCTTGTAGATGACCGACTCGAGCGCAGGGGACGACCGGCCCGTGGGTTGCACGCTCTGCCACAGCGTCAGGCCCTGCACGACCGAGAGCGTCCCGAGGGTCGCCACGATCGGCTCGGCTCGTAGCCCTGCAACAACGAGCCCGTTGAAGAGACCGATCGCGGCACCGATCGCGACCGCGATCAGGATCGCCGTCGCCAACCGCCCGTTGCTTCCATCCATATGCACGGCTGCCACCACGGTGATCAGGCTCATCGTGGAGCCCACCGAGAGGTCGATGCCGCCGGTGAGCACGACGAACGTCTGCCCGATGGCCGCCAGTCCTAGCGCCAGGCTCGCGCCGAACAGGACCTCGACGTTGAACTGCGTCCTGAAGAGCGGCTGGATGATGGCAGCGACGATCACCAGGAGCCCGAGGGCCGAGTAGACAACCACGAGGTCGCGTTGAGACCGCAGCCTCGCGAGCATGGGCGAGCCTGGCTTGCCCGAACGCTGCGCGGCGACCGCCACTAGGATCGCCCTTCTCCGCGCCTCAGCCGCCTAGGCAATGTGAGCGAGCACCTTCTCTTCCGGCGTCCCACCGGAAAGGATGGCGGCGACTTTCCCCTCGAAGAGCGCGACGATCTCGTCGCTCAAGCCGACCATCTCGGTGAGGTCGTTCGAGATGACGACGACCGCCGCTCCGTCGTCTGCGAGTCGTCGGATCAGCGCGTAGATCTCGGCCTTGGCCCCCACGTCGATGCCGCGCGTCGGCTCCTCGAGCAGAAACACGACGGGCCGCGCAGCAAGCGAGCGCGCCATGACCACCTTCTGCTGGTTGCCGCCGCTTAGATACTGCACCTCCTGCCGAGAGCCCGCGGCCTGAATATCGAGCTGGCCGATGCTGGCCTCGACGAGCCGCCGCTCCGCGCCAAGGTCGATGAAGATGGCCTCGGAGCCGCTCGGCGAGCGTGCCAATCGCGACGTTCTGTGAGAGCGGAAGGATCGAGAAAAGCCCCTCGGTCTTGCGGTCGGCGCTGAGATAGACAATGCCCGCAGCTCCCGCGGCCCTTGGGCTGTCGACAGCGAGCTCAGCGCCGTTCAGCACGACGCGCCCAGCATCGACCGAGCGATCGCCGATCAGGACCTTGCCAATCGCTCTGATGCCGGATCCCTCGAGCCCCACGATGCCGAGAATGCGTGTGGCGCAGGCCGTGAACGTGACCTCGCACAACCCCGCGGACGAGAGAGCGTCGACCTCGAGGGCCGGCTGGGCGTCACCATTCTCGGCACGCTCGGGAAACATCTCGGTGAGCTGCTTCCCGATCATCATCCGGATGATCCCCGCCTTGTCCGTGTCGCCGATCACGACCGTGTCGACGACGCGGCCGTCTCGCAGCACCGTCACGCGGTCGCAGATCTCGAAGAGCTCATCGAGCCGATGCGACACGTAGAGCGCCGTGCCGCCGTGCTCTCGAAACCGCCTGAGAACGCCGAACAGGCGCTCGGTGTCCTGCAGCTCGAGCGCAGGGTCGGCTCGTCGAGGATCAGGATCTTCGCTTCCCACGCGAGCGCCTTGGCGATCTCAACGATCTGCTGCTGGCCGATGTTCAGCGTCTCGACCCGCCGGTCGACGCTGAAGTCCTCCCCATGGCCGAGCTGCTCGAGGAGCTCGCGCGCCCGCCGCCGCATCCCGCGACGATCGAGCGTTCTGAGTCGCCCGCGACGTTCCCGCCGAGCGAGACGTTCTCGGCCACGGAGAGCGCCGGAACCAGGGTCAGCTCCTGATGGATGATTCGGATACCGCGCCGCCGCGCATGATCGGGGTTACGCAGCCTGAGCTCCTCACCGCCGAGGCGAATCACCCCGCCGTTTTGGTGGAACGCTCCGGCCAGGATGCGCATGAGCGTGGACTTGCCGGCACCGTTCTGACCGACGGCCCCGTGAATCGTGCCGGCTTGCACGTCGAGGGAGACGTTGTCGAGCGCGCGCACGACGCCGAAAAACTTCAACACACGCTCGAACTTGAGAGCGACCGGTGGGCCGCCCCGCGTCTCTGTGTTCAGCTGAGCTTCTTCCACGTCCTCGTCCCAGGATGCGATGCCGGCATCCCGGGGCGGTGGCAAAAGCACCGTCCCGGGATGCTGCGGGCACTACTGCCCGTAGATCTGCTGGAGAAGCGACTCCGGAAGTACTGCGGACGCCCAGTAGTCGTCGGGAAGATCCGCGCGGTAGAAGTTACCCAGGGTCTCGTTCGTGATCACCACGAGCGGGCCAGGGATGTTCTCCATGGGCAGGATGTCCCCGCGAACGATGTCGATGCCGAGCTGGGCCGTGATGATCCCAACGTCAGACGAGATCGTCGCGCCGCACCCATTGAAGCCGAGGTCGTTCCAGAAGCGCAGGAACCGATTGAACTGTCCACCCGCGATCATCTTCACCTCGTCGAAGCGCCCGCCTCTTGGAGCGCACCGATCGCGCCGATCGCCTGCAGACCCGCGTCGGACCAGAGGGCGTCGATCTGGTCGTGGGCCTGCAGCCATTCCTCCATGATCTGCCGGCCTTTGGCCGGGTCGTAGTCGCTGAAGGCCTCCGCGAGGACCGTGACACCTGGCGCCTCATCGAAGGCCTGCCGGGCGCCGATCATGCGCTCCTCGGAGACACCCACGCCTGGGAGACCGCCGAGGATGACCACGTTGCCCTCGCCGTCGAGCGCCTCGACGATGGCGCTGCCGCAGGTGTAGCCGTCGTGGACCTCGTCGGTGTACATGGTCGCCGTCATGTTTGTCTCGGGCTCCACGAAGCGGTCGTAGACGAGGACTGGGATTCCGGCATCGCAGGCCTGCTGCACAGCGGGGCTGACAGCAGTCGTCGCCGGGTTGACGATCATCAGGTCGACTTCCTGAGCGATCAGGCTCTGGATGTCGCCGATCTACTTGTCGGGGTTCTCCTCGCCGTCAGTCCCAATCACCTCTCCCACGTCGGGATGATTCTCGAGGTACCAGATGCCGCCGTCACCGTTCTGGATCTGCCACGTGTTCGAGCGGCTTGCATACGCGTACCCGGCCTTGAGCGGGCCCTCCGGCTTCAGCTTCGGTGGGAAGCACGCGGAGTCGACGGTCTCCGGCCAGTCAGACTTGACGTCGGGACCGCCAGCCTGCGCGATCAGCCCGTCGAGTATGGCGCGAACGGTCGCCCTGGCCTCAGCAGCGGCAGGGTCGCCTTCCGCCGGCGCAAGCTCCGCTGGGGGCGGGGGCGGCTCCGGTGCCGGGGCCGGTGGCGGTGCCGCTGCTTCGTCGTCTCCACCGCACGCCGCGACCCCGACGGCCGCGATCAGCGCGACAGCGACCAGCAGCACCCACAGCCGCCCTCTCCTCGATCTGAATTGTCCTCCTGCGAGCTTCGTCACTAATGCCTCCTTCCTCAGGCTCGCCGG
Organism: Actinomycetes bacterium; assembly: GCA_026708005.1. Lineage (GTDB taxonomy): Bacteria > Actinomycetota > Thermoleophilia > Gaiellales > Gaiellaceae > JAPOVR01. The sequence continues at coordinate 152,071 of JAPOVR010000032.1, forward strand.
CGGCGAGCATGTGGCTTCGATCGCAGAACCGATTCGTGTTGCGTTTCACCCCCTCCGCCAGAAGCGCGAGTACAGGGCAGCCGCCACGATCAGCGTGAAACCCTGCGCCATGAAGCGACCGGACTGCGCAATGTCCGATACCACCAGCAGGTTGAACAGCAAACCGAGGAACAGGACGCCGCCCACCGTGCCGATGATGCTGCCGCGCCCGCCAGCCAGCACCGTGCCCCCGATCACCACCGCCGCGATCGACTGAAGCAGCACTGGCTCCTGGCCGGCCGTTGTGGCTCCGTATCCGATGAAACCCGTCAGCAGCAGGCCAGCGAGCGCCGCGGTCGTTCCGCAGATGATGTAGCTCGCAACGAGGACGCGGTCGGTATTCACCCCGGCGAGGAACGCCGCCCGCGGGTTGGTGCCGAGCGCGTAGACGCGGCGACCGTACGGTGTTAGCTTCAAGACCAGATACACCGCAAGCGCGACGCCGGCGAGGATCAGGAACGGCACCGGGATCGGTCCAGCCTGACCCTGCCCTATCGTGATCACCAGGTCGCTCGCGCCTCCGCTGGTGATGCCGCCGGTCCACCACTGGCCGGCCGCGAGGACGACGAACAGCATTCCGAGTGTCATCACGAAGGGCGGCACGCGCAGCTTGGCGATGCTGATGCCGTTCAGAAGCCCGACAAAGGCTCCGATACCCAAGCACAGCGGGATGATCTTGATGTTGTTGCTATCGCTGCTCATGAGGAGGCTGGACGCCACCCAGTTCACGACCGCCACGACCGAGCCAACGGAGAGGTCAATGCCCGCGGTGAGCATGACAACGGTCTGACCGACGGCGAGCAGGCCGATCACGCTGACCTGCCGCAACAGCAGCCTCCAGCCCTCGGGTTCGATCAGAGCCGGCTTGAGGATCGCAACCACGATGATGAGCGCGACAAGGCCGATCCAGACCCCTCCGGAGTAGCGCCAGCCCTGGAGCCGCAGGGTGATCTGCCCGCCCGGGGGCATCACCGTCGCGAGACCTGCCTGTACGCCGGGATCGCCTGAGGTCGCCGTGTCGCGTCGGCTCGGGCTGTTCATCCCGCGTCTGCGAACCTCGATGCGGTCAGGCGCGCAAGCTGATCGCCCGCAACCTGGTCGCCCGCGACCTGGTCGCGCACAGCCTCGACAGCGCTCGTGCGCTCAACAGCCCGGACCGGCGAGACGGTCATGGTGCCTAGCAACCCCACTACCTGTCAGGCGCTCTCCACCAGAGCCGATAGCTGAGGTCAAGGATCGGGCGCGCGCCGCCGCTATACGATGCACGGTCCCCCGGGTTGCAAGTGGACACGTCGAGCTCCGAGTACTACGACAGCATCCAGGACACGCTCTACACGGCGGTCCTGGCGGACATCATGGACGACCTGGGGCACTGGAACCAGACGATGAGCCACGAGATCCGCCCGCTCTTCGAGTCCGCGAAGCTCGCCGGCCGCGCCGCCACGATGCTCGCAGCCGAGGTGTACGAGGTGCCCGAGGAGCCCTACAAGCTCGAGCTGTGGCTGCTCGACAGCCTCGAGCCGGGCGAGGTGATCGTGTGCACGACGCAGGGGTCGCGCCGCGCCGGGATGTGGGGCGAGCTGCTCGCCACGCACTCGCGAGCCAAGGGAGCGCGCGGCGCGCTGATCGACGGCATGACGCGCGACTCATGGGGACTCGTGGCGATGGAGTTCCCGGTCTTCTCACGGGGGACTACACCGGCCGATTCGAAGGGCCGGATCGATACGTTCGCGATCCGCGTGCCAATCGAGGTGGGGGGCGTGCGTGTCGAGAACGACGACCTCGTCGTCGCCGATCGCGACGGCTGCGTCGTCGTTCCGCAGGCCATCGAGAGCGAGGTGATCGCGCGAGCTCGCGAGAGGGTCTCGGGCGAGAACATCGTCCGTGAGCTTCTCCGCGAGGGGACGAGCATTGAGAAGGTCTTTGAGGAGCACGGGATCGTGTAGAGGCGCGCGATCTGCGCGTCGCCGTGCGGCTTGGAGCGCTCCGGTGTCCCTCTCAGGAGGATGGCTGCGTGATTGACGACAACCGTTTGGACTGTGACCTCCTCCTGCGCAACGCGACCATCTTCACGATGGACGCCGACGAGAGCACGCATAGGCCGGGCGCGATTGCCGTCTCCGATGGTGAGATCGCTGCGGTGGGAGCCGAGCAGGACGTGATTGCCGGTTTCCGGCCGGGCCGCGTCATCGATGCCCGAGGTGCGGTGGTGCACCCCGGCTTCGTCGAGGGCCACGTGCACATCTCCGAGCAGGTGATCCGGGGCTCGCTGAACCCAGAGGAGTTCTCCTGGGATGAGGCGCTGGTATGGAGCACCGCCTGGCATAATGCGATGGAGCCGGAGGATGAGGAGGCGGCGAGCCGCCTCGCCTGCCTCGAGATGGTGCGGAACGGGACGACCTGCTTTCAGGAGCCGGGAACCGTGTTCGAACCGGATGCGGCGGCGGCCGCCGCAGAGGTGGTGGGCATCCGCGGCTCCCTGGCTGATTGCTACCTCTGGGATCTCGGGGCGATCAGCAGGGAGCAGCCGTCCATCACGCGGGCCCCGGCGGACACCAAGCGCGCGCTCCGTGTTCTTGGCACCGAGCTCAGGCGGAATGCCGATGCCAGGGCGCTCGTACGGGGTCACGTCGCGATCTACGGAATCGGCTCATGCTCGGACGAGCTCACGCTCGCCGCGAAAGCGTGTGCCGATGAGAATGGCGTCGTCTTCAACCAGCACCAGTCGTACAACGAGCTTGACACCGGTGTCAGCGACCGGCTCCACGGGCGTCATCCGCTGGTGCACTACGCCGATCTCGGCGTGCTGGGCCCCAACTGCAACTTCGTGCACATGAACATCGTGCGCGCCGACGAGGTTGCGCCGGTCGTCGAGAGCGGTCTGTCGATCACCTGGTGTCCAAGCGCTTCGATGCTCCAAGGTGTCGGTGGCACGTTCCGAGGGCGGCACGTCGAGCTCTACGAGCAGGGCGTCAACGTCGCGCTCGGCTCGGACGCGGTTGGCTGGGCCGGGGCGTTTGACCTGCCGGTGCAGGCGTTCCTGGCCGTGCTGACAGCTCGAGAGAAGACCCAGCGCCAGGCGCTCGCCGCTGCGGATGCGCTTCGAATGACGACGATCAACGGCGCCCGGGCGGTTGGCTTGGCGGACGAGATCGGGTCTCTGGAGGTCGGCAAGCGCGCAGATATCGTGGTTCACCGCGGCGATCTCCCAGAAGCTCAGCCGGTCCTGGACGAGGAGCTGGTAAGCCTCGATCGTCGACGCGCATCGGGCGCGCTTCAGAGCGTCATGTACTCAAGTCAGTCCAAGAGCGTCGACACGGTGATCATCGATGGCGAGATCGTCGTCGAGAATGGCCGCTCCACGCGCATCGACGAGGAGCAGGCCTATCGGGATGCCACCGACGCGACTCGCAGGGTGTTCAAGCGAATGGGAGATCTCAATCCCTAGGCCGCGTCTGGCATACGACGAACGTCGCCTCGAGCAGCTCGAGGCCAGCATCCGGGCGCTTCCCCGGGTCGAGCTCGCGCATCTCCCGACACCGCTCGATGCGGCAGACCGGCTCTCGCAGGCACTCGGGGGCCCGCGAATCCTCTTCAAGAGGGAGGACGCAACCGGGCTCGCGCTGGGGGGAAACAAGACCCGGATGTTCGAGCTCGTCTTGGCCGAGGCAACCGAAGCTGGGTGCGAGGCCGTGGTAGCAAGCTCGGCCGTCCAGTCGAACTACCTCCGTCAACTCGCTGCCGCCTGCGCCCGGCTCGGGCTCGAGTGTCATCTGATCCTGAAGCGCGTGCGCGGCGACAGGGACAATGAAGTGCAGGGAGGGTTGCTCCTGGACCTGCTCCTGGGAGCGAAGGTCCGTCTCTTCGATGGCGACTGGGAAGCTCTTGCGCTTGAAGCCGAGGAGGAGGCGGAGCGCCTGCGGCACCAGGGTAAGAACGTCTACCTGGCGCGGAGCGCGAACACGTCAGACCTTGGCCTCTATGCGGTTGCCTATTGCGAGGTGCTCGTGGAGCTGATCCACCAGCTCAAGGAGCGCGACACGGCGGCTGACCGGCTCTGGATCGCCTCGTCCGATACGACGCAGGCCGGGCTCGCTCTCGCCAACAAGTTCCTTGGCTCTCCCTGGCGCATCAGCGGCGTCTCGCCGTTCGGAGACGCGATCGACACCCAGACGGCCATGTCGGAGATCGCAAACGACGCCGCCGATGTCCTGGGTCTCGACACGGTTGTCGAGCCCCACGAGATCGAGAACTTCCTTCAGTACGCCGGAGCCGGGTACGGGATAGCCACTCCTCAGGCCAACAGCGCGCTCGAGCTCGTCGCCCGCAACGAGGGCACGCTCCTGGACCCTGTGTATACGGCGAAGGCCATGGCCGGACTGATTGACAAGATCGAGGCCGGAGAGGTCTCCGAGAGCGAGACGGTGGTGTTCGTTCATACCGGCGGCACGCCTGCGGTCTTTGCCTATCCGGATGAGCTGGAGCTCTCCGCGCTCTCGAGCCAGCTGTCACGGGGTGAGTGGGTGCAGCTTGGCGCAGACGCCGTTGCTGGGTGAGGCCGACCCACTGGCGAGCGGGAGCTCGTAGGGGGCTCACCTTGTCGCGCCGGACGCGACGGCGCCGCCAATGATCACAAGGTCGGTGCCGACCTCATCGAGGTTCGATGCGGGAATGGTGAACGGATCCTCCGCCAAGACGACGAGGTCTGCCAACTTCCCGACCTCGAGACTGCCCTTCGTGCCCTCCTCAAAGCCCGCATGGGCGGCGTCGATGGTGTATGCGCGCAATGCGTCAGCGACGCCAATCGCTTCGTCCAGGTCAATCGTGGCGGAGTGACAATTCTCCCGAGCAACCATGCACTTGATGCCGAACCAGGGGTTGATCGCCCATGGTTGGCTTCCGGCCGAATCGGATGACCCCGGCGGGCGGAGACCTTTCGCCTGAAGCGATCGGATGGGATATCTGGGACCCACATCACTGGGCCGCTCCTCTGATTCGAAGAACATGAAGGTTGGATTCGGAACCGCGAGGGCGCCGGCCTCCAGGACACGATCGAGGAGAGATTCGTCTATGCCCTGGTTGAAGATGTGCTCGATCCTTGCTCGATGGTCGGCGTCAGGAACGCCGGTGCGGCCTTCCTCGATTGCGGTCACGGCCATGCGCTGCGCCACATCACCGCCAGCGTGGAGCCAGACTTGGACGCCCGACGAGAACGCGAGGGTCGTTTCTTCAATGAGCCGCTGCAGCGTTCGCGTCAGAAATCCCTGGGTTGCCGGGGCCATGAGGGCGACTTCGGAGCTCCAGGCACCCTCGCTCCAGCCGTCGACGAAGATCTTGGACCCCCCGAATGCAAGCCAGTCGTCCCCGAAGCCGGACTCGATCCCCAGGTGTGCGAACGTCTCGACCGCGGCCAGGGGCTGGTGGCCAGGGGCCGCGGTCGGAAACAGCCTGAGCCGGACGGGTAGGCGACCCGCCCCCTTCAGGTGCTGGTAGGCGCGGACGGCGGCCGCGCTGGCGGGAATCTCGTACACGGTGGTCACACCCTGGGAGAGAAATTGGTCGATCAGGGTCTCTCGCAGCGGCTCCGCTAGCTGGGACACGGACGGCGATTCCCAGGCAAGCAGATCGAACCCCTCGCTGATCACCCCCGTCGGCTCGGCAAGCGCATCACGATGAATCCAGCTACCGGTCGGCGAAGCGGGAAAGCCGCGCCGGATGCCGCTCAAGCTCAGCGCCTGTGTGTTCGCGATCAGCCGGTGCATGCTCAGCCGAAGCGCGACCGGGTGACGCGGAGCAAGCGTGTCGAGCTCGTCGCGTGAAGGCAACTCCTGCCCAAGCGTGCCCTGCCCCAGGATCCAGGTGCCCGGCGGTTGCACCGACACCCGCTCGGCGATCCGGTCTTTCGCGAGCTCGAGCGGGATATCACGCAGGTCGAGCCAGAAGTGCTCGGCAAACATGCCGAGCTCAACGTGAGCGTGAGCGTCGATGAAGCCCGGCACGACGGTCCGTCCGCGCAGATCGACGACTTCGGTGCCGCTCGACGCCAGCTCAAGAACCTGCTGATCAGTCCCGACCGCGGCGATGTGCTCGCCCTGTACGGCGAGTGCTTCCGCCACGGTATCACCGGCGTCCATCGTCAGGATCCGCCCGCTCACCAGGAGCAGCGAAGCCCCTGAGAAGTCGCCTCCTCCGGTCGATCGTTTGCGATCCTGGCCCCTCAACAGCGCGTGCACCGCCTGACGTCGTCCCGCTGCACCTGGCAGATGTCCACCCTCATGCGCGTCGCCAAGCCTAGCGATGCTGCTGACAGAACCTGGGTACGGCATTCCACGGGCTGCCGGCCGCTCGACCTGAGCACACACCGACCGAGCTCGGCACAGCAGGCTCAGCGCTGCCGCGAGGACGCAACGTCATGCTCCAGCTTTGGCACCGCAGGTCGCATCGGCGTCGGTCTGGCACGAGCTGAACAGCTTCGCTCCCGGACGCACGACCACCGAGGACTTCCGTGCTCATGGCTACGCGCCGGGCGCCGACGACCAATCCCAGCTCTCAGCGTGACCGGCGCCAAGATCGCCGGGGAGCTCGAGGCGCTGGAGCGCGCCACGCCGATCCCGCCGAGCCTGCGCCTGCATCCTGATGGCGCCGGCCCACGGCAGGTCCAGCGACCGATCGCGCCGCTTGGCGAGATGGCCAATCCCCTACAAGCGAACGCCCCAGGTCGTCCCAATACCATCTCCCCGAGCCCTTGTCCACACCCGAGTCGCAGGATGCCTTTGCTGCCGTCGGCCTGACGTGCTCGGCGTGCGGGCGCGCGATCCCGGTCGGTCCCGCCCCAGTCTGCCCGTGCGGAGGCGTGCTCGACGTCAACTACGACTGGGAGCGGCTGTCAGGCTGGCAGCCCGAAGGTGCGGGGGCCTCGCGCTACGAGGCGTTGCTTCCATTTGCACCGGACGTGGAGCGCATCACGCTCGGCGAGGGCAAGACGCCGGTGCTGGAGACCGACGGCGTGCTCCTCAAGTGCGAGCACCTCAACCCCACGGGCTCGTACAAGGACCGGATTGGCTGGGTCGCGATCAACGTTGGCGTGGCCTGCGGAAGCCCGGGCTGGGTAGGCTCCTCCTCGGGCAACGCGGGCAGCGCCTTCAGCGCCTACGGAGCCAGAGCTGGTCTGCGAGGAACGCTGTTTACGGCAGCCGATGTCGCGCCGCAGAAGCTTGCCCAGATGGCCATCTTCGGGACCGAGATTCTCTTCGTGGACGACTTCATGACCGACCCGCAGGCCGCCCAGGCCGCGTTCGGTGGCATCCGCACACTCGCGGTTCGGCGTCAGCTCGTGCTCGGCGTGACCGCGCGGACGTACAACCCCGTTGCCATGGAGGGCGCCAAGACGATCGCCTACGAGCTCAACGAGCAACTTGGCGAGCCGCCCCAAGCCGTGTACGTCCCGACCGGCGGCGGCGGGCTGCTCAGCTCGATCTGGGCCGGCTTCAGGGACTGGCGCCGACTCGGGCTCGCCGCCGAGGCACCGCGAATGATCGCGGTGCAGCCGTCAGGGTGCGCGCCCATTCACAAGTCCTTCCTCCGGGGCGACGATCGTGTGACCCCTGTCGGGACGTGCGTTTCACAGATCTCGGGGCTCCAGCTGCCGGCACCGCCCGACGGCGATCTCGTCCTCGCAGCTCTCCGCGAGTCGAATGGGTTCAGCGTCGCGGTTTCAGACGAGCGGGCTCACGAGGCCCAGCGCGAGCTCGCCAAACGCTACGGCGTGTTCGTGGAGCCGGCCGCCGCCCTCGCCTACGCCGGCTACCAGGCCCGGCCCGAGGCCCGTGCGGTCGTGATCTTGACCGGCAGCGGCCTGAAGTCGTCGACCTGGCTCGACGACGCCACGATCCCCACCATCCGGGCCGAGGCGATCGAGAGACTCTGAAGAGCTCCTCGAAGACCGCACTGCGCTACGCCTCACGCAGGCGACCTCGCTCGACCTCACAGACCGAGGCGAGCGGGCTGCGCTTACCGCAGCCCTGACCCCGAGACCGCCTCGGTGTAGGAAAGGCCGAGAGGATCGAGCGGCACGATCGGGCGGCGAACGCGCTGGTAGTCGAAGGAGCTCAACCGGCAGGTGCAGATTCCCGGACCATCGACGTGGTAGACCCGGCTGGCGACCTCGCCAAAGGCCGCGCGCCAGGCAACGGCTGACTTCGTCACGAGGATACGCTGGCGCTCGAGATCGATGCCCGCCGCGCGGAGATGGTCAGCATCGAATGGCAGCACGCGCCGTGACGTCAAGACGAGCCCGACTCCGCCCACGTTGAGGACCGCGCAGAGGCCCATGTCGATCTCCATGCCCGTGTGGAAGCTGCCGCTCCGCCGGTAGCGGGTCTCCTCGACACGCACGAGCTCTCCGCGGACAGCGACGGGGGAGCCGTGCTGGTCATCCCACTTCCCGCCCACCTCGAGCTCGACCGTGCGTCCGGCTCCAGCCGAGTCGGCCGTCTGACACGCTCGCACGGCCTCCGGGTCGCAGAGTACGACGACTGCGTCTTCCGCACCGGCCTCCAGGAGCGCCGCGAGGATCGCCGTTCCATCCCCCGGAGTTCCCCCTCCGACATTGTCCGAGACATCGGCGAGTACGACGGGCCCCTCCGCTTCGCTGAGCGCCTTCTCGACCGCCTCCTCAGGCGTGAGCAGCCCACGGCAAAACGTGCCGCGAGCCTCCCAGACAGCCTCGGCGAGCTCGTCGGCGCCGCCCTCAACAGCGGCCTGGTCGGTTCCACAGACCACGACCGTGTAGCCGAGCTCCTCCACGTCGGCGTAGGGGTAGCCCGGAAGCAGGGTCGCGCAATCGATCTGGGGCTGCTCTTCGAGACGGTGCGCCAGGGCCAAGAGGCCGCGCGTTGGCTCATCCGCGCTGCTCTGACCGAGCGGGCACGTGAGCAGCGGCAGCCGCCGCCAGGCAAGACAGGCGCGCCGGCCAGGCTGCAACAGCCTCGTGACCAGCTCGACCGCTTCGTGACCACGCTCGAACTGATCGACGTGCGGGTAGGTGTCGTAGCCAGCGACCGCGTTGGCGGCAGCGAACAGCTGGCCACCGGGGTTCGCGTGCAGATCGAGGGTGACGACGATCGGAATGTCGCCAGCGAGCCTCCGCACAGCGCCGACGAGGTCGGATTCCGGATCCCCGATGTCCTCCGCGACCATGGCACCGTGCAGGGTCAGCACGATCCCGGCGAGCGGCAGCGCCTCCTCGAGTCGGGAGAGGAGCATCTCCCAGAGGGCCGTGCGTGCTGCGGCGGAGACGACCGCCCCCGGAAGTGCCGCTGCGGCCAGCAGGGGCACAGCCTCCTGTCCGAGCCCTCGACACGCGGCCAAAGCGCCGCCGATCTCGGTGCGGGTGCCCTCGTAGGTGTCGCGGAAGGCCTCGCGCCCTTCCGCGTACTGGAAGGCGAAAAAGTCGTCGAGCTCCGTCTGCCCGCGAGCGAACGAGTTCGTCTCGTGCCAGACCCCGCCGATGCCGATTCGCGCCGCCACGGCCCGAACGCTACCAAGGCAGAGCACCGAGCCCGCCTCCAGCCGGCGCTATCCTCGACCGCGACGGGCCGGTAGCATGGCGCCGCACACGTGTTGGGGATGCAGCTTGCAGAGGCCGCGCGCGACCGACTAGTCGCGCCATGAACGGTGAGCTCGACGAGGTTGTCGACGTCGCGCGGCAGTTGATCGGCGCGCCGAGCGAGAACCCTCCCGGGGATGAGCGAGCGGTTGCTGACGTCGCGATGCGGCTGCTTCGGGAGCGGGGCATCCATGACCTAGCGGCCGTCGCTCGGGAGCCGCACAGGCCAAATGTCGTTGCGACGGTCGTGAGCCCTCGGCCCGGCCCAACCGTGATCCTCTCCGGGCATCTCGATACGAAGCCCGTCGGTGATCAGGAGGTGTGGGAGCACGACCCCTTCGCCGGAGCCATTGCCGACGGGCGGCTCTACGGCCTCGGAGCCTGTGACATGAAGGCGGGCGTGGCAGCTGTGATCGTGGCTCTCGGCCGCATCTCCGCAGCCGGTGGACCGGGGTGCGGATCGGTCGTCGGGCTCCTGCTCGCGGATGAGGAGGCCGGCAGTGCCTACGGCGCCCGGTTCCTCGCCGAGGCGGGCGAGATCCGGGCTCATGCCGCGATCATCGCCGAGCCGGCAGGCGTCACCCGTGAGTGGGAGCGTCTCTACCTGGGCACGCGGGGTGCGCTGTTGTTCCGAGTCGACCTGGAGGGAGCCACCGGGCACTCCTCGCTCGAGGATCACCTGGGTGGAACGAGCGCAACGCTTGCGCTTGCCCGGCTGGTTGACCGCCTTGACACGGCCTTCCATGAGCTACCCGACGTCGCGGTCAACGTGGCCGGGACGGTCGAGGGCGGTGTCTACTACGGGGTCCGCGCGCCGACCGCCTCGTTCCGCGGGGACGTGCGGATCCCCCCGGAGGTCACGCTCACAGACGCCCGCCGCGTCCTCGACGAGAGGGTCGCCGCCTTCCTCGCCGAACATCCCGGCGTGCGGGCCGACGTCTGCATCGACGAGCTGCTCGACGGTGGCGCTGAAGCGCTCTGGGTGGCGCCGGACTCGCCGATCGCGCAGGCCTGCCGGGCCGCGGCCACCACGAAGCTCGACTCTCCCCCGCCCGATGGGATCTACCCCGCCGGGACCGACTCCTTCTTTGTGCAGGGCATCGCGGGGGTGCCCACGATCCCGGCGCTCGGCCCGGGCCGCCTGCAGGAGGCACACCAGCCGAACGAGTTCGTCTCGCTCGAGAGCCTCGAAGCAGCACCGACTATCCTCGCCGCGGCTGTCGAGAACTTCCTCTCCACCGAAGGTTCCGGGTAATGCAACGCGTGCTCGTCACAGGCGGCGGCACCGGGATCGGCCTCGCGATCTCGACTGCCTTCCTTGCCGATGGCGCGTCGGTCGTCGTTGGCCAGCGAACTGAGGGCGAGGCACGATCGGCTGAGGCACGGCTCCGAGGGAAGGGAGGGACGGTTGTCGGCATCGGTGCCGACCTCGCGTTCGCCGAGGGCTGCCGAGCGCTCGTCGCGCGCGCTGCCGAGGCGCTCGGCGGCCTCGACATCGTCGTAAACAACGCCGCGATCACCGGCCCGCCTGCCATCGCTCCCTTCGCCGAGTTTGACGATGAGTTGCTCGATCTGATCATTGACGTCAACCTCAAGGCGCCGTTCCGTATCGCACGCGAGGCCGTACGGCACATGGGGCGCTCGGGCGTGATCGTCAACATCAGCTCGGTTGGCGGCTCTGCTGCAGAGGAGAACGCCGCGGCGTACTGTGGGTCGAAGGGTGGTCTGGACATGCTGACCAAGGCGCTTGCGATCGAGCTCGCCTCGAGGCGCATCCGCGTCGTCGGGGTCGCGCCCGGCGACATCCTCACGGGCCGCGGGCGCGCCGCTGACCGCACGCGGGCAGCCGAGCGGCCAAGTCGCTATGCAAGGATGACCCCAATCGGCCGCAGAGGGCGCCCCGACGACATCGGCCGAGCTGTCGTCTACCTTGTGTCAGACCGAGCGTCATTCGTCACAGGAACGACGCTGCGGGTCGACGGTGGCCGCCTCGCGTACTAAAAGACCCGTTCAAGGAAACCGCCTCCCGAGACTCGTCCTGTGAAGCCGCCGCGCGCGGATGCACTCCACGAGCGGCCGCGACGAGTAGAGTGGCTAGACGGCTCATGAGCGAGAGCGTCGTCCGAATCGACTCCCTGCGCGTGGAGTTGGACTCCGGCGAGCCCATCGTCGAGGAGGTCTCGCTCAAGATTCGCCCCGGCGAGGTGCTGGGGCTCGTGGGCGAGTCTGGAAGCGGCAAGACGACGACCGCCCTGGCCCTCTTGGGCTACGCTCGCCGCGGCTGCCGGATCGCCTCCGGCACAGTCGAGATCGACGGTCACGTCCTCACAGCGGGCGATGAGCACTCAGTCCGTGCGCTCCGCGGCAGGGTCGTCTCGTACATTCCACAGGACCCGGCCACTTCGCTCAACCCATCCCACCGAGTGGGCAACGCCGTCGGAGAGATGCTTCGCACGCACGTCCCCGGCTCCGACCCGGAGCGCGGCGCTCGCGAGGCCCTCGAGCGCGTCCACCTCCCGGGTGACCGTGCCTTTAGACGCCGGTTCCCGCATCAGCTCTCGGGCGGCCAGCGGCAGCGCGTCGCGATCGCCTCCGCACTCGTGTGCGAGCCGCCTGCCGTCGTCATGGACGAGCCAACCACCGGGCTTGACGTCGTCACCCAGGCCCGGATCCTCGAGGAGATCGACCGGCTGCGACGTGAGGATGGACTCGCCGTCCTCTACGTGAGCCACGACCTCGCGGTCGTCGCCTCGATCGCCGACCACCTTGCTGTCATGTACGCCGGCAGCCTCGTCGAGGACGGGGCGGCAACAGACATCCTGACGGCCCCGAGCCACCCCTACACGCGCGGGCTGATCGCGTCGATTCCCGACCATGCGGCGCCGCGTCGCATGAACGGGATTCCAGGCGTCTCGATCGAGGTCGGAGCGCGACCACCGGGGTGCGTGTTCGCGCCACGGTGCTCACAGCAGGTCGCGCGGTGCCAGCAGGAGATGCCGGGACGCCAAGACGTTGCGCCCGGCCACCGCGTGCGGTGCTTCGAGTGGCAGAAGACGCCCTCGCTCTCCCACGGTGCATCGCTCACGCTGCACAGCACACAGGAGGAAGCCCAGGTGCTGGAGGTCGTCTCCCTCCGGGCCGAGTACGGGAGCAGGGCTACAGCCACCGTCGCCGTTGAGGACGTGACGTTCAACGTGTCGCGCGGCGAATGCGTCGCGCTCGTCGGCGAGTCGGGCTCTGGGAAGACAACCATCGCCCGCTGCGTGGTGGGCCTGCACCCGCCCGCAGCTGGCAGCGTCAGGTTCGACGGCGAGCCCTTGGCAGCGCTTGCAAAGAACCGCCCGCAGGAGTCGCGCCGTCGCATCCAGATCGTGTTCCAAGACCCGTACGAGTCGCTGAACCCGAGGCACCGGATCCGAGATGCCATCGCTCGTCCGGCGCGCGTTCTGCGCGGCGTCAGCAGGCAGGAGGCCGAGGCCGCTGTGGCCGAGCTGCTCGAGCGGGCGCGGCTGCCCGCAGCACTCGCCGAGCGGTTTCCAGCCGAGCTCTCTGGAGGGGAGCGCCAGCGCGTCGCCATCGCGCGGGCGCTCGTGGCGCAGCCCGACCTGATTGTCTGCGACGAGATCACGTCGGCGCTCGACGTATCTGTGCAGGCCGCGGTTCTCGACCTTCTCGCCGAGCTTCGCGCTGAGCTGGGCCTGAGCCTGCTCTTCATCTCCCACGATCTCGGCGTCGTTGCGGGCATCGCCGATCGCGTTCTCGTGCTCGACCGCGGTCGGGTCCGCGAGGAAGGTCCGGTCAGCACCGTCGTGGCCGACCCGCAGGATGTGTACACGCAGGAGCTGCTCGCCGCAGCGCCGCGGCTCGAGGGGGTTGCGAGCCCCTCGGCGTGACCCATGAGAGCGTTGTTCCATCGAGGCCTCCTTGGAGGTTGAGGGCACAAGGCGACCCGGTCTCAGGAAAGAGCGCAGAAGGCGTACGAAACCACAGGGAAACGGGAGCGCGAGGAAGCGAGCTGGAGGCGCTCCAGGGAGGATGTCCGCGAGCGCAGCCGCGCTCTGTGCGGCAGCCGCAGCCGGACTCGAGGCAGCCGGGCGCGCGGTTTGACAGGATCAACCCCACGGTTCAGACTGCCGGGGTTGGAGAGGAGAGGCAACGTGGCTGAAACGGTCGAGAACGAGCCGCAGGACTGCGACCTGCTTGTCCACAACGCGCACGTCGTCACCGTCGACTCCGAGAACCGCATCCACCGGCCGGGCGCGGTCGCCGTCGTCGGCGGTGCGATCGTCGCGGTAGGAGCCGACGAGGAGGTGGCCCCGGCGTTTCGGGCGCAGCGGCGAATCGACGCGCGCGGCGCAGTCGTGCATCCGGGCTTCGTCGAGGGCCACGTCCACGTGTCAGAGCACCTCGACCGGGGCGGCTGGAGCCCGGACACGTTCACGTGGTCAGACATCATGGGGTGGGGCCCGGGATTCCTCGATGCCCTCACCGACGAAGATGAGGAGGCCGGCAGCTACCTCGGATGTCTCGAGCTGGTCCGGAACGGCGCGACGTTCTTCCTGGAGGCCGGCACCGTCCTCGAGCCCGACACCGCGGCGCGAGCTGCCCAGGCCGTCGGAATCCGGGCCTCGCTGGCTGACCCGTTTCTCTGGGATCTTGGGGGGATCAGCCGGGATCAGCGGCCGACGAACAGAATCCCGCACGACACCGAGCGCGCGTTGAGCGTCCTCGGGACGGAGCTTGAGCGCAACAAGGACCCGCATGCGCTCGTCCGAGGACACATCGCCGTGTATGGCATCGGCGCGTGCTCCGACGAGCTCACCCACGCCGCTAAGGCCTGCGCCGACGAGAACGGCGTCGTCTTCGCCCAGCACCAATCGTTCGACGAGCTCGACACGGGCGTGAGCGACGAGCTCCACGGCCGACATCCCCTCGTCCACTACGCCGAGACGGGCCTCCTCGACGAGAACTGCAACTTCTACCACATGAACTTCCTTCGAGATGACGAGGTTGCCCCAGTGATCGAGAGCGGAATGTCGATCACGTGGTGCCCCAGCGCCTGCATGTTCTTCAACGTCGGGGCGACCTTTCGGGGCCGCCATGTCGAGCTGTACCACGAGGGCGTCAACGTCGCGCTCGGCTCAGATGCCTGTAACTGCGGCTCGGCGTTCGACCTCGGCATTCAGGCGTTCCTGGCAGTCCTGACCGCCCGGGAGAAGACCCGTGAGCGCACGCTGAACGCCTACGACGCGCTTCGCATGGCCACCATCAATGGGGCGCGGGCCGTCGGGCTCGAGGACACGATTGGCTCTCTCGAGGTCGGCAAGCGGGCCGATCTCGTCGTGCGGCGGGAAGACCTGCCCGAAGCTCAGCCGGTCCTGGATGCAGAGATCGCCGCCCTGGATCACCGGCGCGCTCACGGTCCAATCCAGAACGTCGTCTACGCGACGCAGTCCAAGAGCGTGGACACGGTCCTCGTTGACGGCCAGGTCGTCGTCGAGGGCGGCCATTCAACCCGCGTGGACGAAGAGCGCGTCTACCGCGAGGTCACCGCATCGGCGCGCAGGGTCTATCAGCGCATGGGCGATCTCAACCCGCGCCCACGGCGGCCAGCCGTCGTGTCAGCCCGTAAGGAACAAGCCCCGTGATAAGACAACAGCTGACCCGGGAGGAACCGAGCCGTGCGTGATCCAAGCGAATACTCGAAGATCTCGTGGGATGAAGCGCAGGGCGGCCGGGTCGGACCGCTCCCTGCAGACCACGTCTTCCCGTCCGATGTGGCGCTGACCCTGAAGCCGTACACGATCCCTCTCCAGACGGAGTACGTTGCCCTCTCCCTCTGCCATATCGCACCGGGTGAGTCGTCGGAGATGGAGCGGACGAAGGTCGCCGAGGAAGTCTACTACATCGCCCAGGGACGAATCCGATTTCGGATTGGAAAGAAGGACGTCGAGGCGAAGCAGCACGATGCAGTTCGGGTTCCCGCACACGTCGTTCGCGCGCTCCACAACGACAGCTCCGAAGATTGCTGGCTGCTCGTGATGGCAGCGCCGATCGACGAGTTCCTCGAGCACTACAAGAAGGCAGGTCTCATGTAGGCACGGGGAGCTGGGCGCGATGCCCGGAACGCCCGCCCGCGCAGGGAGACAGCCACGACTGGCGTAGTGGAGGCGGTGACGTCTCACTGGCCAGCGAGGAGAAGGAGGAAACACCAGCATGACTGACAGAGAAGACCTCGCCCGAGCACAGCTCGAGCAGCGGCTCGACGCGGAGTGCGCGAAGCGCGGCATCACGCGCGGCCAGCTGATCAAGGGCGGCATGGGCTTCGCGACGGCCGTCGGCCTCGCAGGGCTCTTTGCCGCCTGCGGCGGCGAGAAGGCCGCACCGCCGGCGCCGAGCCCGGTGGAGCCCCCGCCAGCGCCTCCACCGCCGCCTGCACCCAGCCCGGCAGAGCCTGCCCCGGCACCCGTGCCGCCCCCAGCGCCTGCGCCTGCCGCGGATGAGCCCCGACGGGGCGGGCGGCTGCGAGTTGCCTGGACCGGCGAGGGAGCGGGTGAGAGCTTCGACCCAGGAGGCTTCGGCGGCGCGATCTTCGGCGGGCGCCAGATGCAGGTCTACGACCGCCTCGTCGAGATCAACGCCGAGATGAACGGCTACGAGATGGCCCTTGCCGAGTCGTTCGAGCCGAATGCGGACCTGACCGAGTGGACGATCCGGCTTCGGTCTGACGTGACCTGGCACGACGGCAGCGATTTCACCGCCGACGACGTCATCTACACGATCCAGCGCACTGCCGATGACCCGGCGCACGGCGGCAACATCTTCACGACGTTCATGGATGCGGCAAACATTAGGAAGATGGATCCGCTGACCCTCCGGATTCCGCTCACCCAGCCGATCGCCGATCTGAGGGCCTTCTTCTTCAACCCATACGGCTCCTCGATCCAGCAGGCGAACGTCACCGACTTCACGAACCCCGTCGGCACGGGCCCATTCACCGTGGAGTCCTTCGATCCGGGTGTGTCGAACCTCTTCGTCCGGAATCCGAACTACTGGCGCGAAGGGCTTCCGTACGTTGATGAGCTGGAGTTCTTCTCGACTGACGATGCGATCACGCGCCTGAACGCGCTGCTCGCAGGCGACATCGACGCCAGCTCCGAGCTCTCCTACGCCGTGGCTGCCGATGAGATAGACAAGGGCAACATCCAGATTCTCACGTCGGAGACCGGCTCGGTGCTGAACATGCTGATGGCAGTCGATCTCGACCCGTTCACCGACAACCGGATCCGCCAGGCGTTCCGGCTCATGATGGATCGGCCCGCGCTGGTCGAGAACGTCCAGCTTGGGTTCGGCAACGTCGCCAACGACCTGCTCGGCAAGCCGGGCATGGCCTTCTACAACGATATGCTGCCGCAGCGGACACGGGATATCGAGCAGGCCCAGTTCCTCCTGAAGGAGGCCGATGCCGAGGGTCTCAAGGTCACGCTCGAAGCCAGCACCTGGGGCCCTGGGATGATCGAGATGGCCACGATCTTCGCCGAGCAGGCCAAGGACGCCGGCGTCACCGTCGAGGTCGTCAACACGCCCCCTGACACGTACTTCGCTGAGAAGTACTTGAACGTGGCATTCGGCACCTCGTCCGCCGGCGCCTACCCGATTCCGATCTGGTACCTGCTCCAGCACGCCACCGGCGGTATCTGGAACGAGACCCACTGGGAGGTGCCCGCGTTCGACGAGCTTCTGTTCTCAGGGCTCGGAGAGTCCGATCCAGCGAAGGCCCAAGACTTCTACTTCGAGGCCCAGCGCATGCTCTGGGAGGAGGGCGGCTACATGATCTGGGGCAACGTCGCTTTCATCGATGGGCTTGCGAACAACGTCCGCGGCTGGAAGCCGAACGCGTTCCTGCCGTCGAACACCTACCGATACATGGAGTGGTGGCTCGTCTGATCGCCCCGGCATAGAAGCCACGAAGCACCTCCTCCCACCTGCGTCTCGATGCGCGGTCTGACGGACGTGTCGCGGGCAACCCGGATACCGCGGCGGGCACTCCGGCCGAGCAAGACGGTGAGAGCGGCCGGGTAGCTGGGCGTGCGCATCGTTCGCTCGCCGATGACCCGCTATCTCTTCCGGCGGATCGGCGCGGGCATCCTGACGCTCTGGGTCGTCTCGATCCTAATCTTCATCGGAACCGAGGTCGTCCCAGGCGATGTCGCAACCGCGATCTTGGGCCGTAGCGCAACCCCGGAAGCGCTGGAGACCGTGCGCGAGCGGCTGGAGCTCGACCGGCCGGCAGCGGAGCGCTACTGGGGCTGGTTCACGGGAGCGATCCAAGGCGACCTGGGCGAGTCGTCCGCACAGACGCTCGCCAGCGGCCGGGGAGCGCCCATGTGGCCCCTCATCTCGGGACGGCTCGAGAACAGCGCCATCCTGGCCGTCGCCACGATGATCCTCCTGATCCCGCTCGGCCTCGGCCTGGGCATCCTGGCAGCGATCCACGCCGGCCGCCGCCTGGACCACGGCATCTCGGCCGGCTCGCTCAGCGCCATGTCGCTGCCGGAGTTCGTGACGGGAGCGCTGCTCATACTCGTCTTCTCGGTATGGCTCGACCTGCTTCCGGGGGTGTCGCTCCTCTCGAGCGGAACGAGCCCGCTCGGGCGGCCCGAGATTCTCGTGCTGCCGGTTATCACGCTGCTCTTGGTCTCGCTCGCACACACGATTCGCATGATCCGAGCCGGAATGATCGAGGTCCTCGACTCCCAGTACATCGAGATGGCGCGCCTCAGCGGGCACCCCGAGCATCGGATCGTCCGCCGACACGCGCTTCGCAATGCACTCGCCCCCACAGTGATGGTGATCGCGCTCACGGTTCAATGGCTCGTCGGAGGAATCATCGTCACCGAGGTCGTCTTCGGCTATCCGGGCCTGGGCCAGGCGATGGTCCAGTCCGTTGAGAGTCGAGACGTGGGCTTCGTGCAGAGCGTCGCCATGCTGATCGCAACCATCTACGTGGCGTTGAACATCATCGCCGACCTCCTGGTGGTCTTTCTCATCCCGAAGCTCCGGACGGCGCCGTGAGCGTGAGCACACGTTCCGCCGAGCGAGCAAGCCGCTGGCAGTTTGCGGCCTCGTGGCCAACCCGCGTCGGGCTCGCCGGCATCGTCGTGATCCTCGTGATCGCGTTCTTCGGTCCGTTTGCCTCGCCTCACTCGCCTTCCGAGATCGTCGGTCCGCCGTTCCGGGGCGTGGGCTGGGAGACGCCCCTTGGTACCGACCACCTCGGACGCGATGTCCTCAGCCGTGTCCTCTGGGGCGGCAGGAGCCTGATCGGGCTGGCGGTGGCAGCCACTGCCGCCGCATACCTCATCGGAATCCCGATCGGGCTCGTCGCAGGCTACTCCCGCTCCTACGCCGACCCAATCCTCATGCGGACGATGGACGTTCTCCTGGCGTTCCCGCCGTTGCTCTTCCTGCTCGTCCTCGTGACCGGCACGGGACCAGGCTCGGTCGCGCTCATCGCCGGAGCCGCCCTCGTCAACCTCCCGGGGACTGCCCGCATCGTGCGGGCGGCAACGATCGAAGTGTCGGTCCGTGGCTACGTCGAGGCCGCTGTCGCTCGGGGCGAGCGGATGCCCTCGGTGCTGGGCAGGGAGATCGTTCCGAACATCACGGGCCCGCTGCTTGCCGACGTGGGCGTACGCCTGACCCTCTCGATCCTCCTGATCGCGGCCGTCACGTTCCTCGGGCTCGGCCCTCCGCCCCCGGCTGCGAACTGGGCCCTGATGATCAACGAGAACCGCGCCGGCATCACGATCCAGCCCTGGGTGATCGTCGTGCCTGCGCTGCTCATCGCGATTCTCACCATCGCCGTCAACCTCGTGGCGGACGCAGTCGCACGCAGCCGGGGCATCTCAATCGTCGAGCCGCAATAGCGGCCAAGGAGAACGCGCGGTGACCAGGGAATCGGCAACGTCCGCACTGAAGGGACTGCCGGTGAGTGCACGTAGGTCGGTCACGACCAGCCGCTGACTGAGATCGTGGGCTTCGCCGAAGGCATTGCCGGAACAGCGGTGGAGCTGGCCGGCCCCACCGCGACGTCGAGCGGACGAGCGTGACGAAGGGCCCCTGCCGTCTCGCCGCAGCTGGCGGGCGCCGCACCTCAGTGACCATCAGTACATCACTGAGGGAAACCACGATCCCGCCGGCCGACGGTAGAAACCACGCGCCATCAGGGTCATTGGCTTGAGGAGCCGAAGGCGCTGGCCAAGGCACCAGCGCAGCGTGTCGGCCCGCCTGGTCGGGACGAGCAAGCCGATCGGATCGGAGACAGCGTCATAGACACCGAGCACCAGTGCCCTCATGTCGGCCTCGCCGCGGGCGACCGCGTGGCCGAAGAGGTTGAAACCGGACGTGTACGAGACAACCCGCCCAGCTCGCGTCGCAACGAGAGCCGTCCGAGCCGCCACCGCGTCCGCCAGCTCACCTCGACGATGCTCGCCAAGGAGCTCATGGCAGAGGCTCGCGCAGGCGTCGAGGTCAGCGACCTCGGCGGGGCGTACCTCCACGCCGGCGACGGGCCCGCTGGCGGGCCTGCCCTCGACGAAGACCAACGCCTCCTTCACGTCAAAGCCAAGCGATGCGTAGAGCGCCAGCGACCTGACGTTGTAAGCATCCTGCGTGAGGCGGACACCGCGCACCCGCCCGCAGCGCCCGAGGACGGCTTCGCTGAGGAGCCGACCGATTCCACGCCCCTGCACACGAGGATCGACAGCCGTCGGCCCGACACCTCGAATCGCGTCGCGCTCATCGAGGAAGTTACAGCCGACGACCCGCCCATCTTTCTCGGCGAGGACGCCAGCGATCAGCGGGTGGTGGAGCAGGGGACGGGTTAGCTCGACCGCCTCTACCACGGACGCGAAGTCCCGTGGAAACCCGTGCTGCTCGTCAAGCTGGGTAAAGGCAGCGAAGATGACCTGGCTGCACTCCTCGAGGTCGTCCGGTGTCGCCTCGCGAAGCTCGACGCCCATGGGCGCGGATGCTAGCCGCGCCACCGATCGCGCGTGAGCCTGTCCTCGTGGCTCGAGAGCGTCTGCACACGAGCCGTTTCGAGCCCGGGGCCGCCCCAACAATCGCTCGCCGCTGCCGCCTCAGACCCGCTGCGGTCGGCGGAGCTCGATTGGGGCGGGGAGATTCGGGTACCGCCCGGCAGCCGCGTCTACACGACCCCGGCCTCGGCCTGCCAACGGCTCGCCATTCGCAAGAGGCGGGGGTCGTCGCGGCCCTGCAAGCGGTTTGCTTTCCACAAAGAATGCCAAGCTTCGTCTCGCCCGTATCAGGCCGCTGCCGCAGCGGCATCCGGGCGACGGACGAACGATGGGCCGAAGCGCCGTAACCCGCGTCGTGCAACCGCCTTGCCGTGTGGCAGAATACGGCAGCGATCGGTCGCGGGCGCGCCATGTGAAGAACGGGCTTCGCCGTCAACCGAGCAGGCGCAACAACCAACCAACTTGAAGAGGAGGAACCATGCTCGACAAGGTCATCAACGAGGCGAAGAACGCCGTCGTCGCGGCCATCAAGGCCGGTGAGGACATCGTTACGACGCTTCGTACCTCGGTGAAGAACGTGGTTGTCGGGACGGTGAAGGACACCGGCGAGGTCACATCCGCCACGGTGGATGCCGTCTCCGACGTCGCCTCCGGGGCGATCCAGGGCGCCTCCGAGGTCGGCACCAGCACAATCGAGGCAGCCTCCTCAGTCGCCGCGAGCACGGTGCAGGGTGTCGGCGAGGTCGGCGGGAACGTCGTCGACGCGACACAGAAGGCCGTCAGCGGCACGATCCTCGGCGCCAAGGAAGCCGGCACAGACCTCGGAGAGACCGCGGTCGCAGCAGTCCAGGGAGCAACGAAGGCCGCCGGCGATCTCGGGGCCAACGTCAGCGACGCCACCAAGGCCGCCGTCGTCGGAGCCGTCGACGCAGCCAACGAGATCGGCGGCAAAGGCGGCCAGGCCATCAAAGACGCCCTCCGCGGCACCGCCGCCATCCCCCGCGAGATCGTCGACTCCGCACTCGGCAAAAACGCCGAGAAGTAGCCCGGCCGCGGTAGCCAAGCAGCGGCTGCGATCAAACGAGCGGGGCCTCTGAGGCCCCGCTCGTCGTTCGCGGCGGCGGCCAAGCGGCGCTCCCGGTGCCCGCCGCGCACGCGCCTGGAGGGATTCGAACCCCCGACCCGCGGCTGAGGGTGTAGGAGGTTGGCTCGGTCGGTCTCAACCAGCCCGCCACAGCCTTTGCAAAACCCTGCGCGCGACAAGCGCGTCGGACCGAGGAGCAGATCAGCAGGCGTGTTGGCGCCTGCAGCTCTGTCGCGGGCCTCTCCCGTCCTGAGCACGGCGACCCACGAGAGCTGCCCGACACACCGAGAAGGTTCGCACCTGCCTGGACGCTGGTGCTTCTCTCTCGACGCCCACTACAGTCTCTCATCGACGTGCACCGACCGGCACGATGTTCCCGTTGACACGCTCCGATACAGTACGAGACGTCCGACGCGAACGATTGCGGGAGGGCCCCGAGGGCAGGCAGAGACAGGCTCGCAGAAGCTGGATCTGGCGGTGCGGGTCAAATTGTCGAGCCGCGGCCCGAGAGGTCCAACAACAACGGAGGAAACGGAGGATTCGTGCTGATCTATGCACCAACTCGAACCGAGATCCCGGAGGATCTGACGTACCTCTATGACCGAGCGGATGAACGGGCTGGAGTCACCGACTACATCACCGCGCTCGCCAATGCACCCGAGATCCTCAGGTGGTACTACGACACGTTCGACAAGAACTTTATGCACGGGGGTCGTGTCGACGTTCGGATCAAGGAGCTCGTACGCCTCCGGCTCTCGATGACGCACGGGTGCGCGTTCTGCAACAAGTGGAACACAATCGATGCTCTGGCCACGGGCATCTCACAGGAGCAGATCGACGCGCTGGGACCGTGGCCCGATGAGATTGACACCGATGTCTTCTCGCCGGCCGAGGCGGCAGCCATGCGGTACGCAGATCAGATTGTCCTCCCTAATATGCACGGCTACCTCGACGACGAGCTCTACGCTGAGCTCAAGACCCATTTCGATGACGCCGAGATCGTCGAGTTGGGGGTCGTCATGGCGGTTCTGACCGGATTCACGAAGTGGATGCTCGTCTGTGACATGGTGCCCAAGGAAGACAACTGCCCGATCAACCCGGTCGGCGCCTAAGCGGTTCTCTCAAGCCCTCCTCCCGAGCGGAAGGAGCGGCCAGATGGATCAGGCGCCCTCCCTCGAGGCAATCATCGCCGCCGACAAGGCGCAGATTCATCCTTTCGACGATCTGAGCAAGCCGATCAGACAGCTCGATGTCTACGTGCGGGCGAGGAGTGCTATCTCTCTTACATCCAGGGCCGGAAGTTCTTCGATGCGATGGGAGGAATCTGGTGCGTGAACATCGGCTATGGCCGTGCAGAGATGGCCGAGGCGATCGCCGATCAGATCAAGCAGCTCTCCTACGGCTCCACGTTCTGGGATAAGACAACGATCCCAGCCGCCCAACTCGCTGACAAGCTCGCTCAGCTGGCGCCAGCGCAGTTGAACCATGTCGTGTTTGCCCAGGGTGGCTCGACTGGAGTCGATACCGCGATACGGCTCGCTCACTACTACTTCCAGCGGCTCGGACAGCACAGCAAGAAGAAGATCATCGCCTTCGGGGATGCCTACCACGGCGGCACCCTGCTCGCATCGACGCTGACCGGATACGAGCACAACCGAACGGCATTCCACGTCATCGACGACCTCGTCGACCACATTCCCACGCCGAACGCCTACCGGCGCGCGGATGGGCTGAGCGACCTCGATTTTCGCGAGGCGTGTGTGGCCGAGCTCGAGCACAAGATCGTCGAGCTGGGCCCCGAGAACGTCGCCTGCTGCATCATGGAGCCGATTCTCGGTACCGCCCGGCTGCGTGGTACCACCGCCCGGTTACCACCGGCGGGCGGCCCAGGTATGCGCCCAGTACGACGTGCTCTCCATCGCGGATGAGGTCGCGACGGCGTTCGGGCGTCTTGGCAAGTTCTTTGCCTCGGAGGCCGTCTCGAAGTCGTGCCGGACATCCTCATCTGCGCGAAGGGGCTGACCTCGGGCTACATCCCCCTTTCAGCGACCCTGTTTCGTGATGAGCTCTGGGACGTGATGAGCTCCCCGAAGGGCGGCGAGTCAGTCTTCGCGCACGGCTTCACGTACTCCGGCCATCCGGTGGCCTGCGCTGCCGCGTTGGCGAACATCGGCATCATGGAGCGGGAGGACACCTGCGCTCACGTGAAGACAGTCGGCGCGCTGTTCGAACGGGAGCTCGCGCAGCTGAGCGACTGCCCTCTCGTGGGGGACGTGCGCGGCAGGCACCTGATGCTGGCCCTCGAGCTCGTTGCCGACAAGGACACGAAACAGAGCTTTGCCCTCTCGGTGGGCGCCGACAAGCGGATTGAGGCAGAGTGCAAAAAGCGCGGGCTCATCGTCCGACCGCATCGCAATCCGGGAGACCTGATCGTGCTCTCGCCACCTCTCGCGATGACCGAGGCCGATGCCAAGTGGGTGGCGGCTGTGTTGCGAGAGAGCATCGAGGCGGCGATAGCCCCGATCATCGAGGAGCAGCCGGTCCACGTGTAAGCCTGCGGCATCCCACCGGCTGCGGTCGCCGACGCACGGATCACGTGATGCGCGGGTAGCTCAGGGCCTGGCCGCGCCACGGCGTCTCGATCGCGGCAAGCCGCCAGCCACGGGCGGAGGCGATCGCCAAGCTTCTTCGCTCGCGCCCGAAGAAGGCGATGTTGGTTGGCATGAATAGGCGTGTGCCCGTCCAGTCGTCGAGGACGACCGTCGGCTCCCCGCCCCCAGGCGGAACGCGCATGATCCGATTGGGCTGGAAGCAGGACACCAGCAGGCCGCCGTCTTCGTCAAGCGCCAGCCCATCCGGGACCGTCCGTGACAGATCGACATAGGTTGAGAGGTCGGCTCCGACCAAAGCCAGCACACGCGGCGTGAAGCTCTCGATCACGAAGAGCACCCCGTCGCCGCGAAGCGCGAGGCCGTTGGCGAAGTGGAGCGCGGGCGTCTCGATGACGGTGCCTTCGCCGCCGCCAGACGGAACGCGAATGAGCCTCCCGTCGCACGCCTCGAGGTCAAATGTGCCCGAATCAGAGACAAACATGGTGCCGTCAGGTCCGAAGACAGGCCAGTTCGGTGCGATCAGCCGCGTCCCGCTCGCGCTCGTGCAATAGACCTCAGATCGGCCCGATTCCGGGTCGACCCGGATCACCTCCCCGCGATCGAAGAGGCACGTGTACAGGTAGCCATCGCTGTCCAGGCACAGGCCGAGTGGGACACCGTCGACGCTGGCCACGTGGACCGACGATCCATCGCTTGGATCGATCCGGTAGTGGTCGCCGCGAGCGTCCGCGGTCCAGAGGCTTCCGTCCGGCCCGGCCGAAATACCCTCCGAGTAGGCGAGAGGCGCCAGCGTCCGCAGATCCGCCAGGTGGAGAGCCGTCATGCGAACGCGAGAGAACACACAGGCTGCGTGCCTTCGCCGCTCTGCCCGTGCCCATGAGGACCGGTCAGCTGCTGAGAGCTCAGTAGCCGAGCGTGCTCGGGTAGCTCACGAGAGAACGCCATCGTCCCTCAGCGCTGCAACGTCATCGGCACTCAGCTCGGCAACGCCCATCAGCACATCATCGGTTGCAGCGCCGAAGCAGGGCGCGTGGCGAAGCTCGGGCCGGACACCGTCGTAGAGCCACGGCACCGCTGGAAGAGGTCGCCGGCCGGCGACCGGATGGTCGTCCTCGATGACGAAGCGCCGATGGTGCAGATGCTCGCTGGCTATCACCTCAGCCATATCGAGCACAGCAGCCGCCTTCAGCCCTCGTGACTGCAGCCCGGCCATGAGCTCGTCCCGCTCCTTCCGAACCACCTCCGCCTCGATGTCCAGCCCGCCAATGCCGGTCTCGGAGACGGCGAGAAAGCCAGCGGGCTCGGCCGTTCGGAGAAACCGCGCCGGGCCCGACGTAGCCCCATCATCGACATGAGCCTCCGGAACTAGCCCCCCCATCGAGGTGAGCATCACATCAAGCATGCTGACCTCAACCTCGCATCCGCGACCAGTCAGCTCTCGCTCGGCAACGGCTTGCTGCACCGCGATGGCGAGGTATGCGCCCGTGAGCACATCGGGGTACATGGTCGTGACAAGTCGCGGACGGCCTTCCTCGTCCTTCGTCACGCTCGCCAGTCCACTCATGAGGATGATGCCGCTATGAAGCGCGACGTAACCGCCCCAGCCACCCTGACGGCCAAAGGCGCTGATCGAGGCGAGGATGATGTCCTCACGCTCCTGCACGAGCTCCGCATACGTGAGTCCGAGACGTTCGGCCGCACGGCGCGAGAAGTTCTCGAGCACGACGTCCGAGGATGCCACAAGCTTCCGAAGAACGGCGCGGCCGTCGGCGGTTGTGAGGTCGAGCAGCACGCTCTCCTTTCCCCTGCTCGTGTGGTTGAAGAACATGCTTCCGTCGTGCTTCGGCTCTCCGGCGAAGGGAGCGAACCGCCGCGACGGGACATGCTTGCCGCTCTCAACGAGAATGACCTCTGCCCCGAGCGCAGCGAGCGACTGGCCCGCGAACGGGCCGGCGAGATACTGGGAGAGGTCGAGGACCCGCAGACCGGACAGCGGTGAAACGGAGCACGGGGAGGGTTCATCGCGGCACGCACGCCTCTTCAGCATGGTGACCGGGTCGGTTGGCCTCGTCCTGCGAGCCCCGTTGACAACGACAGCGTCCGCGGGGAACCGACGCCCTCCGATCGCACGAACCGAGCCGATCTCCTGAACGTGATCGGTCTCGAGCACGTCGCGCAGCTCGAAGTAGGGGCCGCACGGCAGTCCGCGTGACTGAGCGGCCTCAAGGATGTCCAGGCCGCTTTGGCTCTCTGACCACGTTCGCAGGTCCTCGTGCAGGGCTTGCCAGTTCTCGACACGGCGCTCGGCGTCACGGTAGGCGGGGCTGGACGCCCACTCCGGATTCCCCATGAGATCGAGCAGGATCTCCCACTGTCGATCGCTAAACGCAACAAGGATGACGATTCCATCGCGGCAGGGCAGTATGCAGTTCGGCTCTAGCCCTCCGGGTCTCGGCCGGCGGCCCTGGACGAAGCCTCCATAGGCCATCAGGCCCCACTCCCACACCATCATCGCAACGGTGGCCTCCAGTGACGAGACCTCCACGTGACGAGGGCCGATCCCGTGGCGAAGCCGCGCCAGCAAGGCACCGAAGATCGCGCCGCTGGCGGTGATACCGCCGGCAATCTCCGTCAGCGGCGCGCGGCTCTGGACCGGCGGCTCGTCGTCATGCTCTCGGCGGTCGGGAAAACCCGGCGTCGCATCGGCGAGGCCTGACAGAGCTGAGACCACAACATCGTCCGCGGCGTACGACACGTACGGGCCCGACTGCCCGAACGGGGTGACGCAGGCGCTCACGAGCTCATCGTGGCGCTCGAGCACTGCGTGACAGTCGAGGTTCCACGGCGAGACATCCGCATGTAACGACGTCGTCACGTAGAGCTGGGAGGCAGCCAAGAGCTCCTCAAGCTGTTGGCGTCCCGCGCCGGTGGCGGGATCGGCCTGGCAAACGTCCTTTCCCTCGTCGAGAAACTCACACCAGCCTTGGCTTGGCCTCTCAGAGGCGTCTGCTCCGGCCGGAAGCTCCACCTTAACGACCCTGGCGCCCGCATCGGCAAGCACCCTCCCACAGAACATCCCGGCGATCGCCGTGCTGGCATCGAGGACCTGGACGCCGCGAAGCGGCCAGAGACTCATAGCGCAGCCCCACGGGCACTCGTCGGTCTGCGAACGGCTTCCGCGATCGTGATCAAGGTATCGGGGATCTTGGTCGACGCGAGCCGCCCCGTCAAGACAGGCATGGCCGGTCAGAGATCGACGCTGCAACGGCGTCTTTGAGGCAGACCCGAGGCGCCGCAATCCTTGCTGGGCCCCCACCCATGCTGTATATACGCTCCCTATGAACGCGCTCCCTCTGAATGGCGCGCGGCATGGACTGGCAGGGACCCGGCGCATCCTGTTCCAGACGTGCCATTCCATCGACTCCGAGCCCGACGGCCTGATCAGCGCGGATGCGCGGCTGGTTGCAGGTCATCCGGCGCTGTCCACAGCTCAGATAGGTAGAGCACGAACCCTCGTCCACCGGTCTTGATTCAAAGCTCCGAGATGCATGTGGGCGAACAGGCTGCGGATCTCGCTCCTGCGCCTTCCGAGCAGAGGCGGCAGCGCCTCGGACCAGCCACAGTCACAGGACGCCCGCCCACGACAGCTGCCGACTCGTGAGAGCCCCACCCACTCCGCCTAGCGCGCGGCCTCCGACACGCCGGCGCGACGTCCGCACGTGAAGACGCTCATCCTCAAGCGCCTCTGCTTCGTCCTCCCGCAGCTTGTCCTCGTGGCGGCCGTGGTCTTCGTCCTTCTTCGCATCCTTCCCGTCGATCCCGTGGATCGCATCGCGGGTCAGTTCGCCACCCCGGAGCTCCGGGCACAGGTCGAAGAGGAGCTCGGGCTTGACCGGTCGCTTGGGACGCAGCTTGGCTCGTATCTGGCAGGGATCTTCCAGGGCGACTTTGGCACGTCGTGGTTGACGTCCGACCCCGTCCGAGAGGAGATGGTCGAGCGGTTTCCACTGACCCTCCAACTGATCACACTGGCATTCTTCGTGGCGCTCGCTATCGCCATTCCTCTCGGTCGAGCATCGGCTGCCCGGGAAGGGAGCCGCGTCGACAAGGCGGCGCAGAGCTACTCGCTGTTTGCCGGGGCACAGCCTGACTTCTGGTGGGGCCTCATGTTCCTCTTCCTGTTCTTCTTCAAGGCCGGGATCTTGCCCGCCCCCCTCGGGGTTCTCACTCCAGGTAGGCAGGCGCCCGATGAGATAACCCACTTCATCCTGCTCGATGCGTTGATCAGGGGGCAACTGGGCGTCTTCGTGGACGCACTGCGCCATCTCGCCCTCCCGGTGATCACGCTCGCGTTCGTGCTGACGGGTCCGTTCACGAAGATGACCCGCCAGAGCGTGCTGTCGGTCTCCAAGTCCGAGTACATGCTCTACGCCGACGCAACGGGTCTCTCCGAGCGCGCCATGAAGCGCTCCTTGCTACGCAACGGCCTCGCGCCGGTCCTCACCCTCGCGGCAATCTTCTTCGGCTTCCTGCTGGGCGGTGCCGCATTGATCGAGACCGTCTTCACCCTGAACGGCCTCGGGCTCTACGCGGTGCAGCGCATGCTCGTCGTTGACTTTCCCGCCGTCCAAGGCGTCGTCGTGTGGATGACCGCATTCGCGCTGCTCATGTACCTCATCATGGACCTCCTCTACGCAGCCCTCGATCCGCGGGTTCGGTACAGTGAGTAGCCCGCGCTTTCGCCCTGAGCAACGGCCTTTTGACTGCGAGAGGGCCGGCCGCTGATGTCCCACCTCGAGGCCGAGCGCGAGGTCGAGGCCTTCCCGCGAGCTGCGGTCGGCAGACACATCCGGCGCCGCGATCACTTCGTGCTGCTCCTCAAGCAGAGCTGGCTTGCACGCATCGGCGTCTCCATCGTCACGATCGCGCTCTTCCTGACGGTCTTCGGGCCGTATATCGCTCCGTACGATCTCATTGCGGCCACGCCAGACATCTACGAGTCACCGAGTACAACACACTTCTTCGGAACGGACGGCAGCGGCTTCGACATCTTCTCGCGCGTGATCGCCGCACCGCGCTACGACGTCACAATCGCGCTCGTCGCCACGATCTTGTCGCTCGTGCTGGGCTCCATGCTCGGCCTGATCGGAGCGTTCTTCCGAGGCTGGACCGGCGAGCTTCTGATGCGTGGCTCAGACAGCGTCCAAGCGTTTCCGCTGTTCGTGCTCGCGATCATCTTCGTGATCGGGGCAGGGCGAAGCCTCATCAACATCGTCATCATCATCGCCCTGCTGAGCGTCCCGATCTTCCTACGCCTGATCCGCAGCGAGGTCCTGTCGCTCCGGGAACGCGCCTTCGTCGAGTCGGCCACGGCGAACGGCTCGTCGCGCATGCGAATCGCGTTCCGCCACGTCCTGCCGAACGCGATGGTCCCGGGCTTTGCCCAGGCCAGCATCACGATGGGCTATGCGATCATCATCGCGGCTGGCCTGTCGTTCCTCGGCGCAGGCGTCCAGCCGCCGACGCCCGAATGGGGCTCGATGATCGCCGGAGGAGCTAACGACATCATCAACGGGCGTTGGTGGATCTCGATCTTCCCAGGCGCCGCGATGGCCTTGACGGTGTTCGGATTCGCCATCGTCGGCGAGATGATCCAAACCGTTCTCCTGAGGCGCACGTGATGCTGCTCGAGGTCAAGGATCTCAGCATCGAGTACGGAAGCGTGGGAGCACCGAATCACGGCGTCTGTGCTGTTTCGTTCTCGATCAGCGAGGGAGAGATCGTCGGGATCGTCGGCGAGAGCGGTAGCGGCAAGTCGAGCGCCATGCTCGCTGTGCTCGGCCTGACTCGCGAGGGCGGCCGCATCGTCAACGGCAGCGTGAGATTCGAAGGCCAAGAACTCCTCGGCCTGACGCGGGAGGAGTGGCGCGCGTTCCGCGGCTCAAGCATCGGGCTCGTGACCCAGAGCCCGCGCGCGGCCCTCAACCCGGTCCGCAGGGTCGGCGAGCAGATCGCCGAGGTCTACCGCTCACACCGCAAGGCAACCAAGGCCCAGGCGCGCGAGCGCGCACTGGAGCTCTTGCGCCTTGTCGGCATCAACGACCCAGAGCGACGCCATGACGCCTATCCACACGAGCTCTCGGGCGGAATGGCGCAGCGTATTTTGATCGCGATCGCCCTATCCTGCACACCCAAGCTCCTGATCGCCGATGAGCCGACGAGCGGCTTGGACGCCACCGTCCAGGCCCAGGTCCTCGACGACCTTCGCCGAGTCACGAGGGAGGTTGGCTCTAGCCTCGCCCTCGTTACCCACGATCTCGGCATCGTCGCGAACTACTGCGACCGTGTCTACGTGATGGAGTCGGGGGAGATCGTCGAGGAATCTGACGTCGAGTCGTTCTTCGCCAGGCCGGCGCATCCCGCCAGCCTTGCGCTCCTGTCCAAGCAGCAGGACTCCCAGGACGAGGCGCTCCGCCTGCGCGGGGCGCCGCTCGACCGAATCGTCCTGCCGAGCGGCTGCTTTCTCCATCCCCGCTGCCCGTTCGCCGATCAGGCAAGCGGCTGCATGACCGAGCATCCTCCCCTCTACGACATCGGTGCAGGACACCGCAGTCGGTGCCACCGCCATCAGACGGTGAGGGACGCTCTTCCGAGTCGATATGCAAGCGCCTAGCAAGCCCATCCTCGAGGTTCGCAACCTCGTGAAGCACTTCCCGCTCCGCGGGACATCTCACGTCGTGCACGCCTGTGAGGGTGTCTCTCTCAACGTCCTACCTGGTGAGACGCTCGGCATCGTCGGCGAGAGCGGCAGCGGCAAGACAACGCTCGGGCGTTGCATCCTTCGCCTGATCGAGCCCACAAGCGGCGAGATCATCTTCGAGGACGTCGATATCACGAAGCTCGGTCGCCGCCAGCTTCGCAGATTGCGCTCCGACATCCAGATCGTCTTCCAGGAACCCCTCGACTCCTTCAATCCACAGCTCAACATCGGCTACCAGATCGCCGAGCCGCTGCTCGTCCATAGGTACTGCAACAAAGCCGAAGCCAAGCGGCGCGTCGGGGAGCTGCTCGGGCTCGTCGGTCTTCCCGAGGACTTCGAGAATGCCTATCCGTCAGGCGTGTCAGGAGGCGAGCTGCAACGGTGCTCGATCGCCCGGGCGATCGCGACGAACCCGAAGCTGATCGTGCTGGATGAGCCAACCTCGGCGCTGCCGCCGGGCACCGAGGACGAGGTGATTGCGGTTCTCCGAGACCTCCAGGAAAAGCTCGGACTGAGCTACGTCTTCATCTCCCATGACCTGCTGCTCGTCCGCTCGCTCTGCCGCCGAATCGCGGTCATGTACCTCGGCCAGATCGTGGAGCTGGGGGAGCGGGACACGATCTTCGGGAACCCCCGACACCCCTACACACGCGCGCTGATGGCCTCCGTCCTCTTTCCCGACCCCACGCAGCGGCGCCAAGCCGGCCAGAGGGGCGAGCAGCTCGAGGGGGAGATCCCCAGCCCGATCGACCTACCGGACGCCTGCTACCTGGCCGGCCGGTGTCCGCACGTCAGAGATCGGTGCCGCGAGGAGCTCCAGGAGCTGACAGAGGTCGAGCCTGGTCATTGGGTTCGCTGCTGGCGAAGCGCCGAGGGCGAGCTCACCTACCACGGACCGGACAGCCTGCCGATGGAGCGTGACCAGGGAGGTCCGAGCTAGCCCCCGAACTCCTCGCCGATCACCGTCAGCGCCTCACCGAACGCCGCGAGGGCGGTGTCGATCTCCTCTTCGGTCACGGTGAACGGCGGAGCCACCTTGATCGTGTTAGGCACGAAGCCACCCAGATGGACGCCGCGCTTCGCGCACTCGCGGGCAACGATGGTGTTCGGGTGGCGAGAGAGGTCGCCGAGCAGCAACGCCGAGCGGTCCTCCGGGACGATCGGCTCGCCTGCCCTGTTGACGAGATCCACCGCGTAGCACGGTCCCCGGCCGTGTAGATGTCCCACCGAGGGGTGACGGTCGGCGAGCGAGCGCAGCCCGGCAACGAGATGCCGACCGAGCTGACGAACCCGACCGATCGTGTCCTCGTCGATCATCGCCTCCAGAAAGCCAACGGTCGAGGCGCAGACGAGCGGGTGGCCCTCCATCGTGCTGCCTGTCCACCAGCGGGCACGATCGAAGTACTCGGCAATCTCGTGGCTCGCCACAACGCCACCGACCGGGAGCGCGCAGCTGTTGATGCCCTTCCCCACGGTCATCAGATCCGGCTCGATACCGGGAAAGCACTGGTAGCCGAACCACTCTCCCAGCCGCCCGAACCCGGTGAGCACCTCGTCGTCGATCCAGAGGAAGCCGTACTTCTTGCTCAGTTCCCGCAGCTCAACGTGATAGCGATCGTGCGGCATGAGGCTGCCCGCGCCGAACATCGGCTCGGTGATCACTGCGGCGATGTTCTCAGGGCCAGCCGAGCGAATGATCTCCTCGGTGGCGACGATGGACGGCAGAGGCCCGCTTCCAGCCCAGCCCTGGAACTCGGGCACGGGAATGGTGATGAACGACGGATCTGAGCTCGTGCTCGGAGTCGCCGCGATCGTGCCAAACGCCTGCCGGGCGCCAGCGGTTGCCTCCGGGGGGCTCACGCCCCCCTGGTAGCAGCGGAGGCTGGTCGAGCCGGTCGTCTAGCCGTGAAAGGAGTGGTCCTGGGTGAGAACGAGCGGACGGCCGGTGAAGAGGCGGGCCATTGCAAGCCCGCTCTCCACCGCCTCGCTCCCGGAGGACAGGATGCGCAGTCGCCTGGCCCAGCCCCTCTCGCCGCCGAGGATGTTCTCGATGACAAGCTTCACGGCGCAGGCTCGGTACTCCGTGCCAAACGCCGAGGCCACGTGGCCAACGCGGTCCATGGCTCGGGCGATCTCGGCATGGATGCGCGGGTGACGGTGCCCCATGCTGTTCGGAGATCGATTGGCTCATGAAGTC
Source organism: Actinomycetes bacterium (assembly GCA_026708005.1). Lineage (GTDB taxonomy): Bacteria > Actinomycetota > Thermoleophilia > Gaiellales > Gaiellaceae > JAPOVR01. Next base: position 185,412 of record JAPOVR010000032.1, read on the forward strand.
GATCAGCCTCGTGCCGTCCGCGAGATAGAGGTGGCTCCCCTCGTCACGAGCGACCCTGGTAAACGCATACTCGGACTGCGCCTGAATCGCGTGGAGGTAGTAGGCGCGGTCCCCGTGCTCGAGCTCAGCCCAGTCGAGAGACGGCGGCGCCTGACTCAGCCCGGTCTTGGCCGCTTCAACCTCAGTCATCGCGCGCTCCCCCGCCACGAACGGTCGGCCCGAGCGGTCCGCTCGGCGCGCCCTCGCGGAAGGCCGCAGCCCACCACCCGTCTAGAGGGCCAGCTTGGTGCGCACCACTGCGGGGGGCGGCTCAGCCTGCGAGAGCGACCCGAGACTCACGACCCCTCGGCTGCGGCAAGGAATGCCTCCGGCACCGGCGTCTCGTCGCGGAACTCGGGCATGACCTCCTCAGCGACAAGCCGCATCGACCGGAGAATCAGCTCCTGATCGAGACCGGGTAGCGCCATCGAGAACGTCAGGCGCTTGAGACCGATGTCGGCGCGGAGCTCGGCGATGCGCTCTCGCACCCCATCCGGATCGGTGACGAGGACATTTCCGCTCGCAACGAGGTCTTCGACCTTGGGTCTGTTACCCATGCCCTTCATCACTTTCTCGTAGTCCTCGTAGCCTTTCGCAGCCTTCTGTCCGCGGCCGCCTGGCGTGAGCGAAACCGCCTGGTCGAACAGCCAGTCCATCGGCTCCCGGGTCTGCTCTATCGCCTCTTGCTTGGATGGAGCAACGTAGGCCGCGATGTTCATGGGAAAGTCGATGTCTGCGGGATCGCGACCGTGATCGATCATCGTGCGGCTGGCGATCACGACTTGCTCTTTGAGCTCATCGAGCGGCATCAGGAACGGTGTCGTCAGGATCTGCAGGCCCTTCTCCGCGACGAGCTGGAAGCCCGATGGGCTCAACGCAGCGAGCATCGTGGGAATCGGCTTCTGCACAGGTTTCGGAAAGAGCTCGACTTCGTCGATCTGGAAGTGCTTTCCCTGGTACGAGAAGCGTCCGTGGGTCCAGAGGCCGAGGATGATATCAAGACTCTCGACGAAGACCTCGCGACTCAGCTCCGGCTCGGCGCCGACCATCTTGAACTCCCGTGGCTGGTAGCCACGACCAGCGCCGAAGTCCAGGCGCCCCCCGCTCAGGACGTCCACCATCGCCCAATCCTCGGCGATGCGGACGGGGTGCAGGAAGGGGAGAATTGTCACCGCAACGCCGATCCGCAGGCGCGATGTGCGCTGGGCGATCGACGAGGCGAACACCGGCGGGGACGGGATCATCCCGTACGGGGACCCATGGTGCTCGCCGAGCCACACGTAGTCGAAGCCGAGCTCCTCCGCGTAGTCGATCTGCTCGAGGAACTCCCCATAGGCTCGCTGATGGTCACCGTGTGGGCACGAGCCCAGGATAAAGATTCCGAACTTCATCTGTTGTCCCTTCTTCTGACGGCGCCCCAGAGAGGATTGCTCCTCGATCCCGTGGGCAGCCTTCCTTGACTGAGGACGTCACCTCCATGCTGGCCGAACGCCAGCCTCCCACCCAGGTTTGCGCTGCAACGCTCAGGCGGGAGCCCGCCTACGAATGGCCAGCGCCTCATGGTCGCAGTGGATGATAGTCAATCGGCTCGCGACCCGCCTCGGGCGGGACGGCACGTTCAGCCTGAGCCGCGCGTCGGATGGAGGCGATCTGCCTGGAAGCTCCGCTCG
>JAPOVR010000090.1 GCA_026708005.1 Actinomycetes bacterium
TCACAAGCTAATGACCTGCCCCCTTGAAGCTGGTCCACCCTCGATGTGAGGGTGTGGATCAGGGAAGGGGGACGCTATGGCGTGTCGGCGACACACGCCGGAGCAGATCATCGGCAAGCTGCGGGAGGCCGAAGTGGCCTTGGCGCAGGGGCAATCGGTGGCGCAGGTTTGCTAGCCGGGGGGCAGATGTACTACCGCTGGCGTAAAGAGGATGCGGTGGCATGCGGGTCGCCCAGGCCGAGCAGCTGGGGCGGTTGGGGGCGATAGACGCGCGGACCGGGGCGGGCGGTGGCTGGCGTGGCGATCGCCAACCTAGATCCCTGGGGGAAGCAGCCGAAGAGGACCTTCCCGGGCCCGACGCGTCGGGTGGGGGGCTGTCACGCAGGCGCGGCGGGTGTTGGCGGTCTCGGGTGTGGGTGGGGCCTGCCGTGTGTTGGGCCAGCCCCGCCCCCCTGCCGGCGCTGCCGTGCTCGTGCACCGGGCAACCGGGGCGGCGCCTCGAGGGGCCGCGGGTTGTGCGGCTGGCTCATGGGCTTCGACAGGTCACGGCTACCGGTCGTCGTTCAACCACGAGCGGGCGGGGCCGGCGTCTGGCCCCAGGAGGGGTCCCAGGGTGCCGCGCCGACAGCCCAATGCGAGGCCGTCTGTGGCTGACCGGCGGGCCCCGGATCCGGCTGCGCCCTACCTACCGCAATTCACGTCTGGGCCCACCGGTCCGGTTGGCGGCCCGCACCCACTACGGGCGGCCCCTGCGGCCGGTGGCCGTGGTAGACGAGCACACCTGGCAACGCCCTTGCGACCGGGGTGGCCCAGCGCATCCGGTCAGACAACTGCGCTCCACAGCCTCACAGAGGCCGCTCGTTGCCCACAGGTCTCCCGCACACCCGGGCGCGGACAACGGCCCCAGGGTTCACCAACCGGGACGCGCCGAGCCAGCTTAGCCGTGCCGGTACCTGTCCGCCCCTCCACCCAGCCCGGCAGCCCCAGAAAGAAAACGGCAACACCCAAGGAGGGCTTCAACGGCAAACTGCGATCACCGGTTACACAAGCCGCGAGATCTTCTACACCCTCCGGGAAGCCCAGGCCCGGTCGGGGGTTGGCGTCGAACCTACAACCAGCTCCTGCCCCCACAGCCCCGCTCGGGTACCGCCCACCCCCACCGTCAGCCGAAACGACCATGCCCGCACCGGCGTGGCCCCCGACCCCTCACCAACTACAACCCGAAGGAGGAACCGCACCACGGCGCCAACATAGCCCCTGCGCAAACATCGGGGGCAGGTCAGTCGCTTGGCTAGAGCACTTAGGGCAGCGAGATCGATATGCCGCGGTCGACTGTCATCACCTGGCCCGTCACGTACGAGGCTTCGTCGCTTGCCAGGAAGTGGTAGACCGCCGCGATCTCTTCGGGGGTGCCGTTGCGGCCAATCGGGACGGTCAGCCCGAACGCTGCGAGTCCGTCGGGGCCCAGCGAGTTCACGGGATCGAGCGACTGAGGCGTCACGATCGCGCCGGGCGCGATGCCATTGACTGTGATGCCGTGAGCGGCGACCTCAGCGCCAGGCCGCGAATCATCCCCACGACGCCGCCTTTCGAGGCGCTGTAGTGGACGTGGCGGGGCCAGCCCAAAACCGTGCCGGCAGTCGAGCTCGTCGCGAGCAGGCGGCCGCTCCCCTGCGACATCATGTTCGGCAGCGCGGCGCGGAAGCAGCGGAACACGCCAAGTAGGTTGATCTCCATCAGCTGGTTCCAGCGATCGTCGTCGAGCTCAGCGGAGTCGACGTTACGAGCGATTGCCGCATTCGCGACGACGATGTCGAGTCTGCCAAGCTCATCGATCGTCCTGTGCACCCACCGCTCGACGTCCTCAGTCTCGGACACATCACCTTCAAGAACAAGCGCTCTCCGGCCGTACGACTCGACGGCGATGCGCGTTGGCTCGATGTCGTGCGGGTCGCCCGGGTACCAGACGAGCGCAAGATCAGCGCCAGCCTCCGCGAATCGTGCGGCGGTGGCCGAGCCGATCCCAGAGGCAGCTCCCGTAACAATCGCGGCCTTTCCCGCCAGGCTAAACACGCGTGAGAGCGTAGCGAGTCCGCTGCGGAATGGGGCGACGCTCCGGGTCCGACGTAGAGACTCGGCCGGTGAACGCGATCGAGGTCAAGGCTCGTGAGAAGGCGTACCAAAAAGGCGATCGCGCGCTCGCTGGCTTCAGCCTTTCGGTTCCGGGGGGCAAGGTGTTCAGACTGCTTGGACCCGACGACCTCGGCAAGTTGACGACCGTCAGATCCTCGCGATACTGACGACCCCGGATGCCCACCGACAGCCGCTTCTCGACATGATTCCGCTCGTCGCCGTCCCAATGCGGATAGTCGCTCGAGAACCACACCGCCCCCTGCCGTTGAACATCTCCAAGATCTCGATGAGCTGCTCGGGCTCGGGCAAGGTGTCGCTGGGTCGTCAGCCGCATGTGCTGGTGGAAGTACTGGCTTGGTGGGCATTTGAGCCATGGTGTCTCACGTGGCATCCCCTCGCAGCCGGTGTCCAGACTCCGCAGGAACCATGGCACCCACGCGAGCCGGATGTCGATCGCGAGCACGTGGAGGTTCCAGAACTTCTCGAAAACGCCGTGGGGAATGAGGCTCGCGAGGTGGGTCATCATGCCTGCGGTGTGTGCACGATGATCTCCAAGTAGAAGCTCGGCATCCCGCCCGCGATCGGGACGATGCCCTGCTGAGGTGCCGCCTTGCCGCCGATTTGGATTGCGATCGGAAGGTCGAGCTCCGAGGCCGCCTAGCGGGCGGATGATACGCGGGTGCCCCGACGGCCTCCCGAGCCCGCTCGACATGACCATGGCGGCTGCCATCCGCGGATGGCTGGCGAGCGCAAGCGAACCGACGAGTACGGCGGGTCTGTGCCGAACAGCTGCCGGCTAGCGCTC
>JAPOVR010000161.1 GCA_026708005.1 Actinomycetes bacterium
GCCTCAGGCAACCGGCTCAGCCGCCAGGAACGACGGGCGGTTCGAGGCCCTGCCCTGCAGGAGCGCGGTCTTTGGGAAGCTGTCAAAGCCGAGCGGTAGGCGCTTCCAGCGCCAGAGCACCGGAGCAACGCAGCAGTCAGCAATTGTGAACTCCCCGAGCACAGTGCCGTTGTCGGCGCAGAATGCCTCGAAGCGCTCAAGGGCCGCTGCGGCCTGCTCGAGCGCTTGCCCGAGGCGATCCTGGTCGGCGTCCTCCCACCTGCCTCCGCCCTCATCCCAGTTGCCCGTCTCCATGAGCGCGACACTCTCGGCTGGAGCGAGGGCCGGCCGAACATTGGTGGCCCACGCGTCGAGCGCCCAGTCGACTCCGGCGGCCGCCCCAGGCTCTGACGGGTAGAGGTCATCGCGCTGCTCTCGGCGGGCCAGATACCGCAAGATCGCGTTCGACTCAGCGAGCATGACGCTGCCGTCAATCAGCGACGGCAAGCCCCCAAACGGGTTGAGCTCGACGTAGTGAGACGGCCGTGGCCGCGTGAACGGCATATGGCGACGCTCCGCATCGAGCCCGAGCTCTGCCAGCAGGAACCGAACCTTCAGGCAGTTGGACGAAACCGGGTGGTCGTAGAGAACGAGATCGGCCATGGGCACACTCTAGAGCCTCGAGAGCGCATACGATACTGCTGCGATGAGCCTCCAACCGATCATTGAGCAGCTGCACACCGAGCTCGGCGCGAGTCGTGTCACGCTTCGCCAACACGACCCTGACGCAACCGGTGACGGCGTCTTTCCTGTCACGCACGAGGTGCTCGCGGACGGGGTCGAGTCGCTCATTGGGGTGAAGGCACCGAACATGCCGGGCCAGCCCGTGGTGCTCAAGATCTTGGAGGGTGAGCAGGTCGTGCAACATGCTTGCCAGGAGGACTTCATTGGCGATGAGCCCTTCCACTCGATGTTAGAGCTGTACGGGGGCATGCGAGCTCAGATCGTGACGCCGGTGCGCATTGATGGCGCAACCGTGGCGGTCATCTCAGTACACCAGCTCGGGAAAACCCGGGACTGGTCGAAAGCCGAGATCGAGTGCTGCCAGGCGGCGGCGACCCAGGTTCGCGCTGAGCTCGAGCTGGAATCGACGGGCGGCTGACGAGCCGGCGTTGCGACCGCTCGCGCACCCAGCAGCGGCGGCAACGACCACCTGACGGGCAGCGGACGCCGAATCTCTGAGAAGATGAGGCCGTGCGTCTCACGGTCGACGCAAGCAAACGCCTCGCGGCCGAGCCCGGCTCAGGCCACAACCGGTGGCATCCAGACATCGAGCCGATCGCCCGGGTGAAGCAGGCCGAGGACATCACAGTCGAGACACGCGATGGCATCGACGGCCAGCTCACGGCGACGAGCACGCACGCGGACGCTGGGAGACTGGATCTCGGGCTCGGACATCCGCTGACTGGCCCGCTGTACGTCGAGGACGCAAGTCCGGGCGACGTGCTCGAGGTCGAGCTCGTGTCGTTCGAGGCCGCCAAGATGGGCTTCGCGGCCATCATCCCGGGGTTCGGCTTCCTCGCGGACCTCTTCACCGAGCCCTTCGTCGCTAAGTTCGAGCTCAAGGACGGGTTCGCGCACTCCCACGAGCTGCCCGGCGTCTCGGTCCCGGCTGACATGTTTCCTGGCGTCATCGGCATTACCCCATCCCACAAGGGTCTTGCGGAGATTCGCAGGCGCGAGGACGAGCTGAAGCAGCGAGGCGGTGCTGTTGCCGACCAGCTCCCCGAGGCCGCAGTCCCAGCGATCGCGGCGGACGGCATACGAACGATCCCTCCCCGCGAGCTGGGAGGCAACATGGACACGCGCGGGTTGGTCGCAGGATCTCGAATCCTCTTCCCCGTGCAGGTGCCAGGCGCGCTGTTCTCGATCGGCGACCTCCACTTCGCCCAAGGAGACGGCGAGACCTGCGGTACAGGTATCGAGATGGCCGGTGCGGCCACCGTTCGCTTCCGGGTGATCAAGCAGCCGAGCTGGCTTCCCTGCTTCCCGGCCTACTTCACACCTGAGCAGCGGCCGCGGCAGACTTTCGCGACCACGGGCATCTCGCTGGCCGATGACGGGACGAACGAGGCCATGGACCTCACGCTCGCAACCCGCCGGGCGATCCTCGAGATGATCGACTGGCTCCAGCTCGAGCAGGGCCTGACCCGGGAAGCCGCGTACATCCTTGTCTCAGTCGCTGTCGACCTGCGGCTCTCTGAGATTGTCGATGTACCGAACCCGATGGTCTCGGCCGTTGTGCCGCTCGATATCTTCGAGGCGCCGACCCGCGAGTCCGTCGTGCGCGCCCGCCGCCGCGCAGAGGCCGCGGGAGGGCTGTCAACCGAGCGCCGACGTGAGGACGCGCTCGTCCGACGGCTTGACAACGCCCGCCGCGACGCCGACGTCTGGCGAACCGACGCCGCGGTCGCAGAGCTGCTCGATGGTGAGTCGCTGGCTACACTGCAGGAGACGTCGTTCCTTAACCGCGAGCCCGGCAGTGAGGCACAGGCCAGGTTGGACAGCCGCGTCGATGAGCTCGAGGGAGAGCTCGAGAAGTGCCGGCGACGCCAACGGGCGCTCAACGCCTACGCCGAAGCGCTCGACCGCCTGTAGCTCGACCGCCTCTAGGCAGAGAGCTCGTCCGCGCCCGCCCCCAATAGCGGGCCGACGATGTGATCCCTTCCTACTCTGGTACGCCGAGGCGAGCGCGCCTCCCGCAAGGCGCCTGCAAGCAGCCCTCATACCGAGCCCCGCCAACCACTGCTCCCTCGCACCGACGCCCAGCGCAGGCTTCCTCTCACCCCTTGCCCTCTTCGGCCGTGCCATTTGGGGCCACGGCGCCTCTCAGCCGCCCCTGGGCCGGCCGCTTGCCTCCCTCCGGTCTTGAACGCTAGCCAGCCACGCCGCGGGCAGACCGAGGCGACAGCGCGGGCCCGCCCGGCCTCAGCGGCGCACAAGGCTGACCGGACGGGCCGAGACCCGCCGGGTCAGGAGACGGCTGCTCTCTGGCTAGTCCTTGAGCGGAACCGCGTAGACCGGCATAGGCGCGCCGGTCGCGCCCCGGAGCTTCAGCGGGAACCCGAGGAACGCGAACTCATACTGCTTCTCGACAGCAAGCTCGCGTAAATCGACGATCTCGATGATCTGCGCCCCAGCGGTCGCGAACATGTAGGCGTGCACGGGCAGGAAGGAGTTCGGCTCCTTCATCGGCATCACCTCAAGACCGATCGTGTCACCGGCGATGCACATCGCGCCGGCCTCCTCGCAGAGCCACTTCGCGGCGCCAAGGCCGATGCCCGGCGAGTGGTCGAGGTAGCCGTGGAAGTCTGGCCACACGGTCATCCGCCCCATGTTGACGCAGACGACATCGCCCTTCTTGAACTCGATGCCCGCCTCAGCGGCAGCTCGCTGGCAGTCCTCGGGCGTGACCTCGTAGCTATCCGGCAAGCACTCGACGCCGTGCAGACCCGCGACGTCGAGCAGCACACCCCGGGCGATGACCGGCGGATAGTGCTCGAGGCCGCCCTTGTTCCAGATGCGGCTGCCAAGATGCTCGTCCGCTGTCCATCCGTTCCAGAACACACCGTAATGGCCGAGGTGGTTGAGGGTGTCGATGTGCGTACCGCAGTGCGTGTACATGTGAATCGAGTCGCCGCAGTAGCTGTAGGCCTCATGAACGTCGGATCCGACCCCCGAGAGGTTGTCATTGACCGAACCCTGGGGCGTGTGGGTCATCCAGATCTCGTACTTCGGGTCGCCGGCGGCCAGCCACGATGGCATGCCGATGAAGTAGTCGACGTTGCAGTCGAAGACGTGGCGCGCGTCAAGGTGTTCGAGGATCGCTCTGTTCGTGTCGGGGGTCATCATGTTGAGGCGCCCGATCTCATCGTCTTCGCCCCATGGGCTCTTCGAGACCTTGAGCCCGTCCCGCTCGAGGATCGGCTCAGGAACGAGTTCAGGATCGGCCATGGTGGAAACCTCCTTACGGGTGGTGGACAGCGATCGGCTCCTCGACCAGCCGGCCGTAGAGCTCCGGGCGCCGGTGACCAAAGAGAGACATCTCGTACTCGCCCGGCAACGGGATGATGTCCTTCACACGCGCGTCTGCCGGGTCGATCTCGGCGATGAGCAGATCCTCGCTGATCGCGTCGGCCTCAGCGACGCGCGAGCCCGTGGGCGCCAAGATCTGACTCCAGCCACAGACCTCCGCCGTCCGCTCGACGCCGACCCGATTGGACGTAAGCAGGAAGACGCGGTTCTCCAGCGCGCGTGCCCGGGTGATGAACTCGGCGTTCGCACGCGCTGCGAGCGGCCAGTTCGTGGGATGAGCGATGAGCTCCGCGCCTGCGAGAGCGCAGGCACGCGACACCTCGGGGAAGCGGAGGTCGTAGCAGATCTGGATACCGATGCTTCCGATTGGCGTCTCGAACGGCTCGAACAGCCTGTCCCCAGCAGCGACAAATCGATCGACACCCAGAAATGGCAAGTGGGACTTGTCGTAGAACCCAATCAGTCCCTTGGGCCCGACGAGAACCGCCCCATTCCGGAGGAGGTCCCCCCTCACGGGCGAGCAGCCCACACACCGCATGGATTCTCAGCCGGGTGCACGCCTCTTCGATCGTGGAGACGGCGAGACCAGGCACCTCCTGCGCGAATCTCCGGGCCTCCTCGAGACTCTCGAGCACGTAGCCGGTGACAGCGCACTCGGGCAGAACAAGCAGCCAAGTACCTGCCGCAGCCGCCTCCTCGAGCCGAGCGACGATGGTTTCGAGGTTGCGATCGATCTCGCCGAGCGTGGGCTCGGTCTGCGCGACGGCGACGAGCATCGGCGCGCCCAGTCTAGCGAGCCGACTCGCTGCGTTAGCCCGCGCGGATAGACCGGCGCCGCACAACAGACACAGGCTCGTGCGAGAGCCAACCCAGGCCGACAGGCACAAGCCGCCAAAACCGCAGTAGACTCGAAAGTGGGTGGTGGCTTGGGGTGGCCCCAAAGGCGAGTTCGGTTGTTGTCTTAGCTGAATACAAACAGAGATGGCGGCCTGAGCCGATCGCCGAGAACGCCCCCGTCATCCAGCGTCTGCTCTCGGAGTCCACATCGAGCGCGAGGCCGTGGCTTCGAGCGGGAGGCCGCCGCCCTCAGACAGAGCGACCCTCCACGGCCGCCGGGAGCACGGTCTGTCGCGCGGTGTGAGCAACACCCGACACGACCGATGGCTGCCTGATCGGGGCGAGCTACGCCGGCGTGCTCACACGACGTTCAGCTCGGCCCGCGGAACACCGCTCGCGAATCGCTCGATGCCAAACGGTTTCAGATCGAAGGTCGGCGCAAGGCCAAGCGCGAGCTCCGCGAGGTGCTCGCCGATCACCGGTCCCTGCTGGAATCCATGCCCAGAGAAGCCCGTTGCGTAGAGCAGACCGAGCGGGTCGGCGACCTGCCCAACAACCGCGTTGTGGTCGGGGCTGTTCTCGTAGAGGCCCCACCAGCCACCGCGGACGGAGAGCTCGGCCATCGCCGGCAGACGTGCGGCAGCAACAGGTGCAATATCCTCGAGCGTCTGCTCCCGTCCGCCGAAGAGGACACCGTCGCCCTCGCGGTGCAGGTAAAAGCCGCTCCCGAAGTCGATTGTCAGCGGAAGCTCGTGGACAAGCGGATCGGGCCCCGTGAACCAAATATAGCGTTTCTCAGGCTCCACGGGGATCTCGACGCCCGCCGACGCCGCCAGGTCACGCGACCAGACGCCCGCACACAGGATCACCCGCTCCGTGCCAACCACCCCGTCGGCCGTTTGGATGCCGTTCACCCGCCCACCCTCCGCCAGAACGCGCTCAACGACAGCACCCTGCACGATCAGCGCACCCGCGTCAGCCGCAGCCCGTGCATACCCCTGGACAGCAGCCTCAGGCGTCGCGTAGCCGTCGATCGGACAGAAGGTTGCCCCCACCAGGTCATCGACGATGATGCCGGGCACGATCTCCGCAGCCTCGGGCGGCTCGAGCCACCGGGATGGCACGCCGAGCGACTGCTGAACGTCGAGAGAGCGCTGGAACGCTACCGCGTCGGCCTCACCGTCGAGTAGGAAGAGGTAGCCCCACTGCTTGTAGTCGATCTCGCCGCCGGGCTCCTCCTCGAAGCGCTCGAATCGACGGATGCACTCCAGGGCGATCCGCACGTTGAGCTCGTCCGAGAACTGTGCACGAATGCCGCCGGCCGCCTTGCTGGTCGAGCCGCACGCGAGGGTCCCGCGTTCGAGCAGCAGAGCGCTCTCACACCCGAGCTTCGTCAGGTAGTAGAGCGCGCTCGCACCCATGATGCCGCCCCCCACGACCACCACGTCGGCCTGTGAGGGCAGCGTGACGCGAGCTGCGCTCACGCTCTCACCCGGAGCGGACCTCTCCGTGGACTCCACGGGCCCGTCTCTGCCACAGCGTTGGCTGGCCACTGCGGACGTCCCGCGACAAGGCCTCCCCGCGGGTGCTCACAGGCGCCGGCCGCGCCAGCGAGCGTACCCGCCATGTGAGCTCAGGCAGCCAACCATCCAGCTCTGAATCCTACGATGTCGCTCCATTCGGGTCCTCTTGGAGGCAGGGGCACCGGGGAAATCTGGTCCCAGAGCGGGTCGGATTGGGCTGCAGGGTCATCTCGGCGCTTCCTGCCGCAATCCATTTGCCTGGGCCACCTTCGCGCCCAGCGAAGCGGTACAGCCACACAGAACTGTGGAGTAGCTGCGAGGCGCTCTTGTGACAGTGTGTGCGAAATCCGTGCGCTCTGCTGGGCTACCCTCCCCCCGGGTGGTGGGTGGAGGGCGGCCTGCCCTTCGTCGCGACCGGGCCGAGCCAGACCACCCGAGCCAGACCATCGGTCGTGCCAGGCCGGCCGCCCTCGACCAGGGCGAGCGACGCCGCCCCTGGGTGGCGGAAGCGGCGATAAGCGCGGTTACTTCGGTGTCGGGTGCGCCGCGCCTGCCCGGGATGGCCCCTCGGCACTACTTCAGCGCCAGCGCGTTCGGGGGGCTACCAACGCCCCCGCCAAGCCGCAGTGGCGCCGAGGTGAGCAGGAATTCGTACCGGCCGTCCGCCGCACAGTCGTGCGCGAGATGCTGGACGTCCCAGAGCTCTCCCAGCGGCACGCCCAAGAGCGCAATGAGCGAACGATGGAGCGCTAGATCGCAGCCCTTGCCGTGATGGCCGGCCTCGAGAGCCGGATTGTCGGCGGCCACAGCCGCGATGCGGTTGTCCCACAGGAATGCGGGAATATCGTCACCGTAGAGGCCCGGGCTGCCAGGGCGCACGAGCTCTGCATACTCTTCCCGCTCGCACTGGTGGAGGCGCTCGTAGGCTTCCACCCAGCCCGTGCGCAGGATGAGGATGTCACCGCCTCGGATCTCGACTCCCTGCTCGCCCGCGATGCGCTCGATCACGTCAGGCCCGATCGCAAAGAACTCGAACGGGTCGATGCTGCCCCCAGCACGCTCAGCCGAAGCCAGGACGTCGATCAGGACGCCGCGGCCCACGATTCCGCGCTCTCCCCACTTCTCGATGCCGAGTCGGCCTGCTCCTGGCTGAGACACCTCAGCCAGCGAGGCGCCATTGTAGAACCCTACGTCGGGGGCGGCAATGTGGCGCAAGCCGTCCCACTGACTCGACGCCTGCGGCCAAAAGCTGTCCACGTAGTCGTCGATCGCAACCCCTGGGTACTTCTCGAACACCGTGTGGCGGACGGTCCCCCGCAGGAAGAACGCTGGCGACGGGAGCGACAGATCCCAGTTCAGTGCAAAGACCACGCCACGCTTGACCAATGCGGCCGCGGCACGAACGTCGGCGTCCGTGATGAAGTTGACGGTCCCCAGCTCATCGTCATCGCCGAAGACTCCCCACGATGATCCCGGCGGCGCACCTTCACGCACGGGCAGCTCGCTGAAGCCTGGGTATTCAGCCACTGCTCAGCGCACGCTCGAGCAGGATGCACGTGCACTGCGCACCACCACCGAGCCGGTGGCAGGCGCCGCAGCCCAACGAGGGCTGGGCGGCAGCGTCCGTCCCATCGGCGATCGTTCGTGCAGGCGCAGGCATGCGCACAGACTAACGCCGCGCTCGGCAAGAAGGGAGGACACGGTGAAGCTCATCGACCGAGACGTTCCGGGGCCGCGCCGCGATCTCGTGGGTTACGGGCCGCGACCCCCGCGCGTCGTGTGGCCCGACGGCGCAGCAGTGGCCCTCAATTTCGTCGTGAACTACGAGGAGGGCTCCGAGTACTCGAAACCAGCCGGCGACGAGAGGAACGAGGGCCAAGGCGAGTTCGACTATGTGATGGACCCGCGCTATCGGGATCTTGGCGTCGAGTCGACGTACGAGTACGGGAGCCGCGCCGGCATCTGGCGGCTGCTGCGGCTGTTCGACGAGTACAGGGTCAAGACGACGTTCTTCGCGTGTGGCGCTGCGCTCGAGCGCAACCCCGCTTTCGGTCGTTGGCTGGCGCAAGCCGGGCACGAACCGTGCTCACACGGATGGCGCTGGTCAGAGCCCTGGCTGTTTCAGAGTCGGGCCGACGAGCAGCAGCACATGCGGTGGGCGATCGAGTCGATCGAGCGCGCGTGCGGCGAGCGCCCCCAGGGCTGGTTCTGCCGCTACTCGGGAAGCCCTCACACGAGGGAGCTTCTCGTCGAGGAAGGCGGGTTCGTGTACGACGCGGACGCCTACAACGACGATCTGCCCTACTTCACCGAGGTCTTGGGCCGGAGTCACCTCGTCGTCCCATACAGCCTCACCTACAACGACGGCCGCATCCTCGCACAGGGCTACGGTGGGCTTGGAGACTTCTTCGAGTACTGCAAGCGAGGCCTCGACGAGCTGAGACGGGAGGGCCAAGCCGGCTACCCGAAGATGATGTCCGTTGGGCTCCATCCCCGCTGGATGGGCCAGGCCGGCCGGACGAGCATCCTCCGAGAGCTGATCGAGTATGCGCTCTCGCTCGGAGACGTCTGGATCACGCGGCGCATCGACATCGCGAACTGGTGGCTAGAGCACCACGAGACGTTCGAGCGCTGAGGCAGCTACAAGGCGGCCGCCGCGGGGGTGCTGGCGCGGTCTGCCCGAGGAAGCGCGAGAACGGGATCCTGCTCCTGCGTCCGCTGCACGCAGATCGAGGATCGCCGCCGCGCGCGCTCGCTGCCGTGCCGTCGCCAGAATGACTGGCTGCTCGACTCGAATCGCTGCCGAGCGCCCTCCGTCTCCATTCTCGGCACGCTGAAGGTGGACAGCAACGCGTGGGCGGGGTTCGCCACGATCAACGCCACACGCTCCTTCGCGCGTCGGACACGGCTCACCACGGGACAACCACGAGCGTTGTCCCTCCCCCACGTCCCGGCTGGGCGGTGTGACAGCGGTTGGTGCTGGTGCACCAGCGGCTGGTGCGAAGCGGTTGGGTGGCCGAGCAGAATCGGCACACTCTCGTGACGCTTCCGTCACGACCTGTGCGAAAGCTAGGCGCCTTCCTCGGCTACCCTCCCCCGGGTGGTGGGCGGCGGGTGGGCTGCCCTTCGCGGCGGCCAGACGGGCGTCCCGGCACGGCAGCCACGGCAGCCGGATGCAGGCCGTCCCCCTAGAGCGGTTGAACCGACCCTGGCGCTCCCAGCGACCCCGAGAAGCGTCGCCAGCCGGCCCGCTCGACCCCCTCCACACGGGTAACCACGACGGCCGCACGGCCCCGCCAACCTGCCCGATCCGGGCAATCGGCCACACTCACTCGATCATCAACCGCACACGCCCGCCGCAAGCAGCGGCCAGAACCGCCCAGACCGAGCAGGCCAGCTGGGCTCGACCCGCCAAGCGGCCGAGCCGATCGTGCCCGGCTCCGCGGTGAGGTCAGCCCCTGTGCGAAGTCGGCTGCGCTACCGATGCGGTGCCAGGTACCGGTAGCTGCCATCGAAGTACACGAGCGGGTCGTCCAGGTCTCGATCATCGGTTCCAATCGAGTCGACAGTTGCAACCGCAATATCATAGCTCCCGCTGTCGAGCGTCTGCGTCACGGTGCATACAGCCCAGGCGAGCGCCCCCTCGAGCACCGGCAGCCCCCCGTCGCCGTACCGAAGCGGGATGCCCTCGAGCTGGTCAAGATCAGGGTCGGCGCTCCGCGCACAGCGCTCGGCGATCTCGCGGCCGCGAGGGCCGCTCAGCACGCTGAGCCCGAAAACACCCGACGAGCGCACGGCGGGCCTGGTCTGGGAATCGCGGGCCAGGCATACGAGCAGGAGGATCGGGTCGAGCGAGACGGATGTGAGCGCGCTTGCGGTCATCGCGTACCGGCGCTCCTGCCACACGGTCGTCACGAGCGCCACCCCGGTGGCAAAGCGCCCGATGGCAGGCCGATACGCCGCAGCGCCGGCAGCCACCGGTCAGTTCCCTTGCAGGTCCGCACCAGCCGCACCAGCACCGAGCGGGTGGCGCTCGAGGAACGCGGTCACCTTCTGCACCGCCTCATCAGCCTGGTCGACCATGTAGTACGTACCGGTACCGCCTTCGACCACCTCGAGCTCGGCGTCGGGCCTGCACGCCTTGGTGGTCTCCCAGCCTGAGCCGTAGGACGTCCCGGCTCCAAGAGGGCCCTGCGCGCCGATCAGCACCAGCATCGGCGCGGTCGTCTGCCGCAGCTCCTCCGTGATGTCGGCGTTGAGCTCGTCCCAGTAGCTCTTGAGCCAGTCCGCGTTCGTGTTCTTCACGTAGACGGCGATCGTCCAATCCATGAACTCCGGCTTCGGAGCGTAGAGGTGCACCATGTGCTCGCAGGCCGTCGGCCAGTCGAATTCCTTGTGGATCCTGTCGAGAATCCCAAAGATCTTGAAGCCGCCCTCGGTTGGCTGGCACTGGCCGTAGTGGATGATCGCGCCAACGCGCTCGGGGTAACGGGCTGCAAACGTCACACCGGTGTAGGTTCCCGTCGCGATCGCCCAGATGTGCGTCCGCTCAATGCCGGCCGCATCGAGCACCGCCTTCATGTCCTCAACCTTCTCGTCGATGACGTACCGATGCACCTGTGGGTTGCGATCGGAGTTGCCAAGCCCGCGAAAGTCCCACCGCACCAACCGGAACCGCTGGATCAGGGCGGGCAACACGAAGTGGAACTGGTCGGAAGCCATGCAGTCACCGCCGATAACGGCGAGCGGCTCCCCCTCACCCTGGATATCGTACCAGATCGTGGCGCCGTCGTGCTCGACGAAGCTCATCGCCTCCTCCTTCCGCGCCCGTTCACGTGTAGGCCGTGATGGGTGGCGGGTTGCCGGTCAGATAGTAGTCCCCAACCAGCTTGTACTTGTAGTCCATTGGGTCGTGGAGCGTCAACGTGCGGAGATTTCGCCAATGACGATCGAGGTTGTGCTCGCGCAGCGTGGCGGAGGAGCCGCAGACGTGAAAGAGCAGCTCGCAGATCGTCAGCCCGGCCGCGGTCGTGAACGCCTTCGCCTGCGAGGTCGCAACCGACGCGAGGGCTCGAGACTCCGCCGACGGATCCGCCCAGGACGCTGTCATGAAATCGATCGCTCTCTCCTGCATGGCGTCGGCAGCATCGAGCCAGTTGCGCATCTCACCGACACGCACCTGCAGGATGGGGTCGTCGCGGGCCTTGTCGACACCGGAGTGCACCCAAGGCCGCGTTCGCGTTGTGACGTAGGCCAGGGCGTCATGCCACGCCGCCTTGGCGATGCCGAGGTGGATCGCGCTGAAGGAGAGCTGGCCAAGCGGGCCGAAGAGGCTCTGGGGGGACGCAAGACCTTCCAGCTCGACGACGTGACTAGCCTCGACCGGCGTGCCCTCGAAGCGCACTGTGCCGCTGGCCGTCGTGGTCTGGCCCATCCCGAACCAGTCGTCCTCGATGGTGACGCTCGGCGCGTCCGCCGAGACGAACGCGAGCGCCACCGTCTCCGTTCCCTCGATGAGCGCCGAGACGTAGAACATGTCGGCGCCGAGTGAGCCGGTGCAGTAGAACTTCCCGCCGCTCAAGCGGTAGCCGTCGCCATTCGGGCGCAGACGCACAGCGTAGTCGAAGATGTGCTTGGTGCCGAGCTCGGAGTAGGCGTTCGACCAGCGGAGGCGCCCCGCCACGGTCGCCTCGTGCAGACGGCGCCTCAGCGCCTCATCGGCACCCTGCGTGCAGAGCTCGACTCCGGTGCCGTGAACGTGGAAGATCTGGGCGACGTTCGGATCACCCTCGGCCAGGATCGCGACAACGCGGATCTCGTCCATGTACGTGCCGCCCATCCCCCCGTACTCCCGGGGAACGAGCAGTGCACCGAGGCCGCTGGCCGCGATCCAGGCGAGCTGCTCGTGCGGGTAGACGCGGTCGCGGTCGCGGCTTGCTGCGCCGGTGCGGATCCGGTCGCGCAGTTCGCACGCGAGCCTCAGCACCTCCGGCGGTGTTGCAAGGCCGGAAATGTCGATGTCGAGATCGGTCATGTTGCGGACACGGCTTGCGTTGACAACACAGAAAGCACGATTCTATGCGTGCCTTCTCACAGGGAGCATGCGAATGGCTGATGCAACCGTCAACGGCTGCCGACTCTGGTACGACCTCAGAGGCGAAGGAACGCACCTGCTGCAGATCGGCGGTGCGGGCTTTGCGCACGAGAACTTCGGGTTCGTCACCGATGGCATGGCCAAGGCTTTCACCGTGATCGACTTCGACCTGCGCGGCTATGGGCTCTCCGAGCGCCCAGAGCAGCCGTACTCGATGGATGTCTGGGCCGATGACGCCGCCGCGCTCTTGGAGGCAATCGGCGTCGAGCAGGCGCATGTGCACGGCACCTCGATGGGCGGAATTGTCGCGATTCGACTCGCGGCCAAGCATCCCGAGAGGGTGTACGGCCTTGTGCTCGACTGCACGGCCGCCAAGAGCGACTTCATGTCGGCCGCCCGGTCGAGGTCTGGCAGGCGCTGGCTCGCGCGTACGGCATGGGGCGCCGCGAGCTCGCTCTGGAGCTTGCCACGCAAGCCCTCTCGCGCCGGTTCCTCGATTCACCGCGCGGGCCTGAGGTGGTCGACACGATCCAGCAGGTGCTCGAGCGGAACTGCTCGGTCGACGTCTTCTGCGCGGCGTTCGACGCGATGATCGAGATGGACCTCACGAGCGACCTCCCGAGCATCAAGGCGCCGACGCTCGTCATGGACGGCGATGAGAACATCCTCACACCGATCGTGCAGGGCCCAGCCGGTGTGGGCAACGCTGCGATCGCAGACGCGATACCGAACGCCGAGCCCTACGTCATCGAAGGCTGTGCACACACGAACCTGCTCGAGCAGCCCGAGCTCTCCACCCGCGTGGTCGTCGAGTTCCTGCAGGGCGTCGAAGCCCACGCCGCGTGATGGCCTGTGGCCATGACCACGCGGACGTCATCGTCGTCGGTGCAGGGTCTGCCGGCGGCGCAGCCGCGGCACGGCTCACGGAGGACCCCGGATGCTCGGTCCTGCTGCTGGAAGCGGGCCCAGACTTTCCAAACGAGTTTGAGAACCCCCCAGCGTTCCTGACCGGAGGCACCCAGCTCGGGCACAACTTCGCCGGCACGGGGGCACCGACGCCCGACACCGACTGGGACTACTGGAGCCCGCCGCTTGTGAACGGCCGCCGGGTGCACCACAAGCGCGCGAAGCTCGTTGGCGGCAGCTCGATGATCAACGGCAGCATCGCGGTGCGCGCAGCGCCGCCCGACTTCGAGCGCTGGCAGGAGCACGGAGCCCCGGCCTGGGGGTGGGAAGAGGTGCTGCCGTACATCGAGCGGGTCGAGAGCATCACGCCGATCAAGCGGCACCGGCGTGAGCACTTCTCGCCGATCGCGAGAACGTTCGCCGAGTCGTTTGAGGAGGTTGGCTACCGGTGGGTGGACGACATGAACGATACGAAGGCCTGGAACGGCGTCGTGGGCCAGTGGCCGCAGAATCGACGGAACGAGGTCCGACAAGGGACGCTCGTGACCTACGTGCGCGCAGCGCGTCCGAGGCCGAACTTCGAAATCCGGGGGAGCTGCCTGACCGACCGCGTCCTGATCGACGGCGACCGCGCCGTCGGCGTTCGCTACCTCGACGAGTCTGGTGAGGCACGAGAGGTCTTCGCTGACGAGGTGCTTCTGTCCGGCGGAGCCTACGGCTCGCCAGCGATCCTCCTGCGATCGGGCATCGGGCCGGCCGACGAGCTGCAGGCTCTGGGCATCGGCGTCATCGCAAGTCTCCCTGTCGGCCGAGGCCTGATGGAGCATCCGCAGTGCTTCTTCTACCTCTATGGTCCGCCGGAGCTCGCGGAGATGACGCTGCCTGGCTGGCCGGTCGCAGCCCGCGGTGAAGGCGACGGCTGGTGGTCGTTCCCGCTTGCCCTCGATGAGGAGGCCGGACACTGCGCGTACTCCTTCGCGCTTGCCGAGGACGCGCGCGACGGTCGGCTCACGCTCGTCTCGGCCGACCCGGTTGAGGCTCCGCGAATCGACCATCGGCTCCAGGACGTGATCGAGTCAGATCGCTTCGACCACGCATGGGACACGTTCGTGCAGCTGAGCGAGACCGCTGCGGTGCGCAAGAGAGGTGCGACCAGCCCCGATTTGGAACGGCCACTGCGAGAGATTCTCCAGGAGCGCATGGGCACGGCCTTCCATCCGGTCGGAGGTTGCCAGATCGGCCGTGTCGTCGATGACAACCTGCGCGTCTACGGCGTCGAGGGACTTCGAATCGCCGACGCGAGCGTCTTTCCGATCCACATTCTCAACAACCCGAACCTCACGTGCATGATGGTCGGCGAGCGGGCCGCCGACCTGATCGCAGGAGCGCGATGAGCTGCGTTCGTGGCAGCTTGCAACCCGCCGGATCGTGATGCCGAGCGCAGCCGCGATACGACGCGCGGAGGAGCTCCATCGCGAGCTCCCGGTCGTCGACTGCCACGGCGATATCCCGGTCGACCTGTGGAGGCGCCGCCGCGCAGGCGAGCGCGCACCGCTCGCCGACGACTATGCAAACCGATTGCGCGAGGGCGGCGTTCGGATCGAGTTCATGACCGTCGGCGGCGATCAGCCGCTGACGATGGATGGAATCGGCAGCCCCGAGATTCGGGCGCTCGAGCTGATCGACGACGTCCTCTCGGAGATCGACAGCACGCCTGCGCTCCGCGCGATCCGGACTGCCGAAGACCTCGACAGGACCATTGCCGGGCAGGCAATCGGCATCGTCCTGCACTTTGAGGGCCTCGCTCCTGTGCGCGGCAAGCTCTCCCTGGCCAGGTCATTCCATCGGCTTGGCGTGCGTTCGGCCCAGCTCACCTGGAACATGCGCAACGAGGTGGCCGACGGCATCGGCGAGCCGATGGCATCGGAGCTCTCGGCCGTTGGACAGAAGGTCGTGCGCGAGCTCGATCGCCTTGGCGTGATATCGACGTGTCTCACCTAGCGCCGCACGGCTTTTGGGGCCTTGTCGAGATCGCCGAGGGCCCGCTCGTTGCCTCCCATGCAAACGCCGCGGCCGTGTGGCCCCATCCGCGCAACCTTGAGGACGACCAGATCTGGGCAATCGCCTCGAGCGGAGGGATCGTGGGCGCCTGCTTCTTCCCGTCGTTCATCGGCGAGGATCCCTCGCTCGAGCGCCTGGTCGACCACGTCGATTACCTCGTCGAGCTTGCCGGTATCGATCACGTCGGGGTCGGACCCGACTACGTCGAGTTTGCCGGCGACGTGATGCTGGCGGATATGACGTGGGGCCCTGGCTCGCTCGACTACGGCAGCAACTTCGAGTTTCCGGACGGGCTTCGTCGCGTCGAGACGCTGCCCCACTTCACGGCGGGACTCCTCGACCACGGCTACTCAGAGACCGACATCGCGAAGATCCTCGGCGAGAACGCGCTGAGGGTGCTGCGCCAAGTGCTTCCGCCCGGCTGACGTGCCTCACGGTAGGCAGCCGGCGAACGCGGTCGGCCAGCAGCTTGGTGGTGCCCTGTTTGGTTGTCCCCTCGATGGCGCCCGCGCGCCGTCTGCCCAGGCCGCGTGGCTGTCGGCTGGTGGCTGGCCGTGGCGGCAGGCTGGTGGCGAGCCGCGTTGCGTTCATGCTCGTCCTCGATGGCCTTCGACGCCCCAGCCCCCACCTGTCCAAACGGGACAGTGCCCCTTGGGGCCACCCCGGACCACCACCCGCTGTCGCGCATACTCGCGAACTCCGCGCGCGCCAGCAGCCGGACGTGCCAACTATGAGCTGCGGGTGTATCGCGGTCTTGACAGCGAACGGACAGGCAGCCCGTGCAGGCGTATGCTGAGCCATCGATGAGCGGAGTCGACGACCTGATTCGGCTGGACGGGCGCGTTGCCGCCGTGACCGGGTCGGGCCGCGGCTTCGGCAAGCGGAGCGCATGCGAGCTCGCAGCCCTCGGAGCGTCCGTCGCGATCGTCGAGCTCGAAGAGGACCTCGGCGCGCAGGTCGCCGCGCAGCTCCAGGCGTCGGGCGGCACCGCCTGCGCCGTCCGGTGCGACGTCTCCGACCCGGGGCAGGTCGCGGCGGCGTTCGCGAGCGTCGAGCGCGAGCTCGGTCCCGTCGACATCCTGGTCAACAACGCGGGGGCCGCGACGTTCACGCCATTCCTGGAGGTCACCGAGGACGAGTGGGACCACGTGTTCGCCGTCAACCTGACCGGAACCTACCTCTGCTGCAAGGCCACGATGCCGGGGATGGCCGAACGGGGCTTCGGCCGAGTCGTCAACATCTCCTCGATCGCGGGCAAGCGTGGCGGCGGGTTTCTCGGCCGCACGCCGTACGCCGCATCGAAGGCCGGCATTCTCGGCTTGACCAGGGCGCTGGCACGCGAGTTCGCGGCAGACGGGGTGACCGTCAACGCGATCGCTCCAGGCCCGATGGACACGGAGATGACGAAGATCCTGCGCACCGACCACCGGCTGCGAGCCAAGATCGAGGCGATTGTCCCTCTGGGCCGCCGCGGCACCATCCAGGACGTTGCCGATGCCGTCTGCTTCCTCTGCTCCGACCTCGCCTCTTACTTCACGGGCGAGACGCTCAACGTCGATGGCGGAGTGTCGATGGAATGAGCTTCTGCGACCGCCTCCGCCTCGACGGCCGGGCCGCTCTCGTGACCGGCGCCGCAACGGGCATTGGCCAGGCGACAGCAGAGACGCTCGCCGGCCAGGGCGCCAGCCCGCTGTGGCTCGTGGATCTCGACGAGGGCGGCCTCGGCGAGGTGACCGACGCGCTGAAGGCTGGCGGCACCGACGTGCGTGCGTACGTCGCCGACGCCTCCAACTACCGCGCCATGTCCGAGACGCTTGCCGACGGGGAGGCGATCGAGCTGATCGCGAACGCCGCGGGGAACGTCTCATCGTCGCGGTTCCTCGAGCTGGGCCTCCCCGAGTGGCAGGCAACGCTCGACTCCCACACCAAGAGCTGCTTCGTGACCAGCCGCCTGCTTGCTCCCAGCATGGTCGAGCGAGGCCGCGGCAGCATCGTCAACGTCGCGTCCGTCGCCGGCAAGCGCGGCGGTGGTTTCCTCGGCACGTCGGCCTACTCGGCTGCGAAGGCCGCGGTGAACGGGCTCACGAAGTGCGTCGCGCGCGAGCTGGCACCGCATGGAATTCGAGTCAACTCGGTCAACCCGGGCATGACGAACACGCGCCGTACTGAGCTCTTGCGCGCCGATCCAGACGTCTGGAAGCGCTGCCTCGCTGCGGTGCCGCTCGCTCGGATAGCCCAGCCTCGGGAGGTCGCAGCCACGATCCTGTGGCTCCTCTCCGACGCGGCCAGCTACGTGACGGGCGAGACCATCAACGTCGACGGCGGCGTCTCGATGGAGTAGTGCCCGACGGCGCTCGCTCAACCCCAAGGGCTCGTTCGGCAAGGCGGAGCGGGCAGCGAAACCGCAGCAGTCCACGGCAGGTCGCGCGGAGCGCGGCCCCTCTGCCGCGTCGGCCGGAGCAGCCAGATCCCGCGGAGGATCAACTAGCCTGGCCGCATGCCCATGACGGCAACGCAGCAAGTCCTCGCGAGGGCAGCCCAGCGCGAGTCCGTCGCCGTGGGTGACATCGTCGTCTGCGACGTCGATCGCGCCGTTCTCCTCGACATGCAGTTCAACTCGACGGCCGTTCCGTGGCGGCAGCCGAACCACGTCGAGCACCCGCAGCGGCTCGCGGTCGTGCTCGACCATGGCGCGCCGGCTCCCTCGCTGCGCGACGCCGCCGGTCACCGTCTCGCCCGCGAGTTCTGCGCCGCGTTCGATGTGCCCCACCTCTTCGACATCGGCCGCCACGGCATCTGCCACGAGGTCATCGCCGAGAATGGCCTCGCCCGGCCTGGCGAGCTCTTGCTCTGCTCGGACTCCCACACCTGCGCGGCCGGCGCGTTCAACACGGCGGCGCGGGGCGTTGGCGGAATCGAGATGCTCCAGGTCACCTGCACCGGGAAGACCTGGTTCGTCGTCGCGCCGTCGATCGAGGTCGAGCTGACGGGAAAGCTCCTGCCGTACTGCGAGGGCAAAGACTTGTTCCTCGCGCTCGCGCGCGCGCGCGGCTCCGCGGAGAACATGAACCTCGAGTTCACCGGGGAAGGGATCGGCAGCCTCTCGCTGCACGATCGACGAACCATCGCGACCCAGTGTGCGGAGGTGCACGCCGAGTTCGTGCTGTTTCCGGCCGACGAGGTGGTCCTCGCGTACCTGGCCGACCGAGGCGTGCACGACGTGCAGCCGGTCGAGTCGGAGAGCGGTGCCGAGTACGCCGCTCGCTGGACGCTCGACCTCGAAAGGGTCGAGCCGCAGGTGGCCGTGCCCGGGAAGATCGTCGGCAACGTCACCGACGCCGCCACCCTGGCCGGCACCCGTCTCGACCAGTGCTTCATCGGCTCGTGCGCCAACGGCCAACTCGAGGACTTCGCCCTGGCTGCCCGCGTGCTCGCCGATCGACACGTCGCTTCAGGGACCCGCTTGATCGTCACGCCGGCCTCCCAGGGCGTCTACCTCGAGGCGGTTCGAGCCGGGTACGTCAGCGCGATCGTCGAGGCAGGCGGCATCGTCACGAGCTCAACGTGTGGCGCATGCTTCGGCTACCACATGGGCGTCGTCGGCGACGGCGAGGTCTGCCTCACCGCCTCCACCCGGAACTTCCAGGGCAGGATGGGCGCGGCGAGCGCCGATGTCTACCTCGCCTCCACCCGCACCGTGGCTGCCTCGGCGATCGCGGGTACCATCGTCGATCCCCGCGAGGTCGCAGATGCAGCATGAGGCCCGTACCTGGACCTTCGGCGACGACATCTCCACCGATCTGCTCTACCCACAGACCGCCTACGCGCTGCCGCTCGCCGAGGCGGCCAAGCTGGTCTTCAGCGCGAACCGTCCGGGCTGGAGCGACCTCGTCGAGCCCGGTGACATCATCGTCGGCGGGCGAAACTTCGGCATGGGCAGCTCCCGCGCAGCCGTGGCTCTGCTGCGCAGGCTCGGGATCGGCGCGTGCCTGGCCGAGTCGTTCTCGACGCTCTACCTGCGCAACTGCGTCAACTACGCCCTCCCCGCGCTCGCAGCGCCCGGCGTGCTCGGGCTCGTCGAGGAGGGCGACCGCATCCACGTTGATTTCTCGACCGGGGCAATCGAGAACCGGTCGCAAGGAACGCGCCTGATGGCCCCGCCGCTCCCGCCGGCGCTGCTCACGATCATCGAGCAGGGCGGCGTGATCGCGAGCCTCGAAGCCAGAGGCCTCATCCCCGCAGCGCCGACTGGAGCGTCGGCACCATGAGCACCTACCCGTGGGACAACCTGCTGACCGACGAGGAGCGGGAGGTCATCAGGCTTGGGAAGTACGGACAGACGCGGGGCCTGGGCCACGCGCCCGCAGTCCTCATCATCGACTGCCAGCACAACTACATCGGGGCGGATGCGCCGATCACCGCCCAGCAAGAGCAGTGGCCGGCGGGCGGAGGCGAGCGCGCCTGGGCGGCGGTGCGCGTGATCGGCGAGCTCCTCACGCACGCGAGGGAGACCCCGGCTCCGGTCATCTACACCCGCAACGTGCAGAAGCAGACGGCGCGCTTCGACATGGTCTCGGCCAAGGCGGGGTGGGACCACTCCCGTACGCTCGAGGGCGATCCGGGCGCTGAGATCGTCCCCGAGCTCGCGCCGCGGGCAGAGGACATCGTGATCGACAAGGCCTATGCGAGCGCCTTCTGGGGAACGCCCCTCCTCACCTACCTCGTCCAGCTGAAGGCGGACTCGCTGATCGTGGCGGGGGTCTCGACGAGCGGCTGCGTGCGCGCAACGGCGGTCGACGGCATCACGCGGGGCTTCCACACCGCCGTCGTCTGGGACGGCGTCGCCGACCGAACGCAGCTCTCGCACAAGGCCAGCCTGCTCGATCTCTGGATGAAGTACACCGATCTCTTGAGCGGTAAGGAGGCGGCCGGCTACCTCACCGAGATCGGCAGAGAGCGCCGCTCAGCGCCGCCCACCCCGTGAGGCACAGCACGTCAGCGGCGGTCGGCGAGGCCCGCAGGTTCGCACATCGCCTCGCCGAGCAGGCGGCTGATCGAGATCGTGAGCGGCGATTCCCGCACGCCGAGATCGACGAGATGCGCACGACCGGTCTGCTCGCCCTACGGGTGCCCAGCGAGCACGGCGGCGGGGGCGGGTCGATCGCGGATGTCGTGCGGGTCGTCGAGGCCCTCGCCGAGGCCGACGCGAGCATCGCACAGATGTACATCACCCACACCTATGGGGTCGAGCTCCTCAACGAGATCGAGGCCGATCCCGACGTGCGCAACGACTTCTACCGCCGGCTCACCGAGGATGGGCTGTTCATCGGAAACGGCTACACGGAGCGCGGCACGCGGACGATCTTCGACTTCAATACGCGCCTCACCCCGGACCCGCGGGGCGGCTGGCGCATGAACGGCACGAAGTTCTACGGCACAGGCTCCGTCGGCGGCGACGTCATCTACGCCTCCGGCAAGGTCGAGGGAGGCGGCATCGAGGGAACAGGCGACAGCCGGCGCGACCTCGGTGAAGTGTGCATGGTGTTCCTCGAACGTGACGCGCCCGGCCTGACGATCCACGACGACTGGGACGGCATGGGCCAGCGCACGACGAGCAGCGGCACCATCGAGCTGCGAGACGTCCGCGTCCCCGACGACCGCTGCTTCAGCACCCAGGGGTTCGACAGCCCGGAGAGCCTCTTCTCGCTGCTCGGGCAGGCTGGGTTCGCAGCCGTGTTCGTCGGCATCGCGAGAGGAGCCCTCACCGAGGGCCTCACCTACGCGCGTGAGCGCGCAAGGGTGTGGCCGCACGCGGGCGTCGAGCGGGCGACGGACGATCCTTACGTCCTCGCACACGCCGGTCACATGCAGGCGCAGGTTTCCGCGGCCGGAGCGATGCTCGAGCGAGCATGCGGCTCGATTGATGCGGCCGAGCGTGAGCCGGCCGCACGGCGGCGCGCAATCGCATCAGTTCACGTGTCGGAGGCCAAGGCGCTGGCAACCGAGGTGGCGCTCGAAGTCTCCGAGGGCATCTTCCAGATCTGCGGCGCAGGAGCGACGGTTGCGAGGTACGGGATGGACCGGTTCTGGCGAGACGCCCGGACGTTGACGCTGCACGACCCGGTCGACTACAAGTATCGGCTCGTGGGAGAGTGGACACTAAACGGAGCCGACCCAGAGGTGACCTCGTACACGTAGCCCGATGACGCCGCCCAGAGAACAGACGAGCCGGGCCACCGCGAGCGGCCAACGAGCGCCGCAGGAGCCGCGATGAGCTACGTCGCGATTCCGCGCGACCCGGTCCGGATCTGGTACGAGGTCAGCGGATCCGAGCACGGCGACCACCTCACGACGATCGGCGGGGATCTGCTGGCACATCGCCAGTTCGCCTTCGTTAACCCGCTGCTCGAGCAGCGGTTTCGCCTCGTGTCCTGGGACTTCCGGGGCGTGGGGCAGTCTGATCGACCGGTCCAGGAGTACTCGATCGACACGAAGATCAACGACCTCCTCGCGGTGCTCGACGCAGCCGGCGTGGAGCGAACGCACCTGTGGGCGACGGCGACGGGCTCCTACACGGCCATCCGAACCGCCGCGAGGCATCCCGAGCGCGTCGGCGCGGTGATCACCTATGCCCAGTACAAGCCAGAGGAGGCGATGTGGCGGATCTGGAACACGCTCGAGACGGCGTTCGACCAGTTCGAGTGGCCCGAGGCATGCCGCATTGTCTGCAAGCTGTTCGGCGGCCCAGCGGCGGCCGAGGGCTGGCTCGCTGAGGAGTTCGAGAAGGGCTCGACCGCAGAGCTCTACCGGCTCATCCACCCAGCGCAGCTCGCATCCGATCTAACCGAGGAGCTGCGCTCGACCACCGCACCGATGCTCGTCATGCTCGGCGACACTGGCCCGATGGGCAAACACTCCGGCTACGCGAGGGGCTACGACGGCATGAAGGAGCTTCGACCCGACATCGAGCTCGCCGTCGTCGCAGGCGCAACCGGCACGTACTGCATGATCGAGGACCCGGAACAGTCTGCCGCGAAGGCGATCGAGTTCCTCGAGCGCCACCCGCTGAGCTCGCTGGCATGAGCGGGCACGGGCCGTCGGCGGGCCAGCGGTTCCAGACGCTGCTTGACGAGCAGGACGTCGTCGTGTGTCCAGGCGCAATGAACGCCCTCTTCGCACGGCTGATCGAGGCGTCCGGCTTTCCGGCCGTCTACTTGAGCGGAGCTGGCGTGGCCAACGGCCTACTCGGCCAGGCTGACGTGGGGCTGACGACGCTCACCGAGCTCAGCCAGGCCGCGGCGAATACCTGCGCCGCCGTCTCGGTGCCGGTCTTCGCAGACGCCGACACGGGCTTCGGCGGCCCGGCGAACGTCGAGCGCACGGTGGCGCTCTACGAGCGAGCCGGTGTGGCTGCGATCCAGCTCGAGGATCAGGTTGTGCCGAAACGGTGCGGCCACTTCGAGGGTAAGGAGGTCGTCAGCGTCCGCGAGATGGTCGCGCGGCTCCGCGCTGCCCAGGCCTCTAGAGCCGACAGCAGCCTGATGATCGTCGCCCGTACCGACGCGCGCTCGGTCAGCGGGCTTGACGAGGCGCTCGAGCGCGCCCGCGCCTATGCGGACGCCGGCGCCGACTCGCTGTTCGTCGAGTCGCCGACGAGCGACGAAGAGCTCGAACGGGTCGGCAGCGAGCTTGCGAGCACCGGCCTCCCGCTCGTGGCGAATATGGTCGAGGGCGGAAAGACGCCGCTGCACTCGGCCAGCGAGCTCGCATCGCTGGGCTTTCGCATCGTCATCTTCCCGGGCTTCCTCACTCGGCTCACCGTGAAGGCGGCCCTCGACGGGCTCGCCACGCTTCGCGCGGGCGGCGACTCGCGCCCGCTGCTCGATCAGCTCATGCCGTTTGTGAGCGTGCAGGAGATCCTCGGGCTGCCGGAGCTCACCACGAGGGTGGCGGACTACGACGCCGCGACGCCGGGCTAGTGCTCTGCGATCCTGGCCGCTGGGTCTACTCGGCGATCGTGGATCGTCCGCGGCTCACGCTGCCGAACGACGCTCGGCTGGCCCTCTGGGTCGTGTCGAACCACGAGTTCTACGAGCTGGACCCACCGCTGCGCAACGTGCGCAGGCCCTGGCCGAGGGTGCAGCCCGACACGCTCGCCTACGGCTACCGCGACTATGGCAACCGGGTGGGGGTCTGGCGCGTGATGGACGTGCTCGACCGATACGGCATCCGCGCCAGCATCTCGCTCAACGTCGCCCTCTGCGACCACCACCCAGAGATCACCGAGGCGTCGCTCGAGCGCGGCTGGGAGTTCTACTGCCACGGCATCTACAACACGCGATACCTCTTCGAGATGCCGGAGGCGGAGGAACGGGCGGTCATCGAAGACTGCATCGAGACCGTCGTGCGGGAAACGGGGAGGCGGCCGGCCGGCTGGCTCTCGCCGGCGCTCACCAACACGGAGCGCACGCTCGACCTGCTCGCCGAGTACCGCTTCACGTACACGTGCGACCTGTTCCACGATGATCAGCCCTTCCCGGTGCGGGTGAAGAGCGGCCGGCTGATCTCGATCCCCTACACGCTCGAGCTGAACGACGTGATCGTCTACAACTCGTTCCTCTACACAGGACGGCACTACGGCGAGATGATTCGCGACCAGTTCGACGTCCTCTACCGCGAGGGCGCAGAGAGCGCCCGCGTCATGTGCATCTCGCTCCATCCCTACCTCGTCGGCCAGCCCAACAAGCTGCATGCGCTCGATCAGGCGCTCGCCCACATCACCTCACACGAGGGCGTATGGCTCGCAACGGGCGAGGAGATCGCAGCCTGGTACCTCGAGTGCTGCTACGACGAGGTCGCGCGAGCGGTGGGACATGAGTAGGCGCCCCGGTCGACACCCGGTTCGCCAGATCGACGGAGCGGGGCGACGTCCGCGAGTGCAGACCTCACCGACGCACGGGCAATGAGCCCTGACGACCCGTACCTCGCGTACCCGCTGCGCCGCCGCGGCTACGACCACGACCGCTACGAGTGGGAGCCCATCGGCTCCCGGCCCTTGCCCACGTGGCCTGGGGACGCTCACGCCGCCCTGCTGGTTGTCGTGCCGCTGCAGTGGTTCCGGTTCGATGGACACGGCGCACTCGCCCCGCTCGGAGGCCCCTCGAAGGAGTACCCCGACTACCGCGAGTGGTCATGGAAGGACTACGGCATGCGCGTCGGGCTCTTCCGCGTGCTCGACGTGCTCGAGCGGCTCGGCGTGCGGGCAACCGTCGCGGCCGATGCCGAGACGTGCCGCCGCTACCCGCGCGCGCTCGACGAGGCCCGCGCACGCGGCCTTGAGCTTGCGGTGCACGGGAAGAGCGCCAACGACCTCCACCACGACGGGCTGAGCGAGGCGCAGGAACGAGCCCTGATCGCAGAGGCGGTCGAGGCCGTCTCGCAGGCGGCCGGCGAGCCGGCTCGCGGCTGGCTCTCGCCCAGCCGGACGCAGTCGGAACGAACAGCCTCCCTCCTCGTCGAGCACGGGCTCGACTACGTCCTCGACTGGGCCAACGACGACGCCCCGTATCGACTGAACGCCGGCGGAGGACAGCTGGTGAGCCTGCCCCTCTCCTATGAGCTCCACGATGTGAACGCGATCTGGCAGCTCCGGCACACGGCGCCGGAATGGGCGGAGCAGGTCGCCGATGCAGCCGCCCTGATCGACACGGAGGGCAGGGAGGAGGGCGGACGGCTGCTGGCGCTCACCGTCACCCCCTGGCTGCTCGGACAGCCCCACCGCATTCCACACCTCGAGCGTGCCCTCGCGCGGGTCACCGAGCACGAGCGAGTGTGGTCAGGAAGCGGCACGGCAATTGTGGAGGCCTTTTGCGCCGGCACGTGATTCGCACGGCCCGCGCCGGTGCATCCGCGACCAAGGAAATGGGTCCGCGGCATGGGAGGCCGAGTAAGCCGCCCGCCCGGGGCGCGTTCCTCGCCGCAGCTCACCCGCCCACGGGCCGCTGGCGCACGCCGCCTGTACCCTCTACTCTTTCGGCCTCTCACGCGACCCTCTAACAAGGACACGCAGGCAGCGTCTTAGTGAACAGGGACGGAAGGTTGTATTTCCCTTTCGGTCCCTATACCATCGGCCAGCCAGTACGGCGCGAACGGAGGAGGCAGCAGCCACGAGGAAGCTTCGTTCTGTGAAGCGACACGGATTCGGCCCCGCTCAGCGGGACCGAACCGGTCGCGAGTGTTCCCGCTAGACGCATGGAGGTGACAACCGCACCAATGAGTATTCGAAACCGCATTCACAGAGGAGGCAAGCGCAAGCTGTTGCTCCTCATGGCGCTGACGCTCGTCGTCGGGCTCTCCGTCGCAGCATGCGGCGGCGAGGAGGAGCAGCCGGCAGCGGCGCCACCGGCACCCGTGGAGCCACCACCACCACCACCGCCGCCGCCGCCACCGGCGCCGGGTGAGCCCCCGGCGCCGCCGCCACCGCCGCCGCCACCGGGTGATCCACCACCACCGCCGCCGCCGCCGCCGCCAGAACAAGACGACGCGATGATGGAAGACGACGCGATGATGGAAGACGACGCGATGATGGAAGAGGGTTGTCAGGTCGAGGGCGTTGGTGAGGACGGAATCATCCGGGCCTTCCAGACGCAGGACCTCTCGGAGGTCATCGGGACCATCGCGGTGCACGGACAGCGCGGCGCGCAGATCGCGCTCGAGGTCCTCGCCGACCGTGGTGGCATCCTCGGCTGTGAGCTGCAGATCGACTTCATCGACGAGCCGTTCGACGGCAACGACCCGGCCCCGTGTCTGCGGAACTACCGCGAAGCCATCCAGTCCGGTAACTACGACTTCTACATCGGCCCAACCAGCTCGGCGTGCATGTTCGCGCTGCCCGACCTGACGAAGGCAGCCGGCCAGTTCGTGTTCTCGGGCATCGCGGCTGACCACCAGCCGTACCAGGAGAACTACACCAAGCAGGGGCCGTACATCATGCACCCGGCCGTGTCGACCTTCCTAGAAGGGCGATCGATGGCGCAGTGGGCCATCGACAACGGCTTCTCGCGGGCAGCCGTGATGGTGCCGAACTACGCCTACGGGCAGGACGTTGGGAGCTCGTTCGTGAAGCGCTTTGAGGCCGCCGGCCTCGAGGTCGTCTCTCAGCAGTTCCCCGAGTTCAACGAGGAAAACCTGACCCCGTTCATCAACGCGATGGTCGCCGAGGAGCCTGACCTGATCGTCATGGCGATGTTCGGCAACTTCATTGTCCCGTTCTGGCAGCAGTGGAAGGACTGCTGCGCAGATCTGGGCATCGCGACCGTGACGGGCCTCGCGTTCTCGTCGACCTTCGAGGTCTCGGGCCTCTCGTCGGCAGACTTCGCCGACAACACGTACGCGTACAACCGCGGCGACTGGCACCTGCGGTGCGCCACCCCGACCGGCCTCGAGCTCTGCCAGCGCTGGGCCGAGAAGTACGGCACAGAGGACGAGCGGGACCTGCCGATTCCGGGAGCGTTCGCCTTCGTCAACTACGGCGACGTGCTCGCGGCAGCCGCGGTCATCGAGGCAACCGGGACGCTGGATCCAGACGCGTGGGTCGCACTCATCGAGAGCGGCGACTTCTGCTACGACGGCCCGTACCAGCAGAACCAGACGTGCGTCAACCCGGTCAACCACATGGCGAACAACTGCGCCGAGGTCGGCCTGATCACCGAGGATCCATCGCTCCACTACCCGGTGTCCTACGACCCGGCGACGTTCGACGTCTACTGCATGAGCGACGTCCTGCCGCCAGAAGAGGTCCGGGTGCTCACCGAGAACCCGGCCGCGACCGACGCGGCGTTCCAGACGTACCTCGACAACGTCGCGGCCAACGCAACAACCGACGCGGCGTGGGTAACCGAGCTCCCCGGCCCCCGTTAAGTTAAGTATCAGGGAGCATCCAAACAAGGAAACAGACGCAAACCACCAGGTGGTGAAGTGAAGCAAGCGACAGTGAGGAAGAGCGCCGAGAGGAACCCGCGGTGAGCCTGGGGATCAGCCTTACCCAGTACGTCATCCAGATCATCACGGGCCTCGGTGAGGGGGCGGTGCTCTTCCTCGTCGCTTCCGGCTTGACCCTGATTTTCGGGGCGCTCCGGGTCATCAACTTCGCGCACGGATCGCTGTTCTTGCTCGGCGCCTACATCACGGCGTCGATCGCCGACAAGTGGGCGTTCGCGAACTGGAACTTCTGGCTGCTTATCCTCATCGGCGGCATCGCGCTCGCCGCCGCGAGCATCCCCTTGGAGGTCTTCTTCTTCCGGCCGATCTACAACCGTGCGCTGCTCACCCAGCTGCTCGTGACGTTTGCCTTCGTGCTCGTCATCACCGGTGTCGTCCGCGAGGTCTGGGGGAACGATGGCAGGGCCATCACCCAGCCGCCTTTCTTGAAGGGCAACGTCGACATCCTCGAGGGCGGGGTGCGCAAGGTCGAGTTCTTCTTCATGGCGTTAGCGATCATCGTCGGCATCCTGCTGTGGGCGATGCTCTACAAGACCGGCCTCGGCCGCATGATCCGGGCAGCGGTGTCCGACCCTGAGCTGCTCGGGCTCACGGGCGTGAACATCAAGATCCTCTTCACCGGCGTCTTCGTCCTCGGCGTGCTGTTCGCCGGCATCGCCGGCGGCGCGGTCTCGCTGCGCGGCTTCATCGTCCCAGGGATGGCGATCGACGCGATCATCAAGGCCTTCGTGATCGTCGTCATCGGCGGTCTTGGCAGCCTCGGCGGCGCGTTCATCGCGGCGATGCTCGTCGGTGTTGCCTCGGCGATCGGGATTCTTTGGGTTCCTCCAGCAGCGATCGCCATCGTCTTCGCCGTGCTCGTCGCAGTCCTCGTCCTGCGCCCGCAGGGCATCATGGGGACACGAGGCAATTGACCAACGCCGTCCTCCGTGTCCCCGGGTCGATAGAGAGTAGACAGTCGTGAGCAACCTCATGGCCGTCGTAAAGCGTGTGCCGGCATTCCAAGACGTCGGGCAGACGCTTCGCGCCTCCCCGGCTGCGTACCAGGCGTCCAACAGGAGCCTGTGGATCGTTGCGGCCGGCCTGATCGTGCTGTGCGGGACGATGCCGTTCTACCAGGACACCAACAAGGTCTTCCTGACGCAGCAGGTGCTCTACCTCGGCCTGCTCGCGCTCAGCCTCAACTTCCTCGTCAACACCGTCGGGCTGATCAGCTTCGGCCACGCGATGTTCATGGCGTTCGGTGCCTACATGGTCGCCGTGCCCTTCAAGCATCTCGACTGGTCGCCCCTCATCGGCGTTGGGCTTGCCCCCGTGCTCGGCGGTATGGCGGCGTTCCTGATCGGCTTCATCGTCTTCCGTGGACGCGAGCTCTACTTCGCCCTGTTAACCCTCGGCGTCGGCCAGCTCGTCTGGGCGGTCGCACACGGCACGCAGAGCTTCACGGGAGGACAGAACGGCATCGCGGGCATCTTCGCGGCCGAGTACCTCAACGGGATCCTGCACTCCAGCAACCTCTACTGGTTCATCTTCCTGATCGCGCTCGCCGCGACCGGGCTCCTGTACATCATCACGCAGTCCCCGTTCGGCGACGCTTGCCGCGGGATCCGCGAGAACCGTCGGCGCGCTGAGTTCGCCGGCATCTCCATCAAGCGCTACGAGCTCATCGCGTTCGTGATCGCGGGCATCTTCGGAGCGATCGCCGGGTCGCTGTTTGTCGTCGGCGAGAGCAACATCGTCTCGACGCAGATCGACTGGACGAAGTCAGCGGAGGCGCTGATCGTCGTCCTGATCGGCGGCACTCGGTACTTCCTCGGACCGTTTGCCGGAGCCGTGTTCTTCATCTACGTCGAGGACGTCCTCTTCGACCGAACCCAGCTGTGGGACACGATCCTCGGCATCATCGTGCTCGGCGTTGCGCTCCTCTTACCAGGCGGCCTCGCGGGCATGATCCACTACGGCCTAGCGAAGCTGCACAGCTTCAGCCTGCGCCTGCGCGGGATGGCGGAAGAGGCCATCGAGACCGTGCCGACAGGCATCTTCTCGGCGGCCGAGATCGAGGCGGTCCACCTCCCCGACATCGGCGAGGGCGAAGACGAGGCCGCCGTGGCCGTGCGCAACGGCGCCGAGCCGATCCTCAAGGTCAACAGCGTGACCAAGGCGTTCGGCGGTCTGATCGCGGTGGACAGTGCCAGCATCGAGGTGGTCCCCGGCACCATGCACGCGATCATCGGCCCGAACGGCGCTGGCAAGACGACATTCTTCAACCTGATCACCGGACTGCTCGAGCCCGACGAGGGGCAGGTGTTCCTCGAGGGCGAGGAGGTCACCGGCACCGCTCCGTGGCGGCTCGTCAAGCGCGGGCTCGGCCGCTCGTTCCAGCAGACGAACCTGTTCTGGGCGCTGTCCTCTCTCGACAACGTCACGTTGGCCGAAGCCGCGGTCAAGGATCAAACGCTCCGGATGGCCGGCACCCATTCGGACGCCGTCCGCGACCGGTCGCGATCGCTGCTCGACCGGGTCGGCTTGGGACAATTCTCGCAGGTGACCGCTTCCGAGCTCTCACACGGCGACCAGCGCTCCCTCGAGATCGCGACGGCCCTCGCGGTTGAGTCGAAGCTGCTGCTTCTCGACGAGCCGACCGCCGGCCTCTCGCCGGCCGAGACGAGGCTCGCGGTTGATCTCATCCGGCGGATCGCCAGGGAACAGGGCCTCACGGTGCTGTTCGTCGAGCACGACATGGAAGTCGTCTTCCGGATCGCCGACTACATCACGGTGCTGCACAAAGGTGCCGTGCTCGCCGAAGGCCCACCGGCGGAGATTCGCGCGAGCGTGGATGTCCAGCGCGCCTATCTCGGTGAACTCGAGGACGAGGAGACGGAGACATGACGGAAGCCGACATGACGGAAGCCGAGACGACGGAAGCCGAGACGCCAGAAGCTGAGGTGACGGAAACCGCGGCCTCGGCCACGCTCGAGGTCAAGGGGCTCAACGCCTTCTACGGCAAGAGCCAGGTGGTCTTCGACCTCGACCTACACGTCGAGCCAGGCGAGTCGGTTGCGGTGCTCGGGCGAAACGGCGCGGGCAAGACGTCGATGCTGATGGCGATCGCAGGCGTCGTCGCAAGTCGTGCAGAGAGGCTCACGCTCGGGGGCGTCGACCTGTCCCGACTGCCATCGTTCAAGCGCGTTCAGGCAGGTGTCTCGCTCGTCCCGTCCGGCTCGCGGAGCTTCCCGAACCTCACCGTCGACGAGAACCTCAGCATGGTGCGCAGCGGCAAGCAGCGCAACGGGGGCATCGAGTGGACCGTCGACGACGCCTACAAGCAGTTCCCGGTGCTCGCAGATCTCAAGAACAACAGTGCGGGCACGCTGTCCGGAGGCGAGCGTCAGATGCTGGCAGTCGCCCGGGCCATGGTTGCGAACCCAATGCTGCTCATGCTCGATGAGCCGAGTGAGGGGCTGGCGCCGATGATCGTCAAGGGCATCGCCACCAGACTGAGGGAGATGGCCGGCCAGGGCATCGGGATCCTCATGACCGAGCAGAACCACCGGCTCGCCCTCGAGGTTGCCGACCGCGTCTACTTCATCGAGAAGGGCCAGTCTGTCTGGGAAGGCGATGCCACCGCCGCGGCCGACCCGTCCGTCCTCTCGCAGTACCTCTCCGTCTAGGTCCTCGCAAGCTCGATGCTGGAGGCACGCCCCCCGGGGCGCTCAGCCCCGCGCCGCCACAGCCGATCGGCGCCTGGCCTGACCGTGCCTTCCCGTAACGATGAACACGTAGGAGAGCCGACGCCGGGCGCGGTCGACCCGCTCGCCTACCGAGCAGCAATCGGACGCTTCGCAACCGGAGTTGCCATCGTGACGGCCCTTCACGGGGAGCGGCGCCTCGCGATGACCGCGAACTCGCTGACCTCGGTATCGGTCGAGCCCAGGCGCATCCTCGTGTGCTTCATGCACGATTCCGGCACAGGCCGCGCGGTGCGCGAGACCCGCTCCTTCGCGCTCAACATCCTCGATGCAACGCATGGCCCCGAGCTGGCCCGCAGGTGTGCTCGCAAGGCCGAGCTCGATGAGGACCAGCTCGCCGACGTCCCAACTTCCCCCGGACCCCGCGGGCTGCCTCTCATCGACGGCTGCCTGGAGCACCTGGTGTGCACGGTCGAGCGGACGCACGTTGTCGGCGATCACGACGTCGTGATCGCTGCGGCCAAGCCCGCGAAGCAGGCCCGCACCGGCTCGGCGCCACTGGTCTTCTACGACGGCGGCTTCTGGCACGTCGCCGACGCCGAGGAAGCCGGCGGCGCCGATGCCGAAGAAGCCGGTGGCGCCGGGTGAGCCCGCGTCGAGAGCAACGGCCGCGGCCGAAGCGCCGTTCTCGGCAGGCGAAGCGGCACTCGGCCGGCTCTGCGCCGACTCCTCGCAACGGCCGAGGGTAGAGCGCTGCCCCTGGCGGCGACAGGGCGCGCCTTCCTTCGCCGTGAGCCGGCCGCTCGCAGCGGCCGGTGGGCAGCGCGCTGTCCCCGGCGGGGGCCGCCGGCCCGCGGGCTTCGACAATGAGCTGGGGCCCCTGCCAGGTTGTGGCGTCTCGGCGTTTCGAGCTGCTTTCGCCAGCTGGAGGTAAACCTCCCGGAACCAGCCTGTTCGGCTGTGTGGGCTGGCGTTTGGAGCCGCTGCTCGGCGGCGAGAGCAGCGGCGCGCGGCGCGCGGCGCGCGGCCGGAGAGGCGAAGCCGGCGATCCGCCTTGCCGCCTAGCCGGGCGGCCGCGTCGAGTCCCGCGGCCGGCGCGGAGGGAAGCCGAAACGGGCCGCCCGCGCCTCGACCGCCGCAAAGGGCAGCCCGCCCCCCACCCATCACCCGGGGGAGGGTAGCCGAGAAACGCGCACAGCTCGCGTGCAATCTGTCACATTTCTTACGGGGGTGCTTGTGGTGCGAAAACCCGTATGGACAGGCGAAATCTTGTCTTCTGGGTGGCCCTGTTTCACCGGGATGCGCGGACCCGGTTCGGACACAAACCGTGCCTTGTTGCCACCATGACAACACTGTCCGTAATCTAGCCGGGTCGCTTTCAGGGGGCGCCGGTGCGGGGCCCTCGGTGGCTGTGGCCGTCCCGGGGCGTGTGCCGTGTCACGGTTTGGCCGGGGTGGGTGTGGTGGCGGCGGATGCCCTGAGTCCCGGGTGGGGTTTGTTCCGCAGGATGCGGTGGCGGAGGGCAGCCTGGTTGCGGCGCCGCTGTTCGCTGCTGTGGGTGGGGCGCCCGGGGTAGGCGGAGCGGCCATGGTGTTGAGGCTTGCTGTCACGTCCAGCTCTGCGGGTAAGGGTTGTCGTGATGCCTGGGTGAAGCCTGGGTGGGGCAGGTCGGGGGCGGCCGGTCGTGGGATGTGAGCGGCCATCTATCACTGATCGATCTAGAGGGTGGCAACAGTGGCGTCTCCGGGCAGGTTGCCGTTTGGTTGGCCGGGGACGCCACCGGGCTGGGGAGGCGTCCCGCCGGGGGTGGTTGCCGCCGGCTCAAATGCGAGATCGCCCGACTGTTCGAAGACCGCGTCTGGCGGATA